>JAFAIN010000060.1 GCA_019236695.1 Acidobacteriota bacterium | reverse complement strand
CCCGTACCGCATGGACGTAGCAGATGAGCGCCCCCTTCATGTTGTAGATTCCGAGCCCGTAGATGACTCCGTCGCGAACCTGAGCGTGAGGCTTGTAGCCGATCCCGGTGAGAAACGGTTCGCCACCTGTGTTGGAGGTGTCCATGTGGCCGTTGAACATGAGGTTCGCGCCGGAACCATGGCCCACCCAGCGCCCGATGACGTTTGCGCGGCCGTCTTCCACTTCCTGCCACGTTACTTCCAGGTGCAGCGCTTCAAAAAGACGGCGCATGTGGGCTGCCATCTGGAGCTCATCCCCAGTCGGGCTGGGAATGTTAATTACGTCGCAACAATCAGCGACCAGCGCAGCTTCATCTACTTCGGCGAGGACGGAACGGACAACTTGGGGATCGAGGCTTGAACGCGAGTCATGAAAATTCTGACCTGAAGGTGGGGTTTGTGCTTCCGCCGTTGCGGGCTTGGGATTCATGAGCGGCCTCCCTGTGCCGTAGCGACGCCGGCCAGGCGAAAATCATCGGGGTAGCGGCAGAGCTTCTCGCTTCCGCTGGAGGTCACGTGAAAATTATCTTCCAGGCGGAGGCCTCCGCCTTCGGGCCAATAAATACCAGGTTCAATGGCGAAGACCATGCCTTTCTGAATGGTTCCACTTCCGGCCTGGTGAGAGTAAGGCGGCTCGTGGGCTCGCGCTCCGACGCCGTGAGCCACAGGGTGCGATGGCTGGCCCGGATAGCCGGCTTCGCTGATTCGGGCGCGCATGAGGCGGTCGAGATCAGGGAGACTGGCGCCATCCCGTAAATGCGCTACCGCTTCATCAAATACAACAAGGAGTTGATCGAGCAACTTGTGATAGCGAGGAGTCAGTTCTCCGGGACAGATATTCTTGGTGAGGTCGGTCCAGTAACCGTCCACCACAACCCAAATTTCAAATAACGTCGGCTCATTTTTTTGAACCGGGCGGTCTCCGGTTGCGGTGAAAGTTCGGATTCCATTTCCTGACCACACCAGGGTAAAAGCGCGTGCCATTTCCACCTTGCCCTGGAACCCCACCCCAGTTCCATGAACGAATGACTCGAAGAGGCCGCCGACTTCGCTTTCCTTCATGCCGGGATGCATGCGCTCGCGGGTGTGCTCCATCGCCAGGGCGGCTAATTCATTCGCCAGGCGCATGCGCTCGAGTTCCTGGGGCGTTTTGATGGCGCGGGCTGCGGCAAGAAGAGTGGTGGCATCCTCCACTGTGCCGCAGCTACGCCGGAATGCCTCAAAATACGTGTTGGTATAAACGGTGGGCTCGCCAACCATGCGATCGGCAGCCTGGGAGCCGTTTTCCAGTTCGATGCCAACCTTCCCTGCAAGGTCGCGGCGGCGCAGCACGTCAAGCGCAGCTTCGAGGGCGCGCAACGTAGGTGGGCGCGGGTCGCGCTCATCATAAAACTTGAACAGGCGGATATCGGGTGTCCATGCCATGCTGCGGGCATCCTCACCCTGGGGCTCGATCACAATTAAGGTAGGGTCGCCTTCGCGGGGGAAGACAGCGATATCGTACCCCTTCATGCACCAGTAGTTCGTAAGGTAGAGAACGTTGTCGGGAGCGCGCACCACCAGAGCGTCAAGCCCGCGATCGCGCATCAGGCGGCGAACGCGTTCCAGTTTTTCAGAATCAATTGGCCATGCCATGCCAGCTCCGATGCTTCAGATCTTAGACTTCTCTGTTTCGGCTTTCGGTGACGGATTTTCCCGCTCTTGTGGAGCCTGCAGGTCGACCGGGGGAACGCGGAATTCCAGACCATTGCTTCCGGAAATTGCGGAGTCAGTGTTCGCTCGTACCCCCCGCGCGGCCGCCGGCCGGTTCTCCTGATCAAATGTCCAGCCGGCCTCTTTGCCCTTAATCAACCGGTAAAGGCCGCTATGCAAGGGAGCCGGCACTCCGAACCGCTCCGCTTCCCGGGCGATTGCCCCTCCCAGGAAGTCAACTTCGGTGCGAACGTGCTTGCGAACATCGGCCAGCATTGATGGCGGATGATTTGTTTGCGCGCCCACGCAGTTCATTTTCCATGGATCGGCGTGGAGCACAATTCCGGCTGCCGCGGCGACTCGCTTGCCTTCTTCGATCAGTGCATGCAGCAAGTGGCCAAGCGAACAGAACTCCTGTTCGTCGGCAAACGCGGGGCAGTGAGGCAGATCGGTCAGAGCAGAGACGGCATTTACGGAAGAATTAAATATCACCTTGGCCCATTGCGCCGGGCGCGCGTCGGGCAGGGCTTCTGCTCTCAAGCCGCTGCGGTTGATTAGTTCAGCCGCTTCCTGCACTACCGAAAAGGGCGTTGCCGTCGGTTCGAAAGGGCCCATCCACGTAGCGGTATCGAGTTCGTACTGCACGTGAGCATCGCTGTGGCGAGTGCCGCTCATGAACGTGGTGCCGCGAATGACGCGGGCGCGAGTGTGCCGCGCGATGATCTCTTCTCCTCCCAGCCCATTCTGCGCCGACAGGACGGCGCCGCTATCGAACAGGTATCCACATTCGGCCAGAGCTTCCGCGGTCTGAGTGGCCTTAGTGGCAACGATAGCCAGATCGCACGGAGGCAGTTCGGCAACATCGCAGGTGGCACGAATCCCGGAATGAAAATCGTGAATGCCGCTGACCCGCAGGCCGTTAGCCGCCAGAGACTGTGCATGCTCACGCCGGCGAACCAGCACGTGCACTTCCGCCACTCGCGCCAGGTGGGCGGCGTAAAGGCTGCCAATGGCGCCACAACCGACAATGCATACGCGACGGATCATTTGCCCAGCTACGAATGGACCTGAGTCCGGTTACGCCTGTCGACGCGCACCCCGGTTTTTTTGCTGTCCCGCTGTCGCTCCGCCAGGGCTCTGAAAATGGAATCGCCGTTGTTGAACGATTCTGTAATGTAGATCCCCTTTCCGTACAGCGCATCCTGCAGCGCGGCGGATATGGCGTGCACCGGAGCGGCACCGCCTTCCCCCATTCCTTTGGCCCCGCTGTAGCTGTGTGGAGAGGGGGTCTCGATATTGGCGAACTTGATGTTTGGCATGTTCACTGCCGTGATGGGGGTGTATTCGCTGAATGTGCTGGTCACCATATTCCCGGCTTCATCGTAGGCGCAGTTCTCCATGAGCGCTGCACCGATTCCATGTGCCGTGGCTCCGTGCACCTGGCCTTCGACAATGAGCGGGTTGATCATGGTGCCGCAGTCATCCACCGCGCAATAATCCAGAATTTTCGGATTGCCGGTTTCGTTGTCAACTTCGATTACGGCAATGTGAAGCTGCGAGGAATACGTAAGCGTCAGGTTTCCGTATTTGCGCTCGATATCCGGTATCTTGAAGGGAGCTCGCCAGGTGTAGCGGCAATTGAGAGTTACGTCCTGGAGTTCATCGGGCAGTCCGGCGTTGTTTACATTAATGATGTTGGCGAGCGCCCAATAGTTAATGGATTTGTCGCCGCCGCGAACCCGAACTTCCGCCCCCTGCTTGCCTTCGCCGAGCTCCAACTGGTCTTCTGGTGCGTTTAAGGCGTAAGCGGCAAGGCGAAGAAGTTCCTTACGCAGTTTCTGCGCGGCCCCATGAACGGCTGAGAGTCCGGAAACGGCAAACTGGCTGGCGTAGGTTCCGGTGTGTCCGGTGTGCACGTTGCGCTCGGTGTCAAATCCGGCGCGCACCGTCACCATGTCGGGCGTAACACCCAGTACATCGGCAACCACCTGGGCCGAGGTGGTTTCATGGCCCTGGCCCTGCGGCACGGAACCTACGCTGACCACGATCTCGCCATAGATATCCAGCTTGACATTCGCCGCCTGCGAATTTCCCGAGAAAGGCGCGTTGGGATTGACAATGCGCGACTGGCCAAAATTGTTCGTGCCGGAATCGAGCGTAGTGCCGATGCCAATTCCGATCGAGCGGCCTTCCTGGCGCGCTTCATCCTGCTTCTTTTTCCAATCGTTCCAGCCAATGCGCTCCTGGGCGAGGCGGAGCATGCCGGGATAGTTGCCGGAATCGTAAACACAGCCGTTCGGAGTGGTGTAGGGGAACTGCTCGGGCCGAATGTAATTGCGGCGCCGCATTTCATCGCTTGCAATACCAAGCTCGTGAGCACAGATATCAATGCAGCGCTCCAGAAACCACGGATGCTGCATGCGGGAATAGCCGCGATTCGGACCCACCGGGCACTTGTTCGTGACCGCCTGGGCAAACCGGATGCGCGCATTGCGAAGCCTGTAAACCCCGGCGAAGACCTGCGCCCAGATGACGCACCCGAGAGGCTCGTAGCGGGGGTAGGCGCCGCAGTCATCCAGATGGCGCGAGTCGATTGCCGTTATGACGCCTTCACCATCGAGGGCGATCCTGGTATCCAGGAATGTGCGCTCGTTTCCATGCGCGCTCGCCAGCATGTGTTCGGTGCGCGTCTCTGCCCACTTCACCGGCTTTCCGCCGGCCTTTCGCGATGCCAGCGCGCACAGCGTCATATAGGGATAATTTGTGATCTTGATGCCGAAGCTGCCGCCAATGTCGTGAGTCTGCACGCGGATGCGATCGATGTGCACTCCCAATGCGGGCGCTACGAGCTGGATGCCGATGGTGGGAAAGGAATTGTTACACCAGAAATAAATGTTGTCGTCACGATGGTCCCACTGACCGATGACCGCGTTATTTTCGAGCGGCGTGCTGGAGAAGCGGTGGAAGTGCATGCGGTCAATGTGAACAATGCTGGCTGCATCGCGAAATGCCTGATCCACCTCGCCATACTCAAAGGTTCCTTCCCACACCTTGTTTGTGCCTGCTTCGTTGTGCAGGACGGTTTCATCCTGCAGGGCCGATTCTGCCGACATCACCGGGGGCAGCGGCTCGTAGTCCACCTCCACCAATTCGGCCGCGTCTTGCGCGGCGGCAGGGGTCTCGGCGACCACCATGGCGGCAGGCTCGCCGATATGCACCGCCCGTTCGCCGGCGAGCGCGGGCCGGTGCGGCAAGATCAGAGGCTTGCCGCCGCGCCCGGCAAGCGGCGGGTGCCGTCCGAGGCTTGTGATCCCCGCCATGTCTTTTGCCGTCAGCACGCCGAGTACGCCCACCGCGGCGGCGGCGGTGGCTATGTCGACGCTGGCGATCCGCGCAAAAGCATGCGGAGAACGGACGAAATAGGCATAGGTTTGGCCGGGCTCGGTGACATCGGCTGCGTAGCGCCCCTTTCCGCGCACCAAAATGTCATCTTCCACGCGCGGCGTATGGGCCGCACGGCCATCCGTTTTTGCATCCATGCCTTGTTCCGGGATATCTGTCTGGATAAGGCTCACCCCCTTATAAACCCGAAACAACCACCGGCGAAGGCGGCCTTTTTCGGGTTTTTATCGGAAACGCATTGTCCTCACCGCTTCGCGCTATGGCGTGGCAGGTACGCCCTCCCTAGTGCCGGATAGCGGCGTGGTCGCCTGCTGGAACCCTGCTGATGCTTCAACCCGGCACGTTCGGGCTCACGCTGTTACTGGCCATGCTGACGGCGCTCGGTCCGCTGTCGATGGATATGTATCTGCCGTCGCTGCCGGATATCGGCCATGTTCTCGGCGCGCCGGTCGCTCGCACGCAGCTGACGATTTCGAGCTATTTGGTCGGATTCGCGGTGGGCCAGATGATCTATGGTCCACTTTCCGATCGCTACGGACGCCGCCCGGTGCTGCTCGCGGC
>JAFAIN010000294.1 GCA_019236695.1 Acidobacteriota bacterium | reverse complement strand
GGCAGGTGATGCTCGACGGTTTGGAGATTACGCAGTTCACGTATTTTCAGCAGTGCGGAGCGCTCGACCTGGACCCGATTTCAGCGGAGTTGACCTACGGTCTCGAGCGGATCGCCGCCTTCCTGCAGGACGTGGATTCCATCTATGACATCCTGTGGACACGGGCGCCCTCCGGAGAAGCCATAACGTATGGGGATGTCCGCCTGGCGGATGAAGAGCAGTTTAGCGCCTACAACTTTGAATATGCTGACGTCGCTTGCCTGTGGGAGCACCTGCGCTTATATGAAACAGAATGCCGGCAACTGATGGAGCGTTTTCACCAGATTGCCGGGCCGGCAGAAAACGGCGGCCGGCCGGCCGCTGTAGCCCGCTTCCCGGTTCTTGCCGCTTACGATCTGTGCCTGAAATGCTCGCACTTATTCAACCTGCTCGACGCCCGCGGGGCAATCTCGGTGACTGAACGCGTAGGGTTGATTGCCCGCATCCGGCAGCTTGCGGTCGGCGTTGCCAAAGCCTGGTCTGCGCAGCAGTTCGAGCAGCAGGTCCATGCAGCCGCACCTTGAAGAGAAACCCCGATGGCTGACCTTCTTCTGGAAATCGGCACCGAAGAGATTCCCGCGCGAATGATCGATGCGGCTGCGGCTGAGGTCGAGCAGCGCGTCCTCGCAGTTCTGCGCGGTGAGCGCCTCATTAACGCGCCGCAGAGCGAGCGGCTGTCAACTCCTCGCCGCATCGCCGTTCTAGCTCGCGGGGTTTTCGAGAGCCAGGCAGACGTCACCGAACAGGTTACGGGCCCGCCGGTAAAGGCGGCGTTCAAGGATGGCGCGCCCACGCCCGCGGCGCACGCGTTTGCCAGGAAATCGGGCGTCGAAGTTGGTCAACTGCAGCGCATCACCACGCCTAAAGGCGAGTACCTCGCCGCTACCGTAACGCAGCGGGGACGCAGCGCTTCGGAAGTGCTGCGCGACGCACTGCCGCCCGAAATCGCGGCGCTTTCCTGGCCGAAAAACATGTATTGGCGGCCGGGCAAGCCGGAGTTGTTTGTGCGGCCGGTGCGCTGGCTGGTGGCGCTGCTGGGAGGTGAAGTCATCCCTCTGGAGTTTGCCGGCATTCGTGCCGGCCGGCAGTCGTATGGACATCGCATCCTCGCCGGCTCGCAACCGGTCGAAGTCGCGCGCCCTGCGACCTACGCGCCGGCGCTGGAAAAAAACTCGGTTCTGGTGGATCCCGCGGTGCGGCGCGCCCTGATTATCTCTGGCCTGCAGGCTGCGCTTGCCGGCGGAGGATTGCGCTACCGCGCTGATGAGCCGCTGCTGGGAACCGCCGTCAATTTGACCGAATTCCCTTCCGTAATCCTGGGCAGCTTTGACCGGCAGTTCCTCACCTTGCCGGAAGAAGTGCTGGTGACGGTAATGCGCGACCACCAGAAGTACTTTGCGGTAGACGATGCGGAAGGAAGGCTGGCGCCGCACTTCCTTGCCGTGCTCAATACGCCCGGCGATGCCGCCGGCCTCATTCGCCACGGGAACGAGCGCGTGCTGCGCGCCCGGTTCAACGATGCGCGTTTCTTCTGGGAAACCGACCAGAAGATTCCGTTGCGCAACCGGGTTGAGCTGCTGAAGCATGTGACTTTTCAGAAAGATCTGGGCAGCTACCACGAAAAGACGCTGCGCGTGCAGCGGTTTGCCTCGGCCGTTTGCGAAGCCCTGCGAAGCGCGGGCGTCAGTGTTCGAGCCGGCATTGTGCATAAGGCGGCGCTGCTGGCGAAGGCCGATCTCACTACGGAACTGGTGAAGGAATTTACCGAGTTGCAGGGCGTTGTCGGCGGACTTTATGCACGGGTCCAGCAACTCAGCCGCGACTCCGAGCCGCGCCTGCCCGAGGAAGCACGCAACGCAGTGGCCTCCGCCATCTATGACCATTACAAGCCCGAGAGCATGGATGATGCGGTTCCGCGCACCCTGGAAGGCGGAGTGCTCTCGCTGTGCGATAAGGCTGATTCCATTCTCGGCATGTTTGCGCTGGGCCTGATTCCATCGGGTTCCAAAGACCCGTTTGCTCTCCGTCGGCAGGGAAACGCCATCATCCGCATCCTCGCCGAATACAGGATGCCGCTTAGGTTGAGCGAAATCTTCGTGAGCGCGTACGGCAGCTACACCGGGTCAGACGCTGAGAAGCGGTTCGTCTCTCCAGACCGCCTGGCGCAGCGCGCCTCGCATGAGCGACGATTCGAGAGGGCCTCCAGGTTCATTGCCGGGGAGCACGCTCCCGCCGCAGCCTGCGTGACGGCAGTGCTCGAATTCATGGCCGAGCGGCTGGAGTTCTACCTTCGCGATGCCCTCGGCATTCCGTATGACGTGGTGAACGCTGTTCTTGCCTCCGGTTTCGATGGCGTCAGCGATGCATTTGCACGCGCCCGCGCCGTAAGCGAAGTTCGCGGAACCCCGGATTTCACCGCAATCAGCGCAGCATTCAAGCGCATGAAGAATATCTTGCGTCAGGCTCAGGAAAAAGGCATCGCCATCCCGGCCACAAACACAACTTCCCCCCCGGCAGGGAAGGACGCCGAGCAGGCGCTCGCCGAGGCACTCGCCAGAGTGCAGCCGCACTTCCGCTCGAGCCGCGCTGCCGGTGAGTACGCGGCTGCGCTTGGCGAAATGGCTCGTATGCGCAGGCCGGTGGACGAGTTCTTTGACGGCATCATGGTTATGGTGGACGATCACGAGGTTCGCGCCCGCCGGCTCTCCCTGCTTAACGCTATTGTGGAGGAGTTCTCCGGGATCGCCGACTTCTCCGAGATCGCCACCGAAGCGTAGCACCCATCGAGTTGACCCCGGGCGGAATCCCTGCCATTCTGAGAAGGTCAACAGGACGGGTTGGGGGGTGTTGTTTCTGGCAGAAGTTCGTGTTCAGGAAGGCGAGCCTTTAGAAAATGCCCTGCGGCGCTTCAAGCGCAAGGTGCAGCAGGAGGACATCATTAAAGAGGTCAAGCGGCACTCGTTCTATCTGAAGCCGGGAGAACGCAAGCGCGTAAAAGAGGCGCTGGCCCGCAAACGCAGCCGCAAAAAGGCCCGCAAAGAAACCAGCGAATAACCCCATCCCACCCTTCCAGTCTGTGGAAGGGTGGGCCCCGCACCAACTAAACCTCCGTGTCTCCGTGGTGGCCAATTCCCGCTACTCGATCGCTTCTGCCTCGCTCGAGCCCAGCAGCGCCGAGTTCTTCGGGATCGGCTGGCCCCAGATGTAGTGCAGGAACCAGTCGTAGTTGGCCTGCAACACCGCGCGATTGCTGCGCGGCTTGTTGATGCCATGGCCAAAGCCGGTATACAGGATGAGCCGCGACGGCACCTTCTGATCCTGCAAACCGCGGTACAACTCAAAGCTGTCGGGCACCGGCACGCGTTTGTCATTCGACCCCTGCTGGATCAGAACCGGTGTTTTTGCGTTGCGAATGGTGGTCATGGGCGAAGTGCGAGCATAAATTTCCGGATCATCCCAAGGGGTGGACTGAAGATATTGCCGGGTGAAGGGCGTGATGTCGGTAGATACGTAGTACGTGACCCAGTTGCTGATGCCGGCTCCCACCGAAATGGCCTTGAACTTGTCCGTATGGGTGGCAAGGAAGGCAGAGATGTAACCGCCCTGCGACCAGCCCATCGCGCCGAGCCGGTCGGGGTCGGCAATCCCTTTGGCGATGAGTGACTCCACGCCGCTCATCACATCATCCATGTCGCCCACGCCGAGCTGGCGGACGTTTAGCGAGCGGAATGACTGGCCATAGCCGGCGCTGCCGCGGTAGTTGGGTTCCAGGATTACGGCGCCGGCAGCGAGGAAGCGCTGGTATGGGTATGTGCGGTCGGAGGGCTGCAGCACCGCTCGGGAAACGCCGGTCGGGCCGCCATGAATAATGACCAGGAGCGGATACTTCTTCGCGGGGTCGTAATCGGCGGGCTTGTGCAGCACGCCTTCAATGGTCGTGCCATCACGGCTCTTCCATGAAACCATTTCAGCGCTGCCGAGTGTCCAATCAGCCACCTGGGCCTGCATATCGGTCAGTTTGCGAGGCGAAAAAGCCGCAGCGGATGAGGTGTACACCTCTGTCATATGGGTTGAATCGGCTGCCGTAAAGGCCAGCGCGCTGAAGTCGCGAGTGAAAGAGGCTCCGTTGATGGCGCGATCACAGGGCGTGACGCGAGCGATGGCGTTGGAGCCGGGCTGCAGCCGGAAGACGCACGAGGCAGTCTTCTGCAGAGCGCTGAAGTAGATGCCGTCAGGTCCCCAGTCAAGCAGATCGGCGTCTTCATCGAACTTCGCCGTGGCGTCGTTCACCGCGCTGATCCCTTGTACCGTTTGCGCCAGCGCCTTCTCTACTTCGACTACGGCAATGTGGCGGTTCAGGTAGAAGTAGTTGAGCCCGCCCAGGCCGGTTACGAACGCGATTTGCCGGCCATCGGGAGAAAAAACCGGATGCGTATCGGGCCCGCTGAGCGCAACCAGCTTTGAAACTTTGTTGTGATCCTGAAGATCGAGCAGATAGATATCGGCTTCGCCAGAGTACGCCAGCAGCGGGGTAGCGGAAGCGGAGAAAGCCAGGCGCTTGCCATCAGGCGACCAGGCGACGTCCTGCACGTTCAACGCGCGATCGTGCGTCAACTCCGCGGCCTTTACGGCTGCATTGCGCCGCAGTGACTCGGATACATCCACCGCCCAGATCTGGCGCTGCTCATAGTCTTTTTCGAAGACCTCGAACTCGGCATACCGCTCCTTGCGGTCCTTTGCCAGCTTGCTCTCCGGGGGATTCGCCAGAAAGGCGATGCGCCCGCCGTCCTTCGACCACTCGAAGCTTTCCACGTCCGTTTCGCTGCGGGTGAGCTGCCAGGCTTCGCCTCCTTCGGGCGAAATCAGCCAGATTTGCCGCGGAGCAATTTTGCTCCCGGAGTCGGCGTCGCTGCTGGTTTCCTTATCGGCACCGGCTGCGGACTTTGAGCTGTCGTCGCCGGCCTTTTTGGCTTCCGCAGAGGCAGCGGGATCGTAATTGGCATCCGCTTCGCGTTCCGTGATAAATGCCAGCCATTTGCCATCGGGCGACCATGCCGCGCTTCCGCTGTTCTTTTTGCCGCGCGTAAGTTGAAACGCGCGGCCGGTATGAGTGTCGGCCAGCCACAGATGGCTCACATAACTGTTCTGCTTCCAATCAGCCTGCGACACCGTGTAGGCAACGAACCGGCCGTCAGGAGAGATCCGGGCAGCGCCGGCGGTTCGAAGCGAGATGGATTCCTCGAATGTGGGCGTATGTTTTGCGGCAAGCGGAGCGGCAAGCAGAAGCAGAGCGGAAAATACTCGAGAGAACTTCACATGTGCCTCCGGACGTAATACTGGGTTGGCGGATTATAGCCGAGGCTGGTTCCGCATCGGCAAGGGTGCATGAGAAAATCGGCGGAAACAATGCGGTGCGCTGAATGCGGAGCGATGTTTGAAGGCGAAATCCAATCGTGCGCAACGCGATTCCATGAACTGCTGGCCCTCGACCACTCGCAGCGAGAACCATGGGGAAGCCGTCACGGGCTTGCATTCGCGACCTATGCGCTCCAGCACCCCGGTGCTTTTCCGGCTGCGACCCTGGACCGCTCCTGGATCGCTTTGCACCGTATTTATGGCTGCGGCGACGACCCAGGACGCGTATTTGAGAGGTTCCGCCGAGAGGGAAACCGGGCGCGCTGGGACTCACCGCCGCGCCCAACCCCTCCGGAACAGTTCCCTCGCGTGACGATTGCGGACCTCGCTAACTTCGAGGCCGAAACCTATGCCGAGATGCTGGATCAGTGGGCGCGAGCCACCCTCGACTGGTACGAAAAACGCAAAACGTAAGGCAGGAACGGCGGCCGGATGGTTCCACAACTGTATGGCTACTCAGCTATCCAACGATGTCGAGGAGGGGGCGGAGTGCGGAGCGAAGCTGCTTACTTCCGCTTCTAGGTCTGCAGGAAGTTGCTCAGCAGCGCTTTGCCGTGCCCAGTGAGAATGCTTTCGGGATGAAACTGAACTCCCTCCACCGGCAGCCTGCGATGGCGCAGGCCCATAATCGTGCGCGAGCCATCTGCCTCCCGGGTCCAGGCGCTGACCTGCAACTCGCGGGAAAGGCTCTCTTCCGACACGATGAGGGAATGGTAGCGCGTGGCGGTGAGCGGAGAAGGCAGGCCGCGGAAGATGGTCCGGTGATCGTGCTCCACCGCGCTGGTCTTGCCATGCATCACGGTGCGGGCGCGGATGACCTCCCCGCCAAATGCAGCTCCAATGGCCTGATGACCAAGGCAAACGCCCAGGATTGGGACCCTTCCGGCCATATGGCGCACCAGAGCAATGCTGATGCCGGCATCCTGCGGGGTGCAGGGCCCAGGCGAGATGACGATGTGCTGGGCCCCAAGGCGTTCCACGTCAGCCGGCGTGACCTCGTCGTTGCGGCGAACCTCAACCACAGAGCCGAGCTCGCCCAGATATTGCACCAGGTTGTAGGTGAACGAATCGTAATTGTCGAGAACGAAGACCATGGGGTTATCGCGCTATTGGGTTATCGGGGCATTGGGTTATTTCGATCCCGCTGACCCTTTCAGAGAATAATCCAATGGCTCAATAACCCAATAACTCAGTGCAGGCGATTCCCTTCCAGGACAATGCGCGAGCTGGAGTGCGGAATCGGAATGGGCGCGCTCCACGCGAATGCGGGCAGAACCTGCTGCGCCGCGCCTGCCTGCGATGAGCCGATGAGGAGCGCAATGCGGCCTCCGGGGCGCACCAGGGTGGTCGCCACCGGCAGCACATCTCCAAAGCGCTCGACTGCCCGCAGCATGACGAGATCAAACTGTTGCTTCACGTTTTCGGCGCGCGCAGGCATCACCTTGATCTCCTCGAGGCGGAGCGCGCGAATCACCTCCTTCAGGAATGTTGCCTTTTTCCCGTGTGCTTCAATCAGCGTTACCCGCGCGCCCGGCCTGATAATCTTCAACGGCAGCCCCGGGAAGCCTGCTCCCGACCCTATATCGGCCACTTCTGCGCTACCGCCGGATGGGAGCAGACACCCGGCTGCAAAACTGGATTCGCCGAAGTGGCGGGTGACGACCTCATCAGGAGCGCGCACTGCAGTGAGATTGATGCGCTGGTTCCAGCGCAGAAGGAGGTCAAGATAGGCGCCGAAGGCGGCGAGTTGGGCAGCGCTCAGCGCCTCGGCCGTAAAGGGCCGCAGCAGGGCGGCGATGCGTTCGATCTCCACAGCACATTACAGCACGCTGCGGCGGAACAAGTGGAAAACCCTGATCGTGGCTCCCGAAGTCTTACAATTCCGTATTTCACATAATTTCACATTCCAATTTCCCGTAAAATTCCGGCATCCATGGCAGGTTCCGAATTAACTTATGTCACCCTGGCCGGGCTGCCGGTTCGCTTTGAGCTGCAATGGCCATTTCATCTTTCGCAGTCGGGTTCCGACTGGCACAGTCTGCACGGCCGTGTATGGCTGGACGACGGGGGCCCGCTGCACGCCGATGTGGCCGTGAACCTTACACAAACCATCAAGGAGGCGCTGCCCTCGCTGGAACCCGGCGATGCCCAGGCCGTGGTGATCAATGCCATCCGCAAAGATCTTGATCTGAAGCAGCTCGAGTTGCTGAAGAGCGGGAAACGGCAGCCGGTGCCGGTCTCCAGCCGCCATTTCAACTTCAAGACAGGCCGGTTGATTTTTGCCCGCGCCGACGACAGCCAGATTGCGGAGCTGCTGCAGGCAAGAGCCTATTGGACAGCAGCACGTCACGGGCCGGACGCCAAAGCTCTGATGGCGGATGCCATTGATGCGCTCTACGTAAACTCGGGGCGCGAGCGGCTGCTCGAAATGGCCGGCGCGCTGCACGCTGCCGGATGGATTCGGATGGAAGGCGACTATGCGCGGGCAACGCCGCAACTGCTCGAGCAAAAACCCGAATTCGAAAGACGGCTGCACCAGGCGCTCGCCGAGCTCGAAGCCAAGCACGCTTACGAGCGCGGTTAAAGTCCCATGCACAACAGAGACGCGCCATGCGGGGGCAACACAACCGGGCGGGTGACATAGCCATGAGAGGCCATACAAGATGCACCGTGTTCCACATGAACCGCGGTTATCCACAAGATTCACATGAGCCGGCAGCGCGCCTGCTCGCCCTACAATCGAACTGATGCCGAACCCGGGTTCATTTGCGGATACCGTCAAGCAGCAGGCCGACATTGTTCGCATTGTGGGCGGCTACGTGAGGCTGAAGAAAACCGGGGCACAGAATTTCTCAGGGCTTTGCCCGTTCCATAAAGAAAAGACGCCGTCGTTTTCTGTGCACGAGGTGCGCCAGTTTTACCATTGTTTCGGCTGCGGCGCTTCCGGCGACGTGTTCAGCTTTGTCCAGAAAATTGAGAACATTACGTTTTTGGAAGCAGTTCGTGGGGTGGCCGAAAAGCTGGGAATTCAAGCGCCTCGGCAGGCCTTCAGCCCTGAAGAAGCGCGGGAGGCGCAGGCGCGAGGCGCGCTGCTCGAGATGCAGGAACGCGCCTGCGTTTTCTTCGAACAACAGTTACGCCGCCCGGAAGGAGCGCAGGCGCGGGAATACCTGGCCAGCCGCGGGCTGAGCCAGGAGACGATCAGGGAATTTCGCATGGGATATGCCCCCGACTCCGGCTTCATGCTGCGCGACCTGTTTCGCGGAGCCGAGGAGGAACTTCTGCGGCAGTCAGGGCTGTTCTCGTGGAAAGAAACCGAGCCCTTCGAGCAGCCGGATTCGAACGAGGAACAAAGGAAGCCCCCCAGAAGCGCGCTGTACGCGAAATTTCGCGGGCGGATCATGTTCCCCATTTGCCACGACGGGGGAAAGGTCATCGCTTTTACGGGGCGCCGTTTATCGAACGAGGAAAAGGCCGGCCCCAAGTACCTGAATTCCCCCGAAACTGCCATTTACAGCAAATCGCGCGTGCTTTTCAACCTGGATAAAGCCAAAGAGCACATTCGCGCTTTGGGGTACGCCATTCTGGTGGAAGGCCAAATGGATTGTATTTCGGTGTACACGGCCGATTTCAAGAACGTGATTGCAACTTCCGGAACGGCGTTCACCGAGCCGCAAGTGCGGCTGTTGGCGCGCCACTCGCGCAACGTGGTGGTGAACTTTGATCCCGATGCTGCGGGCGCTGCCGCGGCCGAGCGCTCATTGGCTTTGCTGGTGGAAGAAGATTTCCAGATCAAGGTGCTCACGCTGGAACCGGGACTGGATCCCGACCTGTTCATCCGCCGCCGCGGGCGGCAGGCTTACGCGGATGCGCTGCGCTCAGCGCCGCAGTATTTCGGCTATCTGGTGGAGCGGGCTCGAGCCCTTCACCCGCCTCGCTCGCCGGAAAACAAGCTAAGGGCCGCAAATTTTCTGCTCCCGCACCTGAACCGTGTTCCCAACCGCATTGTGAGAGACGAACTTGCGGCGGACGTGGCTCAGAAGCTGGGCATTGATTCGGTAGTGTTGCGCCAGGAATTGCGCCGGGCGGCCGCAGCACGTTCTTCAACCGTGAAGGCTGCCGCCCAGCCCGCCCTGACCGAATCTGAGAAGATCCTGATCCGGGCTCTCCACCCGGCAACGGCAGAAGGCGGCGACGTGGCACGCCATCTGGCGGAGGCAATCGAGGCGGAGTCACTGCATCGCGGGCTCGCGGGCGAGGCGCTGATTCAGGCAGCCCTGACCGGCAACGATGCCGAATTGAGCGAAGCCGACCACGCCCGGTTAGCCGCGATCCTGATGCGCGACGACGAACCCCTGACAACTGAGCTTCTGCAGAGCGCGCTCAATGCCCTGCGTGTGATCCGGCTTGAGCGCACAAAGCGCGAGCTGGCAGGGCGAATCGTAGAGGCAGAACGCCGCCAGGACCAAAGCTCGCTTCTGGCGCTGGTGCAGGAAAAGCAACGCATCGACCGCGAACTCCATGCCGCGGGGCAGTAGGACAAGATCCCCTCCAGCCTTTGGCAATGCAAGGCGCAGAGGACGCAGCGGGTTGGTCGCGCGATGCGGGCCTCGGAATTCCCTGCGCCGTGAATTCTGCATCTGCGCCGTGAAGCTCGGCAGGAAACCGCATCAGCCAGCGCGAGTACGCTGTGTGGCTTTATGCTACCGGCAGGCAGGCGGCGGAAGGCTATCTAACCTGCTGATTTTGAAACCATCAGGCTCCCTGGCACATCAAACGTGTGGGTGCGGGGTTGTGGGGGCAGGCGATTGCCCAGATCGGCTCAACTCTGGTAACATAAGTCATTTCGCCATGGCTGGGCTGGGTCAGGGCGATCATCCCACCCAAAACGACTTCATTGGCGCCGGCGCGTGCCGGCGCGTGACCGTGCTTACGGGCCTGAGGCCTGTGCAGCACTGGAGACTGCTGTCTTGGCTCTAGACGACAAATACGACGATATTAAGAAGCTGGTGGACGTAGGCAAGGAGAAGGGCTACCTCACCTACACCGAGGTGAACGACCTGATCCCGCACGATGTCCACTCCCCCGACGATCTTGACGATCTGCTGACCATCGTCAGCCACCAAGGTATTGATGTGCTCGAAGGGCCGGCGAAGCTGCCCTCCGAGAAGTTTCGCTCCGGAGAACTGGAATCCGAGAGCGAGGAAGTGGAACTTGATCTCACCCCCGGCGCACTGGAGAAGACCAACGACCCGGTGCGGATGTACCTGCGCGAAATGGGAACCGTGCCGCTGCTCACCCGCGAAGGCGAGGTCGAAATCGCCAAGCGAATCGAGCGGGGACAGTTGCGCGTGTTCAAGGCTCTTTCGCGCTCTCCGATCGTCATCCGCGAAGTGCTGAATGTCGGTGAGGACCTGAAGCGCGGCGTCCGCGCCGTAAAGGAAGTCGTAAACGTCAGCGACGAAGAAGAAATCACCGAAGAGGTGATTCAGAAGCGGCTGAAAGAAGCGATTGGAGCCATTGACGACATTGGGCGGCACTACAAGAAGGCCCAGGCGCTCACGGAAAAACTGTCAGGAATTTCGAAGACCAAGAATGCGCGCGGACACCGGCGCTGCCGCTGGCAGCTCGGGCGAGAGGTCGTTGAAGTATCACGCGGCCTGCGCGCCGTAGGGTTCACCAACCCGGAACGCAAGCGCCTCATCGACCGGCTCAATAAAACGGTCGATACCATGCGAATGCTTGACCGCCAGGCCGCCGATCATGAGCGGCGAGCGGAAGCCTCGCGGGGCGAGGAAGCAAAAAAGGAATTCCGGCGGCTCGCGCGCCAGACCCGCACCGACCTCGAGAGCATGGAAGCTGAGGCGGGGGTTTCGTATGCGGAGCTGCGCCGCACGCAGCGCGACATCATCCAGGGCGACATGGACGCCGAGCAGGCCAAGAAGGAGCTCATTGAGGCCAACCTTCGCCTGGTGGTTTCGATTGCCAAGAAGTACACCAACCGCGGCCTGCAGTTCCTCGACCTGATTCAGGAAGGCAATATCGGCCTGATGAAGGCGGTGGACAAATTTGAGTACCGCAGGGGATACAAGTTCTCGACATATGCGACCTGGTGGATCCGGCAGGCCATTACGCGCGCGATTGCCGACCAGGCTCGAACCATCCGCATTCCGGTGCACATGATCGAGACCATCAACAAGCTCATTCGCACTTCACGCCAACTGGTGCAGGAGATGGGGCGTGAACCTACTTCGGAAGAAATTGCGAAGCGCATGGACATTCCGGTGGCAAAGGTGCGCAAGGTGCTGAAGATCGCGCAGGAGCCCATCTCGCTGGAAACCCCCATCGGGGAGGAAGAAGACTCGCATCTCGGCGACTTCATTGAGGACCGGGCGGTGGTTTCACCGGCTGAAGCCATCATTAACGTGAACCTGAAAGAGTGCACAGCGCACGTGCTGCGGACGCTGACGCCCAGGGAGGAGAAGGTTATCAAAATGCGCTTCGGGCTCGAAGATGGCTCCGAGCACACGCTGGAAGAAGTGGGGCAGTCCTTTGCGGTAACCCGCGAGCGCATTCGGCAAATCGAGGCAAAGGCGCTGCGGAAGCTGCGCCATCCATCGCGCTCGCGCAAGCTCAAGGCCTTCATGGACGGCACGAGCGACTGAAGCAGCTCTCAGCCGGTCGGCTTTCAGCCGGATGGCATTCCTTCCGGTTTGCCTGCCGGGCGAAAAGTTCCCCAGGCGTGTTTTCCTCATGGCTTCACAGGCTGGACCCAATTTGCAAAGCAATTCCACAGGTGTGTGAGTGATTTCGGTTGCGCGCGCTGCCGCCGCGGAGCAAAGTCGCAACATTGCAAGCGTGAGTGGTCCTGAGGGCTTGGCGATTCGACACCGCACGCAGCAATGCAGTGGCAGGTTTCGAAGTAGAATCCTGCGGGTCAGCCGGGCCAGGCTTCAACAAGATTCCCGAAGCGTCATGTGCAAGCCGGGCGGCAACGCCAGGCACAACGAGGCGTTTGGGGAGGGAGCGCGGCGCAAGCCGTGCGGAGCCAGGCAGGCTGAAGCCGGGTTTTGCAAGGCGCTTCTGGCGAAGGCAAGAACCGCACCCCGCAGTTTTTCAAAGTCGGGCCGCGCGCCGGCAGGCTGAGTTTGGGCATCGCCGCTTCCGATCCCGTCCAGCGGGTTCTGAAAGTCGAGCTGAAGTCCGGCTTCAGCGGCCGCGTGTCGAAGGACAACTCACAACTGGATGCCGGCGTCGTCAGGCTGGGGCGATGCCGGCATTTCTATTTTGGCCGAGTTGCGAAACTGCCGGCCTCTCTCCCAGTAACGCCGCAGTTCACAGGTTTGTGGCATCATAAGGGGGCTCGGCGCGTCTCTCGCCTCTACCTCTTAAATTTCGATATTCCGTACCGCCTTTTCCACCCAACGAGGGGAATCTTTGGATGACAGGCAACAAAAGTCGTCCTAAGTTCTAATCAGCGATGGCTACGGCCGACTACACTCTGGATCGCGGGCTTCCAGCCGCCGTGGAAGCAGAGCGCTCCGTTCTGGGCGCCATTCTGCTCGATGCGTTCTCCTACACCGAGGCCGCGGGGGCCAGGCTGGTTTCGGAACACTTTTCGCTGGATTCGCACCGCCGGATTTATGCCCGGATGCAGGATCTCGGCGAATCAGGCCGCGTTATCGACCTGATCTCGCTGGCGGAAGAACTCAGCCGCAACAAGGAACTTGAGGCGGTTGGCGGCGTGGCCTACCTCTCGTCCTTAACCGATGGGGTTCCCCGGCGTCCCTCGATCGAGCAGCACATCAGGCTGGTAAAAGATAAGGCGCTGCTGCGGGGGATCATTCACGTGGCCAATTTCGCCATTTCGAGCGCCATGGAGCAGGCCGAAACCGCGTCCGAGATCCTGGAGCGGGTGGAAGCAGAGATCTTCCGCATTTCCGAGGAGCGAATCAGCACCGGGCTGGTGCCTCTGCCTGACCTGATACGGGAGCAGATTGGCTCCATCGACAAGCTCTACGAGCAAGGCCAGGTGATTACGGGCGTGGCCACTCATTTCGACAAGCTCGACCAGATGACCGGGGGCCTGCAGCCTTCAGACCTTATCATCGTGGCCGGGCGGCCTTCGATGGGCAAAACCGCTTTTGCCCTGAACATTGCGGAAAGCGCAGCCACCCAGGACAAGAAGAAGGTAGCGGTCTTCTCGCTCGAAATGTCGGCGCGGTCGCTGCTGACCCGCATGCTGTGCTCGCTGGCCCGAGTGAACGCGCGGCACCTGCAGCAGGGCTTTCTTTCCCGCGAGGATTACCAGAAGCTGAGCCGTGCGCTGGCAACGCTGGTGGAATCGCCGATCTTCATTGACGATACGGCCAGCATCAGCGTGCAGGAACTGCGAGCCAAGGCACGGCGCATGAAGCAGCAGCATGGCCTTGACCTGATCGTGGTGGACTACCTGCAGCTCATGGCGCCGGCCCCGGTGGGCAGCGGGAAGCGCTATGAAAACCGCACCCAGGAAGTCTCATCGGTGTCGCGCGGATTGAAAGCGGTGGCCAAGGAATTGAAAG
Organism: Acidobacteriota bacterium; assembly: GCA_019236695.1. Taxonomy (GTDB): domain Bacteria; phylum Acidobacteriota; class Terriglobia; order Terriglobales; family Acidobacteriaceae; genus JAFAIN01. The sequence goes on along the minus strand of JAFAIN010000294.1, from coordinate 7,084 downwards.
TGCCGGTGATTGCGGTGTCACAGTTGAGCCGCGCGCCGGAAAACCGCTCAGAACGCGGTCACAGGCCGCAACTGGCTGACTTGCGCGAGTCGGGCGCGATCGAACAGGATGCGGACCTGGTTGGCTTTGTGTTCCGCGAAGAGTACTACAAGCCCGACGATCCGGAATTGGAAGGCAAGGCCGAGTTCATCATCGCGAAGCAGCGCAACGGGCCGGTGGGAAGCATTCCGCTGGCCTTCCTCAAACCGAGCACACGCTTTGAATCCCGCACGGATGAGCCGGAACCGGAGGAGTGAGCCGGACTTCCAACGCGAGTCACGGCGAAGAAAACCATCAGGTTAATGCGCCCCAGGAGGATTGCGGGCTCATTGTTTTGGAGCGCCCCCTCCCGGGACTGGCTTGCCTTCAGCGCTGAACACTTGCAGCGGGCCGTAATCTCCGCCGCCCAGTACATCGCGAATGGTCTTTCCTCCCGCCTGCTCCTCAGCCGGTTGGCCGCCATCGCCCACCACGACGACCTGCAGGTGGTCCATATCGATGTAACGCCGTGAGATCTGCTGCACGTTGGCCGCGGTTACGGCCGAGATCTTGCCCGGAAAAGTGTCCCAGTAATCCTGCGGCAAACCGTAATACTTCACGGTAAGCCAGCGGCTCAGCAGGTTTGCGGGATTCTCGAGCGAGAGCGCAAAGGCAGCGACGAGCGAGCGCTTGTCGTCTTCGAGTTCCGCGGAGGGAACCGGTTCATCACGCATCTTGCGGAGCTCGGCAAGCAGCGCATCGAGCGCGCCCTTGCTCACGTTGTTGCGCTGCTCGCTGGTCGCCTGGAATGGACCCGGATAAATATCGGCAGTGAACTGCGAATAGGAACCATAGGTGTAGCCCTTTTCCTCGCGCAGTTCGATGAAAAGCCGCGCGGCCGCGCCACCGCCCAGAATGCGGTTGGCAACCGTGAGGGGAATGTAATCGGGGTCGGTGCGCTTCAGCGTGAGGTTGCCGGCTACCAGATTGGTTTGCACCGAGCCGGGCCGCTGGATCAAGTAAACCTTGCGAGGCTGTGGCGCCGGGAGCGGCGGCAGCGATTGCGCCGGAACCGCCTTCTGCTGCCACCCGCCAAAGTACTGCGTTGCCAGCCGCATGCCTTCTTCGGGCGCCACGTCGCCCACAATGCCGAGGATGGCATTGTTGGGGGCGAACCAGGCATCGTGAAACTTCCTGAGATCTTCCACCTTGATGGCGCGAGTGGATTCGGGGCTTGCCGAAATTACGGCTGCCGGAAAATCACCGTAGAGTACGGAACGAAACTTTTCCTGCGCAAGGAAGCCGGGCTGCGAGCGTTGCTGCTGCAATTGTGCCAGCTTGCGGGCGCGGAACTTCTCGAGCTCCTCGGCGGGAAATATCGGGTTCAACGCCACGTCGGCCATCACGCTGAACATTTTTCCGGCAGTTTCCTTGAGCCCGGAGATGGAGACACTGGTGAACGCTTGGCCATAGGAAGCCGAGGTGCTCAGCGCCGCGCCAATCGCGTCCGTTGCTTCGGCAATTTGCGATGAGTTCTGGGTTGCGGTGCCCTCGCGCATCATGGCGGCATGGAACTCCGCAACTCCGGGCATGTCTTTGGGGTCCTGCAGCGCACCCGCCTTTACCCAGAGAGTGGCAGCGATGGTGGGCAGCTTGTGCCGCTCGAGCACCACCACGATAAGCCCGTTGGGCAGCCGGGATTCGAACGGCCTGGGGAGTTTGACCTGCAGAACCTCTTTGTTCACGGGAGCGCGATTCAGGCGCTGCACCGACTTGCTTGAGGTGGCCTTCGAGCCAGCCTCCTGCGCCACGGCCGTAAAGGCCCCAAGAACCAGCATGACCACAAAGAACGAAACAAATCTGCGCATGAAATGTGCTCCTATTTTCCCGAGGCCGATGCGGCCGGCGCCGGCAGCGTGATGACCACGGCGCGTTCTGAAGGAACCAAAAACTTCTGAGCGGCGGCTTTCACCTGGTCGGCCGTAACAGCGGCTGCCTTCTCGTAATATGTGTTGATCAGCTCGGGGTCATTGAAGAACACCGTATCGGTTCCGAGCTGAATGGCCGTCTGCAGCGAAGATTCGCGTGACTGGATGAGGGAGCGCTTGATCTGCATGCGCGCCTTCTCCATCTCCTCACCCGTCACCCCGCCGGCCTGCAGCGCCGTAATCTCCTCGTAAATGGCTTTCTCGAGTTCTTCCGGCTTCACGCCGGGGCGCGGCGTAGCGTTGATGTAGAACATGCTTGGCCCGGTTCGGGCATCGGCGTCAGCCGAAATACTGGTCGCCAACTGCTTCTCTTTGACCAGGTGCTGGTACAGGCGCGAGCTGCGGCCTGTCCCCAGAACCGTGGCCAGTACCTGCATGGTGAAATTGCCGGCGGTGTCGCCCTTGGGAATGTGGTGGCCAATGATGACCATGGGCAGGCGGGCCAGCGGGTCAAGGATGGTTTCCCGCCGCTCGCCGTAGTGTTCGGGCTCGGCGAGTTCGGGCTGCTTGGGCAACTGTTGCGAGGGAATGCTTCCGAAATACTTCTTCACGGCCGCCAGGGCGGCGGGGGTTTCGAGGTCGCCCACCAGCGTGAGCACGGCGTTATTCGGCGCATAGTAGATGCGGAAAAAATCCTGCACGTCGCCGAGCGAGGCAGCATTGAGATCGCTCATCTCGCCGATCACGGAATGCTTGTAGCTGAAGTTGTCGTACGCCAGGTTATCAATTTCCAGCTCGGCTTTGCCGTAGGGCTGGTTGTCAATGCCGAGCCGCCGCTCTTCCTGCACTGCGTTGCGCTGGTTATCAAGTTTTTCCTGGGTGACGGCGAGGTGCCCCATGCGGTCGGCTTCGAGAAACAGAGCCAGGTCGAGCTGATTCCTGGGGAGTTCTTCGAAATAGTTGGTGCGGTCCTCGGTGGTGGTGCCGTTCAGGCCGCCACCATTGTTCTGGATGAGGATGAAGTGCTCACCCTTGCCGACATTCTCGGAGCCTTCAAACATCATGTGCTCGAAGAGATGAGCAAAGCCGGTTCGGCCGGGGCGTTCGTTACGCGCGCCTACGTTGTAAGTAACGGCAATGCTGAACACCGGCGCGCTGTGGTCTTCAGCAATGAGCACGCGCAGCCCGTTTTCCAGTTTGGTATCCGTAAACTTCAGGGGCGGAATGTCGGCTGATGTCGCTTGCGAATAACCCGCGCCGGCGGTCAAGAGAACGAAGGCAAAGAGGTAAATTGTGCGGAAACGCATGGATACTCCGTGAGGGGTCGAGGAGGTAAACAGAAGTGTAACACCGGCGAATTTCGTAATTCTTAAGTTTGAGATTTCGAAACTTCGTCCTCGGGGTTTTGCGTTCCATGGGTGGGGCGCCGGCTTGCGGGTACCGGAAAGCGTGCCCTGGGTGCAAATTCGAGCGGTTCAAAATCGAACAATTGTTCCGGAAGCGAACACCTGCGGCTCGTCCTGGTCTTGTAATCCAGTGCTGTGAAAAGGCTTGATACCCTCCGGATGCGGAAGCCCGCTTGCTCCAAAATGAGCAGGCTAGCCTTATGGACAACCTGCGCCGCAATTTCCGCCATGCCGCACGCAAGCTCTGGCGAACGCCGGCTTTTGCCCTTATTGCCATCTTGACGCTGGGGCTCGGCATAGGGGCGAACTCAGCCATATTCTCGCTGTTCGACCAGGTGATGCTGCGGGCGCTGCCGGTGCATGATCCGCAGAGCCTCGTAATCCTGAAGTTCAACAACATCGATCAGGGCAAGCTCCACTCGCGCATGGAGGGCGGCTACTACTTTTCTGAACCCATGTTCCGCTCGCTTGGCGAGCGGGCGCAGACGGTGACACTCCTGGCGCGCGCCCCGGGCCAGGTGGCAGTCAAATGGGGCAGCGAGACCCAGCAGGTGGATGCGGAACTGGTTTCGGGCAACTACTTCCAGGTTCTGGGGGTGCGTCCGGCGGCGGGGCGACTGATACTGCCCGGCGATGACGAGAAGAAGAACGGCTCACCGGTCGTGGTGATCAGCTACGCATTCTGGCAGAAGCGCTTTTCCGGGAGCCGCGATGTAGTGGGGCAAACGCTTGCGGTGAGCACGCACCCTTTCACCATCATCGGTGTCACGGCGCCGGGCTTTCACAGCGCGGTGGTGGGCGAAGCGCCCTCGGTGTTTGTTCCGATCACCATGCAGCCGCAGGCACAGCCCGGGCGTGACGACATCCAGGATTGGCGCGCGCGCTGGCTGAATATCGTGGGCCGGTTGAACTCGGGCGCGTCGCGAGAGAAAGCGCAAGCGGAACTCAATCCCGTTTGGCATGCGCTGCGCGCCGATGACCTGCAACGCATGCGGGCGCAGCACCAGGGCCCCGCGACCGAGCGTGACCGGAACCAATTCCTCTCCGGCCCGCTGCTGGTCGAGCCCGGCGCGCGGGGGCTTTCCCCTTTGCGCAATGACGTTGGCTCGCCGCTTGGCGTGCTGATGGCCATGGTTGGGCTGGTGCTGCTGATTGCCTGCGCCAACATTGCCACGCTGCTGCTGGCGCGCGGCGCTGGCCGCCAGCGCGAGATCGCGGTGTGCTTCGCCCTGGGCGCCCCCCGGACGCGCATAGTTGGGCAGTTGCTCTCGGAAAGCCTCCTGCTCGGCATGGCGGGCGGCGCATTGGGACTGGTCATCTCTCCCTGGCTTGTCAGCTTGCTCCTCCGCTTCATTCCTCCCCAGGCAGACATTACGCCGGCGCTCAGCAGCGATGTTGACTCCCGCGTGTTGCTTTTCACATTTGCGGTGGCGTTCGTAACCAGCATCGTTGCCGGGATCGCGCCGGCTTTCCGGTTCTCGCGTCCTGATCCGGCGCTGGCCATGAAGGAGCAGTCGCTCTCGGTAGCGGGAAGCCGCTCGCAGTTGCGCCGCCTGCTGGTGGCTTCGCAAATAGGGCTCAGCGTCTTTTTGCTGGTTGCCGCCGGCCTGTTCACACGCAGCCTGCTGAACCTGAAGAACGCCGACCTGGGATTTGAAACCGAGCACCTGCTGACCTTTGAAGTTGACGCCAAACTGAACGGCTACAGCGACACTGCCGCCCGAGAGCTCTACGGAAGGATCGCTGCCCAGTTACGGGAGTCGCCGGGCACCAGTGCCGTGGCGCTCGCGCGTGTTGCGTTGCTCAATGGCGATAATTGGGGCGGCAATATCACAATCGATTCCTACCACGCGGCGCCCGACGAGGACCTGGACGTTAACATGAATGCCGTGAGCCCCGGTTACTTCGGCGCCATGAAGATGCCAATGGTTGCAGGGCGCGACTTCAGCGAGTCCGACGCCGAAACGGCGCCCAAGGTCTGCATCATTAACGAGACGATCGCCAACCGTTATCTCGGAGGAGCGCAACAAGCCGTAGGGCACTTCATTGCCATGGGGGCGGGCGACAATATCCATCCCGATATCCAGATCGTCGGCGTGGCACGAAATGCGAAGTACGCCTGGGTGAAGGAAGTAAAACCGCCGCAGTTCATGTACGTGCCCAACCTGCAGCAGCCGCGGCAGAGTTCGGCAACGTACTACGTTCGCACGTCCCTCCCTCCCGAGCAGGCATCAGGCGAGATTCGCCGCACGGTACAAGCAGTGGATGCGTCGCTGCCGGTGCAATTCCTCGAAACCATGGACGAGCACGTGAAGACCAATCTATTTCTGCAAAGGCTGGTCGCCTGGCTTTCACTCGCCTTTGGCGGCCTGGCCGCGTTACTGGCCGCCATGGGCCTCTATGGGCTGCTGGCGTATTCGGTGGCGCAGCGCACGCGCGAAATCGGCATTCGGGTGGCGCTGGGTGCGACGCGCGGTGGGGTCGTGAAGCTGGTGCTGCGCGATCTGGTTGTGCTGGGCAGCGTTGCGATAGGGGTGGCGCTGCCGCTTTCGGCCGCGCTGGCGCAGTACCTGCGGAGCCAGTTGTTCGGCATCTCCACTCGCGATCCCGTCACCTATGCGGGTGTGGTCCTCGTAGTGGCAGCAACGGCGCTGGCAGCCGGCATTGTGCCCGCCGCGCGCGCGGCGCGGCTCGATCCGCTCGAGGCTCTGCGCACCGAGTAATTGTCGCGGGGCTCGTTTTCCTCAGCTTTTCGATTTGGCGCGCCCGCCCGCGTTCTTTGAAAGGCTTGCGCCGGCTCTCTGCTCCATCTCTTTGGCTCGGAACTTTGCAATGCGCGCAATCAACGCTGTGGGGACAGGCTTGGACAATGGAAAACGGATTGTGCCTTTCGAAATTGTGCACCCGGCCAGTTCATCCTTAAATGCCTCGATTAATAGCGGCCCTGCAGGGTAGAGGGAATAATGCTGTTTCCACCCGGCAAAGAAAATCACGACAGCGCCGCTGACGCGATAAGCCGGAATGTTGTAGGAGATGATTTCGTCGGCGCCGGGCAAAGCCGAGCGAATGCTCTTGCGCACTCGCTGCAGTGCGGCCTGCGCTGGTTCCGGTTTTGCAACGATGTACTGGTCCACCGATTTGAATGAGGCCTTTGCCATACTGGCAGTTTCACACAAATGCCGCGTTCGGCGCAGGTTACAATCGAAGCAGTCGGGGCGTGGCGCAGCCTGGTAGCGCACCTGCCTTGGGCGCAGGGGGTCGTAGGTTCAAATCCTATCGCCCCGACCAATGTTTTCCACCATTTACCAGCCGGGCTCCTTCGCTTCACCCAGGACTTCGCCTGCGGGCTTCCGCTTCGCTCACGCCCGCGAGACGGCTCAACTTGGGCGCAGAGGTGGCCGCTGCGCTCACGGAGACTGAATGCATACACGAACCAACATGACAGCAATGGCGATCGTATTGCTACTGGTTTGCCCGATGCACGCACAGCAGAGCCATTGGGCATCGAGCGATGACAAGGCAGCTCAATACATCACCGGCATGGAACAGAAATGGGCGGAGGGGGTATGTGTGGACAATGGGGTGGTCGCCGACCTGTTGACCGATGACTTCACAGGCACCTCGACCAAAGGTAAGCGGTTCACGAAAGCCGACGAACTGAATGACGAAAAAAGCGCACGGTCTGCACGTGATTGCGGGCTCGACGAGGCCAGAATCCATTTTTTTGGAGAC
>JAFAIN010000065.1 GCA_019236695.1 Acidobacteriota bacterium | reverse complement strand
AGCTGCGTGGGGTGGTGCGCAACGGCGTACAATTGCGCCTTTGTTGACATCAAGGAGGGCCATTGTCCACTCCTACCAAGCTGCCTGAACCCGCGCCGCCTGCCGCCTTTAAGCCTTATGTATCCCCTGCGGACAGCCCGAAAGAGCTCACGGCGCGGGCCATCTTGCTGGGGGCTCTCTTCGGCATTCTTTTTGGCGCCGTAACGGTATACGTGGGTTTGCGGGCGGGGCTCACCGTATCGGCCTCCATTCCAATTGCCGTGCTCTCCATCAGCATCCTGCGGGCTTTTGGCAAGGCAACGATTCTCGAGAACAACATCGTGCAGACCACGGGCTCGGCGGGTGAGTCGGTGGCCGGCGGCGTGATATTCACATTGCCCGCGCTTATCTTTCTCGGCTTTCCTTTGGAATACCAGCGCATTTTCCTGCTGACCCTGATCGGCGGCTGGCTGGGTGTGTTCTTCATGATCCCGCTGCGCCGGCAGTTGATTGTGAAAGAGCACGGGAACCTGCTCTATCCCGAGGGCACGGCGTGCGCGGATGTGCTCATCGCGGGCGACCGCGGTGGATCATTCGCCGGGCGGGTGTTCTGGGGATTGGGCCTGGGCGCTATCTATACGCTGTTTCAGAACGAGAACCTGTTTTCCGCATGGCCGAGCACGCCGGCCTACAATCCGGCGAACTTCGGTGGTTCCATCCGCGCCAATACCACCTCTGAATACCTGGGGGTCGGCTACATCATTGGCCCGCGCATCGCCGGGGTCATCTTCTCCGGCGGGGTGTTCGCCTGGCTGGTGGTGATGCCGGCCATAAAGTTTTTCGCCGGCTCCGCAGTTGTCTATCCCGGCACAATCCCAGTCAGCCAGATGTCGCCCGAGCAGTTATGGGGCTCATACATTCGGCCCATGGGGGCAGGCGCGGTGGCTGCCGCCGGGCTAATCACGCTGCTGAAGACCATGCCGACCATCATTGCGGCGCTGCGCGCGGGGGCAGGCGACCTGGCCAAAGGCGCGTCGGAAACGGCCTCACGCCGGCGCACCGACGACGATATTGCCATGAAATGGGCAGTCGCCGGCGCAGCGCTGGTGCTGATCATGATGTGGGCCATGCTCACGTTCCGGCCGGTGCCGGGCGCCTATACGGCGTGGTATCAGAACATTGCCGCCGCTGTGTTCGTTATTGTTTTCGGTTTTCTGTTTGTAACCGTATCGTCGCGCATCACTGGGCTCATCGGCACTTCCTCCAATCCCATCTCCGGCATGGCGATTGCCACGTTGATGGCTACCTGTGCTGTGTTCCTGCTGCTCGGCTGGACTGCTGCGCCTTACAGCGCTCTGGCAATCACCATTGGTGGCGTGGTCTGCATCGCCTCGGCAAATGCCGGCAATACTTCCCAGGACTTGAAATGCGGCTTTCTGGTGGGAGCAACACCCAGAAGGCAGCAGATCGGGCTGCTCATCGGAGTAGCGGTTTCGGTTGTCTCCATAGGGTTTGCACTGATCGGAATGAATAAAGCGCTGGAATCTTTCCAGCCGGTTGCGCCGGCGATTGTTATGGACCCGGAGCAGTTGCCCGAAGGCGTCGCCATCCAGAGCAAATCGTTCGACCACAGCGATTTCAGCTTCACCGGCGGATCCGGCGAAACTGCGCGATCAGCCGCCGGCTACTGGCTGCTGAATTCCCTCGGTTCCAAGCGGTTGCCGGATGGCAAGTACCTATACAATCCCGCCACGCGCCAGGTTGAAGTGCAGTGGATTCAAGGGATCGGCAGCAGCAAGGCTCCGGCGCCGCAGGCACGGCTTATGGCCACCGTGATCAGCGGGATCCTCAACCAGCGGCTCCCCTGGGGGCTGGTTCTGCTGGGTGTGTTTCTGGTGATTGGGGTTGAACTGCTCGGCATCCGCTCGCTGTCCTTCGCGGTTGGCTTTTACATTTCCATCGGCACCACGTGCGCAATGTTTATCGGGGGAATGGTGCGATGGCTGGTGGAACGGTCGGCCCGCAAAGCCGGAGAGGCAGCGGAAGAAAGCGAAGTGAGCCCCGGCTCACTGTTCGCCAGCGGCCTGATAGCTGCCGGAGGCATTGTGGGCCTGCTCGGAATTGTGGTGAAGCTGCTGGAGAGCAGGCACTGGCTCAAAGAGGGCCAGCTTGCATGGGGCACTGGCTTGCCCTGGATGGCGCAGGCCGGCACGCCGGCCGGACACTGGATCGGTGTCATAATGTACCTGCTGCTGGCGGCTTCTGCATATCACTTCGCTCGCAAGCCACTCGACATTTCCGGAAAAGAGTAGGCCCTCAGCCTGGGCCATTGCGGGCGGAGCTTACCGGCCTTGCCGGGCCAGTTCTGCCTGTTCGCGGGCGGTGGCTTTTGATTCGAAGGTGGCGCCGCAGTACGGGCAGAAGCGGAACGCGGCCGCCACGGCGCGGCGGCAGCCGCTGCACGAGGGACCGATTCCGTGCGATAGCGGAATCACCCGCAGCAGCTCTTCCACGGTGGTGTCGCCCGCTTCGGCCAGGCTAATGCCCTGCTGGAACATGCTGCGAAAACCGTCGCCGGTGGCAATGGCCCGCAGTTCATCGTTGCTGGCTTCATAGGTTAGGGCTTCGCGGATGGCATGGCTGAAGCGCAGCAGTTCGTAGATGCCGATTCTCCCCTTGTATCCCGTGCCTCCGCAGGCGTCGCAACCCGCGGCAGTCCATTGCGATTGCGCGTCGCCAGTCCGTGCTTCGCGCCTCATCAGGCGGCGGTATTCATCATTGATTGGGCTCTGCACCTTGCAGGAGCAGAGTTTCCTCACCAGCCGCTGCCCAATAACAGCGCTTACGCTGTGCGACAGCAGGAAGCGGGTGATGTTGAGATCGAGCAGGCGTCCGATAGCGCCGAAGCAGTCATTCGTGTGCAGAGTGGAGAGCACCAAATGTCCGGTTTGGGACGCCTGCACGGCAATTTCCGCGGTTTCCTGGTCGCGGATCTCGCCAACCAGGATGACATTCGGGTCCTGCCGCAGGATGGAGCGCAGCGCGCTGGCAAACGTACGCCCGGCACGCGCATTCACCTGCACCTGCGTTATCCCTTCCAGCACATATTCAATTGGATCCTCAACCGTGGTGATGTTCAGCTTGCGCTCGCGCAGCATCTTCAGCGAGGAGTAGAGAGTGGTGCTTTTGCCGGAGCCCGTGGGACCGGTTACCAGAATCATGCCCTGAGGCTGGTGCAGTAATCCCTTCAGCGTGCTGGCGACGTCGGGCGCCATGCCCAGGTCGCGCAGCTCGGCGGAGGGCCCGCTGGCGTTCAGGATACGCATTACCACTTTTTCGCCGTGCTGGGTGGGCAGGGTCGAAACGCGCAGGTCATAAGCTTCGTCCTTCAGGCGCACCAGGAAACTGCCGTCCTGCGGCATTCGCTTCTCGGAAATATCCAGGTCAGCGAGGATCTTGATGCGCGAGACAATGGCGTGGCGAAGGCCGGCAGGCACTTCCGCAAGGTTATGAAGCACACCATCCACCCGGATTCGAACATTCACGCCGTGCGGCTCCTGCTCGAAGTGAATATCGCTGGCCCCGCGCCGGATGGCCGCCGGGATGATTGCGCTCACCAGCTTCACCGCCGGCGTGTCCTTGGCGTTCAGCTCGAGATCGATTTCACGATCGGCTTTCCCGTTTCTTCCGCCATCATTGAGCAGGTCGAGTTCCGCGTTGCCGCCGAGCTCGTTCACTACGTCCGCAACCGAATCCCTTCCTTTGGCGTGGCTGTAATGGTGCGCGATGGCCTGCGCCAGTTCCTCCTGAAAACCCAACCGGGGATCGAGGTTCATCCCGGCAACAAATCGCAATTCGTCAAGCGCAGCCAGGTTCTGCGGCTCTGCCATAATGAGGATGAGCCTCTTGCCCTGCCGCTTCACCGGCAGGGCACAGTGGCGGCGCGCAATTTCCTGAGGGACCAGGTCCAGCGCTGCCCGCTCAACTTCAATGTCGTTGCAATCCAGGTAAGCGATTCCGCTGACTTCTGCGAGCGCAGCCGCCAGGTCATCTTTTCCGATAATTCCTTTTTTCAGCAGCAGTTCGCCCAGGCGTCCCGCCCCGCGTTTCTGCTCCGCGATGGCAGCTTCCAATTGGGCGTGCGAGAGCGCCTGCTTACTAAGCAACACTTCGCCTAGCTTCTGCCTTGCCATCCCCCTCAGAGTGCGGCAGGGGGGCTGTGATTCACAATCGGCGGCGGGTCACCGCCGGTTACTGCCGTAATGTTCAGTGGGCGGCCATGCTGCCGCCGGCCCGCTTGCGCGGTGGCTTCATGAGCAGAATGAGCGGCAGCATAAGCAGGAACAGGGCGCCCAGGGTCTGGAACACGTCCAGGAACGAGAGCATGGAGGCCTGCTGCTGCACGCTGCCATAGATGGCGGCGTAAGCCTGCTGCTGGGCAAGCGCGGGAGGAGAACCCTGGCGCAGGAACATGGATATCGCGCCCGCGAGCGCCTGCTGCGCGCGGGGGTCATACGAGCTGACGTGCGCTCCAAGGATATTGACGTGCACCTGCTGGTGGCGCGCAATCATGGTCGTAACCGTCGCGATTCCGACGCTTGCCCCTACGTTGCGCATTAGGTTGAAGATGCTGGTGGCATTTCCCATCTTCTCATTGGGAATGGGATCATTCGTCACCGTGGTCAGGGGGACGAACAGCAAGCCCATGGCGCAGCCTTGCAGCAGTTGGGGCCAGAAAATATTCCAATACCCAATCTGCAGGTTCAACGATCCGAGCCAGAACAGGCTGGCCGCAGCCGTTATGATGCCGGCTCCCAGGAGCTTGCGAGGCTCGATCTTGCCCATCAGGATGCCCACCGCGGGCATGAACAGGAATGACCCGAGGCCGCGCGGCAGCATGGCCAGGCCGGCCTGCAATGAGGGATATCCCAGTAGCGTCTGCAGAAAAATAGGTATAAGAACGGTCGATCCGTAAAGCACAAAGCCGAGCACCGTCATCATGAAAACGCCCGTAGCATAGGTGCGCACCCGGAGAATTCTGAGGTCCACAACGGGATGCCGGGTCATCAACTCGCGGAGGACGAAAAGCCCCAGGCCCAGAGCCGCGAGAGTGGTTCCGGCCACCACCCAGCGCGAACCAAACCAATCAGCTTCCTGGCCTTTATCGAGCACAATCTGCAGCGCGCCCATGCCCAGGGCCAGCAGGCCAATTCCGTAGTAGTCAACTCTGCCGGTGGTGCGCCGGATGTAAGGCGGATCATGGATAAACAGGTTGATCATGAAGGTGGCAGCGATGCCCACCGGCAGGTTGATGTAGAAGACCCAGCGCCAGCTATAGCTGTCCGTAATCCAGCCCCCCAGCACCGGGCCAAGCATGGGCGCAACCACGATGCCGAGGGCCCAGAAAGCCATTGCCTTGCCGCGCTTTTCGGGCGGGAACGATTCCATCAGGATGGCCTGCGAGAGCGGCTGCAGTCCCCCACCCGTGGCGCCCTGGATTACGCGAAAGATGATGAGCAGCGGAAGGTTGGGAGCCAGGCCACAGAAGAACGAGGCGATCGTGAACCCCGAGACGGAAAGCAGCAGGATTCGCTTCCGCCCGAAGAAGTTCGAAAGCCACCCGGTCATCGGCAGGATGATGCCGTTGGAAACCAGATAGGACGTGAGCACCCACGTGGCTTCATCGACGGTAGCGCCCAGGCTGCCGGCAATGTGAGGGAGCGACACGTTGACGACTGTGGTGTCGAGCACCTCCATGAAAGTGCCGAGCATCACGGCCACCGCAATAATCCATGGATTGATTTCAACCCGGGCGCGCGGCGCCAGGCCGTTCAGTGTGGAAGCTGTGGAAGCCATGCGCGTGGGTCAGTGCGAAGTTTTTACGTCAACCGTGACCGACATACCCGGGCGCAGGATATTCACGTCCTGGTTCGGTTCGAAGACAATTTTTACCGGCACGCGCTGCACCACCTTCACGTAATTGCCGGTGGCGTTCTCCGGCGGAAGCAGGCTGAAGCGGGCGCCGGTAGCTCCCGCAATGGAATCCACATGGCCGCGGTACTTGCGGCCGCCATATGCGTCTACCGAGATCTCTGCCGGATCGTTAATCCGCATTTGGTTAAGCTGAGTCTCCTTGTAGTTGGCCGTGACCCAGAGGTTTGAGACATAGACGATGGAGAGCAGCGGCTGGCCCGGCTGCACTACCTGGCCCGGTTCCACCGTTCTCTTGTCCACAATCCCTGCCTCGGGAGCGCGGAGGGTGGTGTATTGCAGATTCAATTCGGCCTGCTGCACCTGCGCCCGCGCCTGGCCGGCGGTGGCTTCAGCAGCTCCTGCCCGCGCCCGGGTTACGCTGATCTGTTGGGGCGCTGTTTGCGCGGCAGCGATGCTGGCACGGCTCTCCTGCTGGTGGCTTTGCGCGGCGGCAAGTTGCGCCTGTGCCGCCTGTACGGCAGCCTGAGCCGCCGCCGCAGCAGCTACTGCGGCGTCATACTGCTGCTCGGAAATCTCCTGCCGGGCCACAAGCTGCTTCATCCGGTTCAGGTCATTGGCAGCCTTTGTGGCGTTGGCCTGGGCTTCCGTAACCTGGGCCCGCGCTGCTTCCACCTGGCGTTCCGACGCGGCGAACGCCGCTTCCGCGCTCTCGAGCTGGCTCGATGCGCTGGCTGAGGTGATAGGGACGCCTCGCTGCGCCGCTGTGGCATTCGCCAGAGCATCCGCGAGCTGTGCCTGCGCCCGCTGCAGCGCCACCTGGTAATCCACCGGATCGAGCTGCACCAGAACCTGCCCGGCCGCTACCGGCTGATTGTCATCCACATCCACCGACTTAACCCACCCGGCAATCCGCGCGCTCACCGGCACAATATGGCCATCCACCTGGGCGTCATCGGTGCCTTCGAGCACCGCGTAATGGCGCCAGACACGCCAGGCGCCCACTCCCACCGCAACCAGCACGATGAGCACGACCCATTTGGCGCGTGGATGTTCCTTAAAGTATCCGCGCGCGCGCAGCTTGCTCGGAACCTCCCCCGCTTCCTCCGGGAAGGGCTCGCGCTCATGCAGCGGATGCTCTTCCTCCAGGGTCTCCGCCGGCGTGATGTCCGGCTCGTCAGCCATCTACTGGGATCCTTTCAGGTAGTTCCTCACCTGCGTTTCGCCCTCACCCACCGCCCGCGCCAGAAGGAGCTTGGCCACGTTGTGATCATTGAGGCTGCTGATGTAGTTTTCCTCGGCCGTGGCGACGGCCTGCTGCGCCTGCACCACTTCCACCCCGGTAGCCACACCGGCGGCAAAGCGATCGCGCGACTGCTGCAGGGCATCGCGCGCCAGCCCAACCGCCTGTTCCGCGACCTGGACCTGCTGGGCCGAGGTTTCGATGTCGAGCATGGCATTGCGGATTTCAAATTCGATTTGCGCGCGCAGGTTCTCGGCCTCGGCCTTGCGCTGCCGGAGTTCCGCGTCCGCCGCCTCAACATCAGCCCGCACCTTGCCGCCCTGGAACACCGGAATGTTCACGCCGGCCTGGGCCGTGTAGGTCCCGTGAGAATGCGTTGGCGAAGTGCCAAGGTCGCCATAGTTGGCATTCACTTCCACCCCGGGCAGGCGCTCGCGCTCCGCAGCCCGGCGGGAATGCTCGGCCGAGGCCACCAGCGCCTGGGCGGCGCGGTAATCGCGGCGAAGGCCGTACGCTCGCGCCAGTGCCAGTTCCAGGGTTACGGGCGGGGCGGGCCGGTATGGCAGCTTTTCCGCCAGCTCGAACTGCTGCGCTTGCGGCAGCCCGATGGCCCGGGCCAGCACCAGCCGTGACTTCGAGAATTGATTTTGCGCTGCCAGCAGGCGTTGCTGCTCCGCCTGCATCTCCACCTGAGCGCGCAGAACGTCAATGGCAGCCACCGTCCCGGCGCGTTTCATGTCGGCTGCCTGGTTGTACAGCGCGGTAGCCGTGTTGAGCTGCGCCTGCGCGGTTTCCACCCGCGAGCCATCCGCGATGGCCTGCAGGTAAAGATCGCCCACCGCGAGCACCACCAGCTCGCGAGTGTCTTCTGCGCTCAGGCTTGCTGCCCGCTCCGATTCCGAGCTGGCTCGGTATTTGCTAAGCCGGTTCAGATCCACTTCTTCGGTGGCGAAAGCACGCGCATCGAAGACGTGGAACGGACCCACAATCTGCGGAATGCCCGGAACATTCAGGCCAAATGCTGCCAGGTTCACCTGCTGCGACGTCCATGTGGTCTGGGTCTTTACGTTCGGCAGCAGGTCAGTCAGCGAGCGCAGGCGGGCTGCGCGCGCGCTTTCCATGCCGTAGCCGGAAAGAATGATGCCCAGGTTATTGTGCAAACCCATCTCCAGGGCCTGCAGCAGGCCGAGTTGCATTACGGCTCCGCTGGCCTTCCCCTGCGGAACACTGGCGGTGAGTTGAGCTTTCACCTGCGCCGGAACTTGCGGCGAGCCGTTTGCCTGCAGGGATGACATGCCTGACGTTGCCTGCCCTGCGGAGAAGCTTCCGGCCAGGAGAATGGGCACCAGCGCAGCAGCAGCTCTTGTGCGTGGGGGGACGTTCATGCGGTCGTGCAACAAAGGTTCGATTCTATCTGGCGATGAAAAGATTCGTGTTGGATGGCGGAATGCGGAATCGTGTTTTCGCCTTTGAAATGCCTGAACCGGGTAAGTCCGGTGCATTGTACTGCCGCCGTGCCCTGCTAGAATCCTATCCATCAGCTTTCCTGATGCCGCGCGGCATTTCGCGCCATTCCCGGAGGTTCCATGGCAGAAGCAACGCTGGAAAAAGCGTCCGCGCGCCCGCCGCTGGTGGCGCTCACCGAAGACGAGCAGCTGTTTCGCGACAACGTTCGCCAATTCGCCGAAGAGCGCGTCCGCCCGCTGGTAAAAGAGATGGATGACAAAGGTGTATTCGACCACGGACTCATCAATGATTTTTTTCAGCTTGGCCTGATGGGCATCGAGGTTCCTGAGGAGTTCGGCGGCGCGGGTGGATCTTTTTTTGAAGCGGTGATTGCGGTGGAAGAACTTTCACGCGTGGATGCTTCGGCCGGTGTAGTGGTCGATGTGCAGAATACCCTGGTCAACAATGCGCTGCTGCGCTGGGGCAACGCCGAGCAGAAGCGCCGGTACCTGCCGCGAATGACTGCGGAGTGGGTTGGCGCCTATGCGTTGAGCGAGGCCGGGTCAGGTTCTGACGCATTCGCGCTGCAGACGCGCGCGGAACTCCGCGGCAGCGAGTACATCCTGAACGGCCGCAAGCTTTGGATCACGAATGCCAGGGAAGCCGGCCTTTTCGTTCTGCTGGCCACTATCGATCCCTCGGCCGGTTACCGCGGCATTACCGCATTTCTGGTGGAAAAGGATTCCCCGGGATTCACCGTCGGCAAGAAGGAAGACAAGCTTGGCATCCGGGCCTCTTCCACGTGCGAGCTCATCCTGGAAGATTGCCGCGTGCCCCGCGAGAACGTGCTCGGGGAAGCCGGCAAGGGCTACAAGATTGCCATTGAGACGCTCAATGAAGGCCGCATCGGAATCGGCGCGCAGATGGCGGGGGTGGCTCGCGGCGCCTTCGAGTATGCGGTGAAATACGCCAAGGAGCGAAAGCAGTTTGGGAAGCCCATTTCCGACTTCCAGGGCATTCAGTTCCAACTGGCGCAGATGGCCACCGAAATTGAAGCTGCCCGCATGATGGTGTACAACGCCGCGCGCATGAAGGATGCCGGCCTCGATTTCGTGAAAGAAGCAGCCATGACCAAGCTGTTCTGCTCGCAGGTTGCCGAGCGCGTGACTTCGCTTGCGGTGGAAATCTACGGCGGCTACGGGTTCACCCGAGATTACCCGGTGGAGAAATACTGGCGCGATTCGAAGATCGGCAAGATTTACGAAGGCACCAGCAACATGCAGTTGCAGACCATTGCAAAGATGATTCTCGGCAAGTAAGGTCGCGGCTGAGGTCGAATTGCGCCTCGCAAGATCACTTACCTGGGTTGCGGTCTCGGTAGCCGCCGCGGTGGCTTTGGGGGCAATTGCGCTCCGCCGGGGTGAATCCGTTAATGCGCTGTGGCTGGTGGTCGCGGCCTTGTGCAGCTACGCGCTGGGCTACCGCTTCTACAGTGCTTTTCTCGCCTCCCGAATCCTTGCGCTGAATGCCACGCGTGCCACCCCGGCGCAGCGACTGGAAGACGGGCGCGATTTTGTTCCCACCAACCGCTGGGTGGTTTTCGGCCACCATTTCGCGGCCATTGCCGGTCCAGGCCCGCTGGTGGGACCCATCCTGGCGGCGCAATTCGGCTTTCTTCCCGGAACCCTCTGGATTCTTGCCGGCGCGGTGTTTGGCGGCTGCGTGCAGGATTTCGTCATCCTGCTTTTTTCCGTCAGGCGTGACGGCAAGTCGCTGGGCCAGATGGCGCGCGACGAAACCGGCAGGGTAGGCGGCTTTGTGGCGTTCGTCGCCGTCATCAGCATCATCACCATCCTGCTGGGCGTGGTAGCGCTGGTGGTGGTGAATGCGCTGAAGGCAAGCCCGTGGGGAGCGTTCACGATTGCCATGACGATTCCGATTGCGCTGCTCATGGGCGCCTACCTGCGCTTCGTGCGCCCGGGGAAGGTGCTGGAGGCCTCGGCAATCGGATTTGCGCTGGTAATCGCCGCCATCATCGGCGGCGAGTGGGTGGCTCAGTTTGATCCCCTGGCCAGGGTTTTCACCCTCTCGGCGCCGGCGCTGGCGGTTCTCATCATCATTTATGGCTTCGCCGCTTCCGCTTTGCCGGTGTGGCTGCTGCTCGCGCCACGCGATTACCTGAGCACCTTCGTTAAGCTGGGCACGATTGCGATTCTGGCCGGCGGGATCATCATTTTTCGCCCGTTTCTCCATATGCCGGCGCTCACCCAGTTTGCTGCGCGCGGCGATGGCCCGGTATTCGCCGGAAAGATTTTTCCCTTCGCGTTTATCACGATCGCCTGCGGAGCTATCAGCGGATTCCACGCGCTGATCTCCAGCGGCACTACTCCCAAGCTTCTGGCTCGTGAGGATGATTCCCGCATGGTGGGCTATGGCGCCATGTGCGCCGAGTCATTTGTCGCCATCATGGCGATGATTGCAGGCTGCGTGCTGCAGCCGGGCGAGTATTTTGCCATCAACAGTCCCGCGGGCATTGTGGGGCAGACCGCCGAGCGCGCTGCCGCCACCATTTCATCGTGGGGATTCACGGTGAATGCCGCCGGCATGCAGAAGCTGGCATCATCTGTCGGAGAACATACGCTGCTGAACCGCACCGGCGGAGCGCCAGCGTTCGCCGTCGGCATGGCCCACATTTTTTCCAACAGCCTCGGCGGCCACACCCTCATGGCGCTCTGGTATCACTTTGCCATCATGTTCGAGGCGTTGTTCATCCTGACTATCATTGATGCCGGAACTCGCGTGGGCCGCTTCATGCTCCAGGAAGTATTGGGCCACGCCTGGAAGCCGCTGGGGCGCACAAGCTGGTACCCCGGAATTGTGCTGTCCAGCGCGTTGATGGTGGCTGCGTGGGGCTACTTTCTCTGGCAGGGAGTTCGCGACCCCCTGGGCGGCATCAATTCGCTGTGGCCGCTGTTCGGAATTGCCAACCAGTTGCTTGCCACAGTGGCGTTCTGCGTGGCTACCACCATCCTGATCAAGATGGGCCGTGCACGTTATGTGGCCGTGACTCTGGGACCGTTGGTGTTGCTGGTGGCGGTGACCTTTACTGCCTCCATGGAGAAGATTTTCAGCTCCGAGCCTCGCATTGGCTTCCTTTCGCACGCGCGCCAGCTCGCCTTGTCGCCTGCAGTTGCAGGTGCGCCCCGCCTGATTGCCAATGACCGCCTGGATGCAGCAGTGACTGCGGCACTCGTAATCCTGGTCTCGCTCATGCTGGTGGTTTCCGTTGCGGAGTGGGTAAAGGTTCTGACCGGGCGCAAGCAGCCGGGATGCAGCGAAACCCCATTCATTGCCGCTGACCTTTTTGCCGAGGTGCGGCAATGAGCCAGGCAATTGTCAGATTGGCGGGGGTGGCGACCCGGTTCGCCACATTGCTGATGGCAGCATTGCGTGAGATTTTTGATGAATCCTCGTGGGCAAGATTTCGAGCCTGCCACAGCCGCGCCTGCACGTTTACGGATTTCCTGCGCGACCGCCACGCCCGCCCGCGCCAGCGCTGCTGCTGATCCGGAATCAGCGCTCATCCGCCGGCGCCATCAGTCGCAGCTGAGGGCGGCGCGCGGATCAAGTCGCGAGGCGCGGATTCCCGGCAGCAGGCAGGCGACCAGTGCGATGGACGCCAGCACCAGGGCGGCTGCGGCGAAGACCAACGGGTCAAGCGGAGCGGTTTCAAACAGAAGTTGCGAGAGCGCGTTGGTGGCCGGCAGCGCGAGTAACAATCCTGCGAAGGCGCCCAGCGCAACCACTCCGCCGCCCCGCTGCAGCACGTTGCAGAGCACATTCCAGCGTTGCGCGCCGAGAGCCATGCGAATGCCGAATTCGCGCGTGCGCTGCGCTGTACTGTAGGAAACCACGCCGTAGATCCCCAGCCCGCACAGCAGCAACGCCAGGCCGGCAAATGACGACATCAGCATGACTGCGAAGGTGCGTCGCCCCAGCGTCTGCGAGATCACGGCGCCCATTGTGGCAATGCGTTCCACCGGTTGGCTGGGATATGCCGCCTGGATCCTGGTGCGCACGCTCGGCGCCAGCGCGGCTGGATCCACGCCCGAACTGCGCACAAACAGGTTCATGGAAGCCAGCACGTGATGGGTTTCATCCTGTTCATAGGGCATGTAGATGGCCGGGCCGCTCCCGAGTTCCAGCGCGCGCTGCCTGGCGTTGCCCACCACACCCACAATTTCGCGGAATCTTGCGGCGCCGCTGGTTCTGCTGCCCAGCGCAAGGTAGCTGGCGGCGATGCGCTTCCCGAGGGGATCTTCGCCCGGGAAGAAACGCCGCGCTGCATCGGCATTGATCATTACGACTGCGGGTGCGGCGTCGCTGTCATGCTCGGTGAAAAAGCGCCCGCGCACCAGCGGCGTGCCCAGCGTGCGGAAATAATCGGCGCTGATCCAGCAGCCTTCGGCGGAAGGGGCGTGCGCAACATCGTTGGGCCGATCGGAGAACAGCAGCGTCGCTCCCATGGCGCTGGCTGCCGGCATGCAGTCGGAAACTGCAGCCGAAGCGGCGCCCGGCACCGTCGCTGCGGTTTGCAGCACATTGCGCCAGAATGGATATCCCTCCGGACCGAAGTAGTTGGTGCGCAAATATGCCGTCAAGAGGCGCGAGGGCGCAAATCCCGGGTCCACGGAATGCAGCCGGACGAAACTGCGCACCAGCAAGCCTGAACAGACTGTGAGAATCACAGAGCAAGCGACCTCACCCGCCACCAGCAGGGAAAATGGCCGCCTCTGCGCCCTGCCGGTCTGGGTGCGCCCGGTGCGCAGCCCCGACGAGAGATCGAGCCGGACAAAAATGCCTGCCTGCAACAGGGCAAACAACACGCTTGCCGCCATCACTACCGCGGCGCTTAGTGCAAGCGCCGCCAGATTGAGGTGCAAACCGTCAACCCGGGGAAGCGCGGCACCGGGAAGGCGGCGAAGCAGTCCGATTGACGCACTGGCCAGCGCTACGCCCACCGTGCCGCCGGTGGCGCTCAGCAGCAGCCCTTCGACGAGCAACTGCTGGCGAATGCGCGCGCGGCTTGCCCCAAGGCCCAGGCGTACTGCCAGCTCTGGCGTTCGCTTCACCGCGCGCGACAGCAGCAGTGCGGCCGTGTTCATGAACGTCACCAGCAGCACGAGCACAACGGCCGCCATAATCATGCCGAGCTGCCGTGCCACCGGGCCGGCAACAAATTCCTTGAGAGGCGTTAACCGCACCTGCACATCTTTCGGCTCGCCCTCGCCTCGCCTCAGAATTGCCGAGAGTTGCGATTCGGCGGCGCCGCGCGTGGCTCCCGGCTTGAGGCGGCCAATTACATCCAGAAACTTGTTGGCGCGCCAGTTCATGAATGGCCATGCGGGCTCGGTGGTCAGCTTGTCCCAGACATCCACCTGCGAGTAAAGGTCCGGCATGGGCGGCAGCACGCCGACGATTTCCGACGAAGCATCTTCAATGCGCAGCTTGCGGCCCAGCACATGTGGGTCACCTCCTAGCTGGTTCTGCCAGAACCTCCAGGACACAATGACGCTGCCGTTGTGCAGGCTCTTGAACTCGTCGGGCGTAAACAGGCGGCCGAGGAAAGGCCGGATTCCAAGGACGTTAAAGAATTCCTGCGTGCCGGCCGCCATGTAGAGAACGCGCGGCTCGCCATCGCCCGTCCACGGCTCGCTGAAATGCCCGATGGCCGCCGCTACTCCGGAGAAGACAGCGTTCTGGTCGCGGTAGTCGCGGAAGTCAGGGCCCGAATTCAACCGCTGGGCATCGCCGACGGAAGCTGCGTGCGACGTAACGACGTAGAGTTCGTCCGCCTTCGGAAACTGCAGCGGCTCGAGCAGCACATGGGAAAAGGCGCTGAAAATAGCCGCATTCATGCCGACGCCGAGAGCCAGCATGAACACTGCCGTGGCATAAAAGCCAGGAGCTCGCACCATGCCCCGAAGGGCATAACGCGCATCAGACGCCAGTTGCTCAAGCCTGACTCCAGGCATGTCGATCCTCCCGGGTGCGGCCGGTACTGCTGGAGTGCACTTTCTGTGCCACACATACTCCAACAGATTCATGGATTTGGGTTCGCAGGACGAACAGGAAGTGTTTCCGCCGTTCAAAACCGGACAGAGCCTCGGCCACCCAGGGGGACCAACCATCGGCAAATGGCGTATATGCATCAAAACAGAAGGCGAGTTGTGCGCAATATAATCTGAGCCGCGAAAGGGCGGAGCGGCCAACATGAAATTCAAAACACTGCAGTTTCTCTTTGCCTTTTGCCTTCTGCCTTTTGCCTTTTCCGTTCTTGCCCAGCAGGCGCCGCCCCCGTCAACTCAGCCGCCGGCATCTTCTATTGCTGCGCCTGCGGCGTCCCCTGTGCTGCCGTTGCTGCAGGACCTGCAGCAGACGGCAAATGCCGCCACTGGCGATATCAACCGCTTGCGCATCGAGAAGTGGAAGACCGACCCGGCCACGCGGCAACAGGCGCAGCAGATGGCGGCGTCCGTGTCGCGCAATCTTGCCTCGGCCCTGCCTGACCTGATTCAGGCGTCACGGGCGCAACCGGCCAGCATGGCCGGGCAGTTCAAGCTGTACCACAATCTCACAGCGCTCTATGAGACGCTGGCTTCGCTTGCGGAAACCACCGGAGCGTTCGGCTCGCGGCAGGAGTTTGAGGCGCTCTCCGCCGACCTCAGCCGGCTGGATGCGGAGCGCCATGCGCTCTCCGATTATCTGCAGAATCTCGCCTTGCAGCAGGATGCCGAGCTGAGCCGCTGGCGCACCGAAGCGGCGCGCGCCGCGGCCGCCGCCGCTGCTGCTCCGCCCAGGAAGATCGTGGTGAATGATGATGCCGCGCCGGCCTCACCGGCGCCCAAAAAGAAGCCGCCGGCCAGGAGCAAGCCTTCCACGCCGAATCCGCCGCAGTAATCCGCCGCCTTTCATCTGGATTTAACAAGCCGTATATATGCTGAACCGGGAAGCTGCCTGTATGAAGACCTTGGTGTTTGCGGTGGAAGACGAAGAAGATATTGCGCGGCTGCTGCGCTATCACCTCGAGGCTGGCGGACATCAGGTACGCGTGTTTCACCGGAGCGCGGGGGTACTGGCTGAGGCCGAGCAGTCTCCTCCGGGCCTTTTCCTGCTCGATATCATGCTGCCGGGCGGCAGCGGCCTGGATTTGTGCCGCCAGATCCGGCACTCACGACAGCTCTCGCATGTGCCGGTAATTTTTCTGACGGCGCGCGGCAGCGAGGCCGACCGTGTAACCGGCCTGGAAATCGGCGGCGACGATTACATCACCAAGCCGTTCAGCCCGCGCGAACTGATTGCCCGCGTGCGGGCGGTGCTGCGCCGCTTCGAGCGCCCGCTGCAGCCGGCCAGAATTTCGGCTGGTGAAATTGAAATCGATTCCGGCGCCATGAGCGTGGTGGTTCGCGGAGCCCCGGTCATCACCACCGCAACTGAGTTCCGCCTGCTCGAGTACCTGGCGCGGCATGCCGGGCAGGTGTTCACCCGCGATCAACTGCTTGACGCCGTGTGGCGCGACCGGCAATACGTAACCGAGCGATCGGTCGATGTCTATATCCGCAAGCTGCGCGAAAAAGTGGAACGCGAGCCCGAATCGCCAGTCTACCTGCGCACGGTTCGCGGCGCCGGCTACCGCTTTGAGGTGCCGAAAAGCGCCCGGGCCTGAAAAAAGCCCCAAGTCACCATTTTAAGTTATCATCCTGAGCGCCCACGGCAGAGAAGCCGCCGGTGTAAAAAATCACTGTCATCCTGAGCCCGCCACGGCGAGCGAAGGACCCCCACAGTGCTTACACCGCGACATCGCAGGCAGATCCAACCGCCGCGCCCCGCCCCTCACCCCGGCCGTCCATTCCAGGACCCTCTATCGAAAGCAATTGCGAATTGAGTTTCTGCTGAGCTTGCCCAAGGGGAGGGATCTGCATTTCGCCCCCCCGGGGATACAGTCACTGTGAAGAAGCTCTAGTGCTTCTCCGGCGAGGCGGCATACTGCTGGAAAAGGTGGTCCAGGTACATCTGCTCCAGGCTCGGGTTCTTCTGCCGGGCCATGTGGCGGAGGCTGTGGCCGCTCACCAGGTGGCAGACTTCCTCGGCGACGTTCTTGGCGTGATCGCCGGCGCGCTCGAGCGACTGCGCCAGGGCCAGCACGTGAAAGCTCTCGCGCACGTCGCTGGCGGCCTGCTCGGTGTGGCGAAACACCATCAGGTTGCGCAGGCGGTCAAGTTCGGCGTCGGCGCGAATAATGCCAAACGCCAGCTCGACGTTGCGCGAGGCGAATGCCTCGCTGGCGTCGCGCAACATGGCTTCAAGCGCAACACACATTTTAAGCAGGATGCCGACGTCTTCGGTGGAAATGCGTTCACGCACGGCAGCCGCGCGCGCGGCAAAACTCTGTGCCAGGTCGCCAACGCGCTCCAGATCAACCATGGCCTTGATGCAGGCCAGCAGCTCGCGAGCCTCCGGCGGCGTGGTGTGGCTGATGGCGTCGGCAACCTGCTCATCGAGCGTGTGGTCAAGCTCGTCGAGCCGCTTTTCGACCTCATTTACCGCCTCGGCCGCGCCGTTCGAGGTCCCGATCAGGACCTCGGCCGCGCCCTTGATCGCCGATCGCGCCAGCAGGTGCGCATCGAGAGTGAGCTCAAAAATCGCTCTGCGACTATCGTTTGATTCTTGTAACACAGCCCAGAACCCCTGTTCATTGTCGCAGGAACGCGTTAAGCGCGTGTGAAAGGACTGAAATAGCACTTTTTGGCCGCATTGCTCGTCGGGAAAACCCGCACGCGAGCGGCCCTGTTTTTCATCGTATTTTAATTCGCCATTAACGTTCGATTAACCATGCCCGGTTAAAAAGATGGGGCATAGATACAGGGAGAAAAAGGATGATCGGTCCTTTGAAAACGCTGTTCTGCGCCATCGTGCTTGCCGCTTCGGCTTTTGCTTCGGGGAACCTGAGCGGCGCCGGCGCGTCATTTCCCAACCCCATTTACCAGAAATGGTTTGGCGAATATCACAAGACCCACGGAGACGTGGAGATCAATTATCAGTCGGTGGGCAGCGGAGCCGGCATCCAGCAGTTGACGCAGGGGACAGTGGATTTTGGGGCCAGCGATATGCCGATGAAAGACGAGCAGATCGCCGACCTCAAGAGCAAGCGCGGGCTGGATGTGTTAAACCTGCCAACCGTGCTTGGCGCAGTGGTTCCGGCGTACAACGTGCCCGGCGTAAGCACCGACCTGAAGTTCACCGGCACCGTGCTTGCCGGCATCTATCTGGGCAACATCAAGAATTGGAACGATCCCGCCATTGCTGCGCTCAACCCAGGCGTAAAGCTGCCTCCCACCGAAATCGTCGTCGTGCACCGCTCCGACGGCAGCGGCACCACCTTTATCTTCACCGATTTTCTTTCCAAGGTTAGCCCTGAGTGGAAACAGAAAGTAGGCTCGAACACCGCCGTGAACTGGCCCGCTGGCGTAGGCCAGAAAGGCAATGAAGGCGTGGCCGGCATGGTGCACCAGATGGAAGGCGCCATCGGCTACGTCGAACTGATCTACGCGCTGCAAAACAAGCTCAATTACGGCCTGGTGCAGAATGCCGCGGGAGAGTTCATGAAGGCCAGCCTGGAATCAGTTACCACCGCAGCCGCCTCGGTGAAAGACATGCCGGCCGACTTCCGCGTTTCGATTACGAATGCTCCCGGCAAGGGCGCCTACCCAATTTCAAGCTTTACGTATCTTCTAGTGCCCACGACGTGGAGCGATGGCGAAAAACGCACCGTCATGGTGAATTTTCTGAACTGGATGCTCGACAGCGGAGAAGGCATGGCCAAGGATTTGAATTATGCCCCGCTGCCCAAGGCTGTTGCGGAAAAGGTTCGTGCCCGGGTCAAAGAAATAAAGTAGCGCTCGCGTTTTTTGCATCGCGCGTGAGCTAACGGCGCTGGGTTCTCCGGTTTCAACTCGGGGGCTTGGCGTTGCCGGGCCAGTGTGTCTTGCTGTCTAAGGAGAAGAAATGCGCAAGAGCGTGATGGCAATCCTTTTGTTGTTGGTTGGCTGCGGCCTGTGGGCGCAATCCACAGGAACGCGCGCCGATGACCATAAAAAACAATCCAGCCCCACAGTTGACGAATTGAAGCAGATGCTGGCGGCGCAGCAGGCCGAGATCGAAAAGCTTCGCCAGGCTGTGGATGACCTGAAGGCGGCGAAGGAGGAGCAACCGCATGCCCCGTCATTGGGAACTGTGGCCAGCACGGCGCCCATGCTTCCGGCCGGCAAAGCTCCCGAGCCCAAGTTGCCTTCCGTGTTCATCAACAATGCGGCCCAGGATACCTCCAAGCCGGAGAATCCCACGTCCCTGCGTTACAAGGGCGTAACCATTACGCCCGTGGGCTTCCTGGCTGCCGAAGGGGTGTGGCGGCAGCATGCCCTCCTTTCTGACGTCAATACGCCGTTCAACAGCACGCCCTATGCCGGCGCCGACCAGGCTCATATCAATGACCTGTTCTTCTCCGGCCGCCAGTCGCGGCTCGGCGTGCTGGTGGAAGGCAAGCTCTCCATGGTGAAGCTCTCTGGCTATTACGAAACTGACTGGCTCTCTGCCGGCGTGACGTCGAACAACAACCAGAGCAACAGCTACACCAACCGGCAGCGGCAGATCTGGGGCCAGGCGGCCCTTGATAATGGCTGGACGTTTACCGGCGGCCAAATGTGGAGCCTCGCGACCGAGACCAAGAAAGGCCTCGATAACCGCACCGAGGCTCTTCCCATGACCATTGACGCCCAATACCACGTTGGGTTCAGTTGGGAGCGCCAGTTCGGCTTCCGCGTTACCAAGAACTTCAACAATAAGGCGTGGCTGGGAATGTCGGTCGAAAACCCGCAGGATATTTTCACCGCCCACGGCAATGCCACCAACTTCGATCTCGGCGGCCCCGGCACCGGCGGCGGATTGTACAACCTGAACGCCAACTACTCGTTCAACAAGACGCCCGACTTCATCTTCAAGACGGCCTTTGAGCCTGGTTGGGGGCATTACGAGCTGTTCGGCATCCTCAGCACCTTCCAGGATCGCGTGTATCCCAACGCCACAGCCACGCCGGCGAGCGCGGCAGGCGCGTTTAACAGCACGAAAACCGGCGGCGGGATGGGTGCGAACTTTCGGGGCACGATTGCCAAGCATCTCGATATCGGAGCGCACTTCCTGGCCGGTGACGGCATCGACCGCTACGGCACGTCAACCCTTCCCGATGCAACGGTACATCCCGATGGAACGCTGGCGCTGGTCCACGGCTACATGGGCCTGGCGACGGTCGAGTACCACACCCCCAAATGGGACTGGTACTGGAACCTGGGAACAGAGTATGCGGCGCGCACCTGGTATCTGAACGCCGCCGGCAAACCGGTCGGTTATGGCGCTCCGGGCTTCACGAATTCGGGTTGCGCCACCGAGGTGCTTCCCGGCGGCGGAAACGGCTTTACACCCGGCGCGGCGGCCAGTTGCACGGGCGATACCAAGGACCTGGTCGAAGGCAGCATGGGGTTCTGGTACAAGTGGTACGTGGGAGCGTGGGGCCGCCTGCAGTGGGGCCTGCAGGGTTCCTACATTCGCCGCACTGGGTGGCCCGGGGCGGGCGCCACTGCCGGAACGTTCGTCACGCCGCGAGCTGACGAACCCATGGTATTCGCTTCTTTCCGCTATTACATTCCCTAGCCCGCGCTAAAGTTCCCCTTCCTTGGGCGCCTGACTTCAATGTTGGGCGCCATTTTTTTGGTCACGCGGGTCCGGCCGCTCCCGGCCGGACAACTGGACTCTCTACATTCGCCGCGCTACTTCAATTGATGCTATCGACAGCCTGGCATGCGCGGCCGAGGCGCGCGTAGATCTGTTTCTGACGAACGACAAGCGCCTCGCGAAGAAAGTCGTTCCTGGCATTCAATTCATCGCTACGTTGGATACAGGTGTTTTGTAACGCCTCGATCAGCTTGTTTCTTCCTTCCTACTTCGGCCTTGCTCCTGGACTGGAAAAGTCGGCAGGGGATCACTTTACGCCCCAGTCGCTCAGGCACACGCCATCCATCACCACGCGCCGCGTGAAATGTTCCGCCGGCTCGTAGCTGCGAAACACCACCTGGGTTGACGCAAGCTGCCCGCCATCCTCCGGATACTTCGACAAACCGGTGAGATCGCGAAATGGGAGCGTAATGCCAAAGTGGGCAACCGAGTCATAGATGTCCAGGGTTGCAATTGCCCGCGGGCACGCGCATAATGTCGAACTTCGTCATCGGATTTCGAGTATGCGCTCCGAAGCTGCGCCACATCGGGAGCTGTATTCCGGCCTGGTCCGGCTGCATGTGCTTTACCACGCCGCGCGTGAGCCCATCTTTGGCCTGCAGATGATCGAAGAGCTTGGGCGGCACGGCTACAAGATCAGCCCGGGCGCGTTTTACCCGTTGCTGCACGGCATGGAGCGGCGCGGCCTGCTGCGGTCTTCGCACCAGGGCCGGCTGAACCACCGGCGCGTGTATCGCGCCACGCCCGAGGGGCGGAAGGCGCTGGAAGTCGCGAAGCGGCGGGTTCGCGAGCTGTTCCGGGAATTGTGGGAGGATTTTCTCTCCCAGGGCGGCGCCGGCCGGGCCCGGCGCTCAGCCGGGCGCAAACATAAAGGGGCGGCATGAGGAGCATATGGCTGGCGGCGCTGCTCGAGCAGGCATTGCTGGCGGCGGCCTGCGCATGCGCCGCGGCGCAACCTCCTCCCGCCGCGCCGGGGCTGCGCAGGGAAGCGCCGGAGCCTTTCAGCATCCGGATGGCAAAACTCGGCGCCGGTGACATGCCGGCATGCGCACCACCGTGTGCGGCCGAACCACAAGCGCTGACGATTGCAGCCGCCATTCACGCCGCCGAAACCCACTATCCCAAAGTGCGCGCCTCCGAAGAGCAGCAAAGCGCTGCGCATGCCGCCGCCGGGATTGCGCGCGCTGCATACTGGCCGCGCGCCGACCTGCTATGGCAGACCAACCGGGCCACGGCAAACAACATTTACGGCCTGCTGCTGCCGCAGCCGGTAATTCCTTCCATCTCCGGCCCGGTTCTTCCCGGTGACGTAACCCGCTCGGCCTGGAGCAGCGCCGGGGGCGTGTTGTTCTCCTGGCAGCCATTCGATTTCGGAGCTCGTTCGGCGCAGGTGAGTGCGTCGTTGCATGGCGCCGAAGCAGCCCGCGCGGCCCTGCACCTCACCCAGCTCGAAGTAGCCATGGCGACGGCCGGCGCGTGGTTCGATGTAGCCACCGCCGAACAGGTGGCCGCTGCCCTCCGCGCCAATGCCGCCCGCCTGGAAGTGTTCTCAAAATCGGTGCACGTGCTGGCCGGCAATCAATTGCGGCCGGGCGCCGATGCGGCGCAGGCTGACGCCCAACTGGCGCGGGCGCGCACCCAGGTCATCGAAGCTGAAACCAATGTCGAAGTCAGGCGCGCCGCACTCTCGGAACTGGTGGGGATCCCGGCGCCCGCGCCGGACTACGCCCCCTTGCTGGCATTGCCCGGGGAGGCAAACGCCAATACGCCGCTGGCCGGCCATCCGGCGGCGCAGCAGCAGGCGGAGCTGGTGCGCCAGCAACAGGCGCGGCTTTCCGT
Organism: Acidobacteriota bacterium; assembly: GCA_019236695.1. Taxonomy (GTDB): domain Bacteria; phylum Acidobacteriota; class Terriglobia; order Terriglobales; family Acidobacteriaceae; genus JAFAIN01. The sequence goes on along the minus strand of JAFAIN010000065.1, from coordinate 611 downwards.
GATCGCCGCATCTTACGTGCCCCAATTCCAGGCGCTGGGTGCGCTCTCCGGCCGCGGCGCCGGCACCGCCCTGAACGGAATTTTCCCCGGCGGAACGGCGGGCCTCGCGCCCTCAGCCATGAACTGGGCTGCCGGCATGCAGGTAAGTTTCCCTGCGTTCGACTTCTTCAGCATCCGCGCGCAAAAGAACGTGCAGGCGGCGAACCTGGGCGCGGAACGCGCGCGCTACGATCAGTTGCTCGACGATCTCTCGGCCGCGGTGCAGCAGGCCGCCGCGCGCCTGGCCGGCGCCCGCCTGGCGGCGCTGAATACTCCCGTGGAGCTTGAAGCGGCGCGGCAGAGCGAGGCGCAGCAGCGCGCGCGCTTCCAGGCCGGCCTGGGCACGGTGATCGAGGTTGCCGCCGCGGAAAGCCTGCTGGCCCAGGCGGAGTGCGACAATGCGGTGGCCCGGCTGAATGTATGGAGGGCGCTGGCGGCGCTGGCCGCGGCTCGCGGCGACCTGGCCCCATTCCTGGCGCAGGCAGGGGACTAAGATGTGGCTTGTTCGCGCAGCGCTTCGCCGGCCCGTCACCGTCGTCGTGCTGGTGTGCGCCCTGGCGCTGGCATCCATC
>JAFAIN010000311.1 GCA_019236695.1 Acidobacteriota bacterium | reverse complement strand
AACGAAATCACCATATGTTTCGTAAACGCCTGCATCTCGTGGCATAACTGGCGCGCCACCTCCATCGGCAACAGGTCGCGATGGTGGGTTTCGCCGGCGAGCGAGCGCGTAAGCGCGCCGTTCGAGGAGATCAGCGTCAGCGGCACTCCGAGCTGTTCGGCGATCGGAAGCGCAAACTTATGCCGGCGGCCGGTTACCAGCGCGATCTCGACGCCCAGCGCATGGGCGCGGCGCAATGCTGCAAGATTCTCGTCACTGACCTGGAATTTAGCGTTAAGCAGCGTGCCATCGATGTCGATGGCCAGCAGGCGGATGGAAGTCACTCTGAACCCATTATAATCGGCGCAACTGTGCACTTCTGGTTGCTGATTTTCGGCTTTCCTCTTCAGGGAGTGCAATCACCGTGCGCGGAGCAGGTTCCTGTCGCTCTTAGGCAACGCTGCGTATGCGTCAGGGTCTGTGCGGCTTACGCGCTACCGGCCATCTCAGTCCTAGGGGCGTAGTGGCTCTCGACGTACTCGTTCAGAATGGCCATAAATTCTTCCGCGATGCGATCGCCGCGAAGAATCGTGACCTTGCGGCCATCTACGAAGACCGGCGCCACCGGTTCTTCGAAAGTCCCGGGCAGCGAAATGCCGATGTTGGCGTGCTTGGACTCGCCCGGCCCGTTCACCACGCAGCCCATCACCGCCACCGACATTGACTCCACACCCGCGTACTGCTCCCGCCAAGCCGGCATCTGTTTGCGCAGATAGCCCTGAATATCGGCCGCCAGTTCCTGAAAGAAGGTGCTGGTAGTGCGGCCACAGCCCGGGCATGCGGTCACCTGGGGCGAAAAATTGCGGATTCCGAGCGACTGCAGAATCTGCTGCGCGACCAGCACTTCCTCGGTGCGATCGCCGTTCGGTTCAGGCGTAAGTGAAACGCGAATCGTGTCGCCTATCCCCTCCTGCAGCAACACACTCAGCGCGGCCGTGGAAGCCACCACCCCTTTGGCGCCCATGCCGGCCTCAGTAAGCCCAAGGTGCAGTGGATAGTCGCAGCGGGATGCGAGCTGGCGATAGACATCGATAAGGTCCTGCACGCCCGACACTTTGGCGCTCAGTATGATCTGATCGTGGCGGAGGCCATAACGCTCGGCCATAGCCGCCGAGCGCAACGCGCTCTCCACCATCGCCTCCATGGTGACCTCGCGAGCATCTTTCCTTTCCGCCTCGGGCAGGCGGCCGTTCTCATCCATCATTCGAGTCAGCAGCGCCTGGTCGAGCGAACCCCAGTTCACGCCGATACGAACCGGCTTCTGGTTCTCCACCGCGACCTCAATCATGGCGCGAAAGTTGTCATCGTCCTTGCGGCCAATGGAGACGTTGCCGGGGTTAATGCGGTATTTGGCCAGGGCACGGGCACAGGCCGGAAATTTCTTCAGCAGCAGGTGGCCGTTGTAGTGAAAGTCGCCAATGATAGGAACGCGAATACCCCATAACATCAGGGTATCAACAATGTGCGGGACCGCCCGGGCCGCGTCTTCGTTGTTAACCGTAACGCGCACCAGTTCCGAACCCGCTCGGGCCAGATCGGCGCATTGCTTAGCTGTGCCGGTGACATCGGCGGTATCGGTGTTGGTCATCGATTGCACCACAACTGGTGCATCACCCCCAACGCGAACCCCCGCGATCGTTATCTGTGCCGTGTGCCGTCGCTGGATTTGTGCCATTTTTCAAAAGTTTAGCAAAAGCGGTTCCGAACTGCTGATACTTAGACCATGGAATGTGAGTCACCATACATTATTGCTCCGGGATGAGCTGCTATGCTGTTTAAAGCTCATTATGCGCAGCGCGTCACCAGGCCTCGACCGCAGGGAAGCCGAGGTTTACGCCAAGCTGAAACCCGCGCTGCCGCAGCACGTCGCCATCATTATGGACGGGAACGGGCGGTGGGCGCGCCGGCGGCACCTGCCGCGGGTTGCCGGCCATCGCGCGGGCGTGGCGGCGGTGCGCAGCACGGTGGAAACGGCGGCGCGCATTCACATTCCGGCGCTCACGTTGTATGCATTTTCAGCCGAAAACTGGAAGCGACCGGGCGCCGAAGTCAGCTTCCTCATGCGCCTGCTTCGGCATTATCTTGCGGAACAGCTTCCGACCCTGATGCGCAATAACATCCGGCTCGACTACATCGGCCGCATTCACGAGTTGCCTGCCGACGTGCAGGAACGCATGTGCCAGGCGCGAACCGAAACTTCCGGCAACAGCGGCATGGTGCTTACGCTCGCCTTGAATTACGGTTCGCGGGGCGAACTGGTGGATGCAGTCTCGTCACTGGTGAGCAAAGCCGCCACGAATGGAGGGTTCGAGCACCTGAAGGTCAGCGAGGAAGCCATTGCGCAGCAGCTTTATACGTGCCACCTGCCCGAACTCGACATGGTGATCCGCACCTCGGGCGAGATGCGGCTGAGCAATTTCCTTCTCTGGCAGGCGGCGTACGCCGAAATCTATGTAACCGAAAAGCTGTGGCCCGACTTCCGTGGTATCGATCTGCTGACCGCGATCCTGGAATACCAGAAGAGAGAGCGCCGCTACGGGGGCATAAGCGCGCAGTGATGCTTCAAAGCCATACCGTCCTGCGCGAGAGGCGCGGGCTGCGATGAAGCGCGTGATTACGGCGATGGCCCTTATCCCTCTCGTGGTGGCGGCTGTGTTCTGGCTGCCGAACTGGATTTTTTCCCTCGCAACCGGCGCTGTGGCCCTGATTGCGGCCGATGAGTTTCTGGGCATCGCCGAGGCCGCCGGATTTGCCCCGGCACGGCACGTCACACTGCTCTTTGTAGCGCTGATGTTTGTTGCCTTTCCCCTCCGTTCGACGCTGCAACTTCACGAAGCGCAGTGGCTGCGGCTTCCGGGGGGCATGTACTGGGCCACGCCGCGCTTCCCTACCCTGCTTCTGGCGTTGATTATTGCCTGCACCTTCGCCGCGCTCGCTGCGGGGATGAGGCGCACCGACCTCAGAGCGTCATTCGGCGGAAGCGCCATGTCGGTGCTGGCCATACCTTATATTGCCCTCACTCTCGGCTCGCTGGTGCTGCTGAAGGACACGGAGTTCGGGCCTTTTCTTATCCTTTATCTGTTCATCGTTGTATGGTCGGGCGACATCTTTGCCTACTACGCGGGCCGCGCCTTCGGACGGCACAAGCTGGCGGCGCGAATCAGCCCGGGAAAGTCATGGGAGGGCGCGGCCGCCTCCTTCATCTCCAGCGTCATTCTGGGCAGTGTTTTCTTTCACTTTGCCGAGCCCATCACGGCGGCAATGTTTCGCATCCACGCACTGACCACGGTCGGGACCGAGCCGCGCGCGCTTTCAACCATAATCGGTTTGTCAGCCGTGCTGAACCTGGTTGCACAAACCGGCGACCTGCTGGAGTCATTCGCCAAGCGAGCTGCGGGCGTCAAGGATTCTGGCACCATGGTGCCCGGGCACGGCGGAGTGCTTGACCGGATTGACGCACTTCTGTTCGCAGCGCCCGTGCTGTGGTATTACGCCCTGGTTACCGGCCCATGAAAGCCGCAAATACAGGCAAATACCCGTGTTACCATTCATTTGATCACTATTCCCCCGATTTAACGTCAAAGGAACTGCGCAGCCCTCCCCCTGGTTTAAACCAAGCAGAATGAAACGCATCGCCATCCTCGGGTCTACCGGCTCTATTGGCCGCAGCACCCTCAACGTAGTGGAAGCCTTTCCGGATCGGTTCTCGGTCACCGCGCTGGCGGCAGGCTCGAACGTGGCCCTGGCCGCGGAGCAGGCTCGACGCTGGAAGCCGCGCATGGTCTCAATGGCAACTACCGAGGCGGCATCCACCCTGAAGGAGGCCCTGCGCGGCGAGAATCCCGCCTGTGAGATCACAGCAGGCGCCGAGGGTGCAGTCCGAGTAGCCACCCACGAAGAGGCTGATTTCGTGGTAAGCGCCATTGTAGGAGTGGCCGGCCTGGAGGCTACCTACGAGGCTGTGCGGTCAGGCAAAACCGTAGGCCTGGCCAACAAGGAATGCCTGGTGGCAGCCGGAGAGTTAATCACGGCCGAGGCCCGGCGGCAGCGCAAGCCACTGCTCCCTATTGATTCAGAGCACAACGCCATTCACCAATGCATGCGGGCCGGCCGGATCGACGAAGTCGCACGCGTGTGGCTGACGGCTTCCGGCGGGCCATT
>JAFAIN010000230.1 GCA_019236695.1 Acidobacteriota bacterium | reverse complement strand
AGCTCGCGAAATGAAGAACGCGTCCGCCAACCACTGTTCCGGGGTTGCTCCGTGGTTCCTGCCGCACACCGGACACTTGTATGGATATAGCGCGCCTGGCCGAGGCTTGTACGGCTTCACATACCCAGGCGGCCGTGTGTATCGAAGAGCCTTGTTCGTGCCGAACCTCCGGCCGAGCGGCGTGAGCACCAACTCATCGAGCCAACACAGCGCGACGAGAGCGGCGAAAGCAAGCAGGATGCCGCCAGCTATGTTGAACATGCCTTCATTCTACCCCCCTTGCGCTATGGACCGCCGCGGTCCCAGATTCGTCAAGCAGGAGTCGCATTCGCTTCGGTCATCTCACGCCCGAGTTCGAGTGCAGCAACCGCCTGTTGACGGCTGACAGAGGGGAAGTCCTCAAGGAAGTCGGCTAGCGAATCTCCAGCTTCGAGGTACTGGTAAAGGTTCTTGACGGGGACGCGAGTGCCGACAAAAACAGGCGTTCCGCCCAAGACATCGGGATCACTATGGACCACGGCTTCGCGCTGCATGCAGTGCTTCTCAACCGAAGTATACCCCTGCCAGTCTTTGTCCGGTGGCGCTTCCGGCCGCAAACGTAAGAATGCCCCCCGCATCTGTGCGGCTCGCTGTCTGCTGCTCTACGTCTTCAGCTTCATCGTCGCAATCACCGTTAATCCGAACAGGACCAACTGCAACAATAAAAACCCGCTCCAAAAGAAGAATGAAACGCCAATCATTCGCCGCGCACGGGCAAATTCATAGTCGGCAGAGTATATCCCCGCAGTCTTCCGCCGCCATCGCCATATCTTGAAAGGCACAGCGAAAAGAAGAAATAGGTAACCTATCTCCGCCGGCCAATGTAAGAACGGAAGCAGGGAGAGGCCGAAGAACACCCATAGCGAGCCGGCCATGATTCGTATGTAGCTCGCATCGCTGCATCCTTCGTTAATGGCGGCCATGTTCTGCGCTGCCGCTTGAGCAGCGGCGGCATCGACAGGGGCCGAGCAATACGGACACGCAGTGAGCGAAGTATTAATCGTCTGCCTGCATTTCGGGCACTCGAAGATTCCGGCGGACGAAGAAAGGCTCAGACTGTCAGCCATCGCTCACCTCTCGCGCCCCCGAATATACGCCGGTTTTTCCGTGTTGTCCTATTGTGGTGGCACAGCAGAACGCTTGTTCATCCTGAGCTGCTCAACATCCGGGCCGTTGGAGAGTTGGGAAATACGTGGGTCCGGCCGCCCCCGGGCGGACAGGCGGCCTGCAAGGCCGCTCGCGGATTGCGGTTCCGGACGTGCGCCGCGAGACAAATCGCAGCCCGCCGCGGCGGGCGAAATAGACTAGCCCAGGGCGTAAGCCCTGGGACCTGTGCCGGGAGACAATTCAAGCCCGCAATGCGGGCGACAGAAATGTGTACCGTGCGCAACGTTTCTTTCGCCCTCTTCGAGGGCTGGTATTTGATTCGCAATCTTTACCCATGGCTCACGCCATGGGCTAGTCTATTCCGCCCGCCGCGGCGGGCTGCAGGTGTACTTAGGGGGCAGCCTCTATATTTAGACGAATCCCTTGTTTCGATTGTGCCTTCTTTGGGCTGCGTGATCACCGGCCCCTGGCCGCGAACTGTTTGGTGTGGTCGTCGAAGATAACGGGTTCGTGGCCTCCCGGGCCTTCGCGTTGCTTGGCCAGGATTAGCTGACCTGTCTCGGTCGGCTCGCCGTGCTGGTTGGCCTCGCGGTGAATCAGGATCACCACGTCGGCGTCCTGTTCGATCTGGCCGCTGCCCCGCAGGTCGCTGAGGCGCGGCCAGCGCTGGGGATCATCGGCTTCGCGGTTGAGCTGCGCGGACACCACCCAGGGCACTCCGGTTTTGTCGATCACTTTGTCGATCGCGGTGGAGGCCGCGCTCACCTTCTCGTAGTCCAGCTTCCCCGGCGCGTCGGCGAGCTGCAGGTAATCGAGCAACACCAGTTCGACGCCATATTTGCGGATCGCCAGCCGCGCCTCAGCACAGGCATCGGCGATGGAACGCCGCCCGGCTCGGACCCATAGCGGCAGCGTGCCGATCCGCTGCATCGCGCTGGCTCTGGCTGCCTGGTACGCAGCCTCCTCCAGCAGCCGGCAATCCCGCACCTGCCAGGGCTTCGCGATACCCGCGTGCTCCATGCAGCGGAGCATAAGCTGGATATCGTTCATCTCCATCGAAAACATCGCCACCCGGCGCCCTTGCCGCGCGTTGGCCAGCGCGATCTGCATCAGCAGAGACGTCTTGCCCATTCGCGGCCTGGCGCCGATGACCCAGTACTCATGTTTCCGAATCCCGGTGGTGAGCACGTCCAGCGGCAGCAGTCCGGTGGTGAGCCCCACCGCATTACCCCCAGCCAGCCGCACCTCGTCCCAGGCGCGGAGAGCCTTGCGCATGCAATCTTCTGCCGTGAGCCTGTGCCAGGGATCTGCCACGCCGGTTTCGCGAAGCTGCGAAACCTTCGGCTCCATCACATCCAGCAGCTCCGCCGGGCTGTCCGCCTCTTCCCATGCCGCTTCCCGGATTGTATCCGTCAGGTAGATGATCTGCCGCTGCAGCGCTTTCTCTCGAACCAGCCGGATGTGGTTTTCGATCGAAGGGCGCCGCGGCACGCCATCCGTCAACGAGGAAACGTAAGCGCGGCCACCAACGGCTTCCAGTTCCTTGCCGCGATCGAGTTGCTCGCACAGCGCCACCAGGTCAATCGGCTGCCCCAACACGTTCAACTTGCGCATGCGCGCGTAAATGCGCCGGTGAGAATCGAGCGAAAAGTGTTCCGGCAGCAGCTTCAAACAGTCCGCCTCGGTGAAGGCGAAAGCGTCAAGCAGGATGGCGCCGAGGATGGATCGCTCGGCTTCCAGGTTCGCCGGCAGCAAGCGCTCGCGGGTTTCAGCCGGCATGCAGCACTCCCGCGCGCTGCGCCATGGCGCGCTCCATCCCTGTCATGCCGTCATACTTGCCGCGAGCCGCGGGCCGTTCAGGCGCGGGCGACCGCCTGTCATCCCGCCACGAAGCCTCATCCTGCTCGTAAACGCCGCGCGCCAGCCACTCCGCCATTCGAGCCTGGAACCGCGCCGGCACCAGGCTGCAGTAGCGGCCGGCTTTGGCCAGAAGCAACGCATGGGCTTCTTTTGCACCCAGGCGCCGCGTCTTGTGCAGGTCAACCAGCGCCTCGCAGTAAGCAACCTGGGCAGCATGCCCCTTCTCGCGTTTCGCGTAGGCCCTGTGGAACTCCTGGAAGCCTCTCTCCCGGTTGAACTCTTCGATCTCCTCACCAGCGACCGCGGCACTCTGGCGGTTCCGTGGCGGTTCTAATGACGGTTCATTAATAGATACAGGCTCGGTTTTTGCTGAAGCTTTCACCCTTTCTGTGTCGAACATTTCACCCTTTGCTGTCGTTTTTTTCACCCTTAAAGGGCGCAAGGATTTCACCCTTAGCTCGGGCAGCGAGCGCAGTGCATTGGCGTTCAGGCGCAACCGGTTGGTGTGCCCCGCTCCGCCCTTACCGCCCGAGATCAGTTCGAGCATGCCTTCGCGCCTCAGTTCGGCCAGCACGTATTGGGCATTGCGTTTGGTCTGCCCGGTCTTCGCCGCGACTGTCTCCACCGAGGGCCAGCACTCGCCGGCGTCATTGGCAAAATCAGCCAGCACAACCAGGGCCAGCTTTTTGCCCGAGCCGCCGGGGTAGCGGCTCAACACCAGGTCGATCAGCCGCACGCTCATGGCTGGACCTCGCGCGCCTGGCGAGAGCTGGTTTCAGCGGGCGCAACAAGCAGAGCCGCCATTTGCGCGATTCCTTTCCCCGGCGCTGGTTCAACCGAGCTGATGCTATGATTGTACCGGTCACATGTGACCGACAAAAAGTCACATTAGAGGTCACGACAAAAAATGCCCATTCTGCCGCAACTCCTCGATGCCAATCTTGCGGTTTTCTTTCAATGCCTCCGCGCGCCGGCGGAGTGGCAGAATGCGCGGTACCCCAGGGGCACTCCTCCCCGGTTGGTGCAAATGGCGGAATTGCTGGGGCAGGAGCCTGCGTCTCATACGGCGGGCTGGATCAAGGCGAGCATTGGCTCGGGCAACTTCTCAGTCTTTGACCCGTGGGAAAAGCGGAACGAGTTCTTTCGCTTGACTGAGGGCAATCGCCAGGACCTGCTCGCGTTCCTGCAGACTGTTGGAATATTCGGGAGCCCGCGCGACGCCGGCGATCCCGATCCCGTACCCTTGCGAGGACCGGATGGAACATATTTCGACGTTCCACCGGAGCAGCATATTACGGAAGGGTCCATATGGAGCATCCGGAGGCTGATTCAGGGCTCCATGCAAGACCCAAAGGGGAACACTAAGCTGGGGAAGTCCTGGGATTTCAGGAGCCGGATAACGCTGGTATCGCGCCCATCGGGAGAAGGGAGGTGGCAGCAGGCGGCCATTGTGATCACCACAACCACTTTTCTCGAAGCTCTTCTCCTGACTCTCACGGTTGACAGGGCAAAACATGCAACGTTCCCCAAATGCGCAAATCGGGATTGCCAGATACCGTTTGCGAAGGCGAGCAAACGCGCGAAGAAGTATTGCAGCCGCGAGTGCCAGCATTCGACACGGTTCGCCGGGGCAGATCAAAGAACAGGGAATGTCATTCCGAGCGGAGCGAGGAATCCCCAAGCCGCCTGCCGCATGCGAATGCCGGCATTTCCGGCCAGCGGCTCTTATAAGGATCTGTTCAGCCCTTCGATGCCTGCCGGCATTCTCGGGATCCTTCGCTTCGCTCAGCAGAAACTCAACTCGCAAGCGCTTTCGATAGAGGGCCCCGGAACTGGACGGCGAATCGAGCACCGGGGTGTAGGGGCGAGGCGCGGCGGTTGGATCTGCGTGCGGTGTCGCATTGTAAGCACTGTGGGGGTCC
>JAFAIN010000115.1 GCA_019236695.1 Acidobacteriota bacterium | reverse complement strand
GCGCGGCGGGAGAGCTGAGCTGTGGGTCGCGCCTACGGCGCTCGAAATTCGGTGTTGACCATTCCCAGCGCTTCCGCGCTGGGCTAATTGTGGGTCGCGCCTACGGCGCTCAATGGGCTCTCGGCGATGGGGACGGGCGCGCACTTGGGCCGCCATTTCGCCGGAGGCGGCCGGAGCTTGACAAAATGCCGCATTTAGATTTATTCCAAATATGTGGAGAATGCGGGAATCGAACGTTTACTGGAGAGCAGCGGGTTAAGGTGCACGCCCCAGCGGTATGCGGTGATGGCATTTCTGGCGGAACACCACAGCCATCCGACAGCCGCAGAGATCTTCCACGCATTGAATCGCAACGGCGGTGCGCCCCGATCTTCCCGGGCCACCACTTACAACAACCTGCGTGACCTGGTGCAGGCCGGCCTGGTGCGGGAGGTGGCGGTGGAGGGCCGCGCTGCGCGTTTCGATGCCAGAGGCATGCGGCACCACCATTTCATTTGCGACCGCTGCGGCAACGTGGAAGACCTGCAGTGGTTTTCGGTGCCCCGGCCAGGCCTGAAATCACTGGGTAACCGCGTTCTGCGCGAATGCGAGCTTATCTTCCGGGGGCTCTGCTCGAGGTGCGCTTCGCAGCGCGCCCGGCGACAGCCCGGGAAAAAATAAACCACAAAGGGCACAAAGGGACGCGAAAGTTCCGGCTGCATTGTCTTAATTCATCAATCAAAGGAAATCGATAACATGGAAAAAAATGTCAGCGCCGCGGCAACGGCGCCGGTCTCGACTCCGGAGCAGGTCAAACCGGCTGAAGGCAAGTGCCCGGTGGCGCACGGCGCGCCCCGGCCGAGAACGAATGCCGACTGGTGGCCGAGCCAGCTCAACATCAGCGTGCTGCACCAGAACTCTCCCCTGTCGGACCCGATGGGCGCGAACTTCAATTATGCAGACGAATTCAAGAGCCTTGACCTGCAGGCGGTGATCCAGGACCTGAACGCGCTGATGACCGACTCGCAGCCGTGGTGGCCGGCGGACTACGGCCACTATGGGCCGCTGTTTATCCGGATGGCGTGGCACAGCGCCGGAACGTACCGCATTGGGGACGGCCGCGGCGGCGCCGGTTCCGGCTACCAGCGGTTTGCTCCGCTGAATAGCTGGCCCGACAATGCCAACCTCGATAAGGCCCGCCGCCTGCTCTGGCCCATCAAGCAGAAGTACGGTCGCAGGATTTCCTGGGCCGACCTGATGATTCTTGCCGGCAACGTGGCGCTCGAGTCCATGGGCTTCAAAACCTTCGGCTTTGCCGGCGGCCGCGAAGACGTATGGGAGCCAGATACGACGTACTGGGGGACGGAGGGCACCTGGCTGGGCGATGAACGCTACAGCGGGGATCGCGAGCTGGCAAGCCCATACGGCGCAGTTCAGATGGGCCTGATTTACGTGAATCCAGAGGGACCAAATGGCAAGCCGGACCCGCTGGCCGCGGCACGCGACATCCGCGAGACGTTTGCGCGCATGGCAATGAATGATGAGGAGACGGTTGCCCTGATTGCCGGCGGCCACACCTTCGGAAAAACGCACGGCGCCGCGCCCGCGGCCCAGTATGTCGGCCCGGAGCCGGAGGGGGCCGACATCGTGGAGCAGGGCCTCGGCTGGAAGTGTTCATTCAACAACGGCAGCGGCTGCAATACCGTCACCAGCGGACTGGAAGGGGCGTGGACGACATCGCCAACCCAGTGGAGCAACAATTTTTTCCAGAACCTGTTCGGGTACGAATGGGAGCTCACGAAGAGCCCAGCGGGAGCATTCCAGTGGACTCCGAAGAACGGCGCCGGCGCAGGATCGGTGCCGGACGCGCACGATGGCTCGAAGCGCCATTCTCCTTTCATGCTTACCACGGATCTGGCGCTGAGAATGGATCCGGTTTACGCGCCCATCTCGCGGCGTCTTTATGAAAATCCGCAGGAGTTCGCGAATGCATTCGCCAAAGCCTGGTTCAAACTGACGCACCGCGATATGGGACCGCTTTCGCGGTACCTCGGCCCGCTGGTCCCCGCCGAGCCTCAGTTGTGGCAGGACCCCCTCCCGGCGGTGGACCACAGGCTGGTGGAGGAAAGAGACATTGCGGCGCTGAAGTCGAAGATCCTGGCCTCAGGCCTCTCCATCCCAGAGCTGGTTTCGACAGCCTGGGCGTCGGCGGCGAGCTTCCGGGGATCAGACAAGCGCGGCGGAGCAAACGGCGCCCGCATCCGCCTGGCGCCGCAAAAGAACTGGGAAGTGAACCAACCGGCCTCGCTTGCCAAAGTGCTGCCGAAATTGGAGGCGATTCAGAACGATTTCAACCGTTCGCAGGCGAACGGGAACCGGGGCAAGAAGATTTCGCTTGCGGACACCATTGTTCTTGGGGGATGTGCGGCGGTGGAAGAAGCTGCCAGAAAGGCAGGGCACAACGCCAGCGTGCCGTTCTCGCCCGGGCGCACTGATGCCTCGGCGGGGCAAACTGACGTGCAGTCATTCGCGGTACTCGAGCCTGCTGCAGATGGCTTCCGCAACTATGTCCGCAGGGGCGTGAAAACACCTCCGGAGGAACTGTTGATTGACCGGGCGCAGTTGTTGACGCTGACCGCGCCCGAGATGACCGTCCTGATCGGGGGCCTGCGAGCATTGAACGCCAACTCGGGTCAAAACCAGCACGGCGTGTTCACTCACAGGCCGGGCACGCTGACCAACGATTTCTTTGTCAACCTGCTCGACATGAATACGAAATGGCAGGCATGTTCCGGCGATGATACCGTGTTCGAGGGGCGGAACCGGGCTACCGGAGAACTGAAATGGACCGCGACCCGGGTTGACCTGGTATTCGGCTCGAACTCGCAACTCCGTGCGGTCGCAGAAGTCTATGCCTGTAACGACGCTCAGCATGTTTTTGTAAAAGACTTCGTAGCTGCGTGGAACAAAGTGATGAACCTGGACCGGTTTGACCTTGCCAACAGGGCGTGATGGGAGGAAGCGTTTTCGCAGAGGTGGAAGGTGACGGCCATCACTGGTTAGGGCCACCGTGCAAACAGTAGAATAGGGAACAGATTCCCGGAGGAAAGGCTATGTTTGAAGGCTTATTCCAGCCCATGCACCTGATCGTAATCCTGGGTGTATGCCTGCTGATTTTTGGGCCCAAGAAGCTGCCGGAACTGGGCAAGAGCCTGGGCGAGGGGATTCGCGGATTCAAAGACGCGGTGAAGAATGATGAAACCAAGCCCAGCGTGAAGAATGATGAAACCAAGCCCACGCCGCCCACTCCTCCTGCCGCCGGCTGATGCGTGCGTCAGTACGGTTGAATGATTCCGCCAATCGCCCGC
>JAFAIN010000091.1 GCA_019236695.1 Acidobacteriota bacterium | reverse complement strand
CGGTCTTCGCCGAAGAATCCACTGAAGTCGTGGTTGTCACGGTCTATGTGTACTATTTCTGAGAGGAGCGCTGCATGAGAATCACCTACGACCAGCAGGTGGACGCGCTGTACATCCGTTTCCGGGAGACCACGGTTATGACCAAGCACCTCGCGGAGGGAATCGCCGCGGATTACGACGCTGAAGGCCGTCTGGCCGGCATCGAGGTGCTGGACGCACTGAAGCGCTTGGGAGATGCCAGCGCCTTTAAGCAGGTAATTCTGGAGGATGTGGCCATCGCCAGATAGTTGTGCCTGCCCGCCTTCACGCGCTTTGCGAATGCGCTCTCACTCACGCTCACTCGACCACCGCCAGCACGTCGCCGGCGTTCACCGCCATGCCGGGCGTGACTGCCACTTTTGCCAGCACTCCATCTTTCGGCGACTTCAGCTCGTTTTGCATCTTCATGGCTTCAATCACAATAATCCCCGTGCCGGCGGCAAGCTGTGCGCCTACCTCTGCCAGCACCCGCACGACCCTGCCCGGCATGGGGGAGAGAAGCTTGCGCGGGCCATCGCCGTGTCGGCTGCGCGCGCGGCGAGCAAGCAGGGCGCGCGGATCGCGCACCTCGACCGGATAGCGCACGCCGCTGATAACGATATTCGTGTCTCCCTCGGCGCCCTGGGCCTCGCGCAACACCTGATACGAGCGCCCGTCCATAATGATGGAGAGCACATTCCGGCCGGCCTTGACGGCGCTGAAGCGAAACTCGCGGCCATCAACCCGCGCCAGGAATCCGCCGGTGGCGGAGGGATCGCGCTGCAGTTCAACGCGGCGCAGGGTATCGCCAATCACAACTTCCGACGTCACGAGCGCATGCCCTCCTGGCGCGCGGCGCGCTTCCATGGCGAATCCGGGTTCGCGGTCTCGCTGCCTGCCGCCGCCTCCTCGCCATGCTGCCATTCGAATATCGCGGCGGCAATCGCCGCCACCAGTTCTGCCTCTTCATCGGGCTTCTGCGACAAGCCGCCCTGCAGCAGGCGGTCAAGGTAGCCGGTATCGATTTCGGCGGCGGCAAAGGCCGGGTCGCGCAACACTCGGCGGAAGAGCGGCAGATTGTGGCGGATGCCGCCCAGGAAGTATTCATCCACCGCCCGCCGCAGCCGCTCGAGCGCCTCCTGGCGAGTTGCGCCATACGCAATCAGCTTCGAAAGCAGCGGATCGTACTCCAGCGGAACCCTGAAACCTTCATAGATTCCGCTGTCTTCCCGGATGCCGGGGCCCGCCGGCGCAATCAAGCGGCCAATGACGCCGGGTGACGGCAGGAAATTGTTTTCCGGGTCTTCTGCATAAATCCGGCACTCGATGGCATGGCCGCGCAGCGCGATATCGGCCTGGGAGAAGGGCAGGCGCTCGCCGGCGGCAATCTGGATCTGCAGCTTCACCAGGTCGAGGCCGGTGGTGAGTTCGGTTACGGGATGCTCGACTTGCAACCGCGTGTTCATCTCCAGGAAGTAAAAGTTCATGGCGGCATCCACCAGGAATTCGACGGTGCCGGCATTGGTGTATGCCGCCGCTTGCGCCACGCGCACCGCTGTTTCTCCCATGGCCTGGCGCATGGCCGGGGAGACCGCAGCCGATGGCGCTTCCTCGATCACCTTCTGGTGGCGCCGCTGCACTGAGCATTCGCGCTCGCCCAGGTAGACGCAGTTGCCATGCTCATCGGCGAGAACCTGGATCTCAATGTGGCGCGGCCGCTCGAGGAGGCGCTCGATATACACTTCATCGTCGCCAAACGCGCGAAGCGCCTCGCTGCGAGCGGCCTCGAAGGCGGAAGGCAGTTCGGCGGGCCGGCGCACCAGGCGCATGCCCTTGCCGCCGCCGCCCGCTGCCGCTTTCAGCATTACGGGAAAGCCAATTTCTGCTGCGACTGCGCGAGCCTCGTCGAGCGTCGCCACGGCCCCGGTCGAGCCGGGCACAAATGGCACGCCCGCCGATTGCATCGCTCTGCGGGCATTCGTCTTCGAGCCCATCAGTTCCATTGCCGCTGCCCGGGGGCCGATGAACTTTATCCCTGCGGCTTCGGCGGCGCCCGCAAACTCCGCGTTTTCCGAGAGAAAGCCGTAGCCGGGATGAATGGCCTGGGCCCCGCAGTGGCGCGCCACTTCAAGGATCCGCTCAATGTTGAGGTAGGTATCGCCTGCCGAGGATGATTCAGGGTGCAGCAGGCAGGCCTCATCGGCCCTGAGGACGTGCAGCGCGGCGCGATCCACGGCCGAATAAACCGCAACCGTACGAATGCCCAGTTCGCGGCAGGCCCGGATCACCCGCACCGCGATTTCACCGCGGTTGGCAATCAGTATCTTGTTGAACGCGTGACGAGCCAATCCGTGATTCTAGTGTGTTACAAGGCGTGCGAAGCAAGAAATGGAGCGACACTTCATGGGTGCCGTATGGAGGATTGAGACACGCGCCACTCAGAGCACCCCAATTTCCCAATTACTCAATTTCCCAATTACTCAATTCTTCCCCCTCAGTGCCGGTTTGAGGCCGGGGTTACGTTCACGAACACGGGTGATGACGAGATGCCGTTGGCCACCACGAACAACTGGCTGGGGCCGGTTTCCATATTGGCCGGAACGTCAAAGTGCGTGCTCACCCTCTGGCTCCCGGTGGCCACAGCCATGGTGCTGTGGTTGTGGGTGCGGCAATAAAAGACATGACCGGTGGCATTGTTGACGATGCGGACCAGCGGAAAATTCGTCGCTGCCTGGTAATCGTCACCGTAGGCGTTCGCGGCAGACAGGCCGTTGAACTGTGTTCCGGCGAGCTGATAAGAGTGGCCGAGTTGCACGCTTGAGGGATAGTTGAGAATGGTGGGCTCCCATCCGGGCTGGGGGCTGCCGGCGGGATTCAGGATTTCCACGTTGGTGCTGTAATCGGTAAACATGATCTGACCCGTGGGCAGAACCATCAGGTGGCCGACGAAAGAAGAATCGGCGAGGGCGGTTGGCGGCGGTGTCATCTCGCTTAACGTGGCGCCATTCCACTCAAAAAACTCGCCGGCCGGCGGGTAAAAGGTATTGGGGCTGGCAAACACCAGGACATTGCCATTCGGCTCCAAAGCTGCCGGCCCATCGGACACGGAATAGATGCCGGGGAAATCAGGGCCGGCGGTCCATACGCCGGTCCTGGAGTTGTAAACGGCGGTGTGGGCGGTGCCGCAACTCTCGGCGCCGGAGTAGAAGACGGTACCATCGGGGCGCAAGACGCCGGGCCCAAGCTCGTAGGAGGCATTCTGCGACACGCCGTTGCACGAATCCCAAAGCTGCACGATGGTGCTGCCGGCGCTCGACCAGGTCTGGGTCGCAGGATTGTAGATTTCGGAGTTGGTGCCGGTGGCGTTGTACTGGCCGACGTAGGCGTCCACAGTCAGCACCTTGCCATTGGGCAGCAGGGTCCAGCCTTCTTCGTCGTGGATATCGAATTTGTTTTTCCCGGCCAGCTCGGTCCAGGTGAGGTTGGTGGGGTTGAAAGCAGCTTCCTGCCGGGTGCAGCAGTTGGCCTGCATGTAGGTGCCGTTGGGCAGGATGACGTTCTGCGCGTCGCCGATGGTGGTCCAGCCGGGGGGCGGGGCGACTGCGGTCCAGGTATTTTTCACCGGGTCATAGATAGCGCCGCCAGTCTGCCATGCGGCGGCGCCATTCTGATATTCGCCGCCCTCCACCAGGACGCGCCCATCCGGCAGCACGGCGGAACTGAAGAACAGGGGCGCATAGCCGTTCGGAGGGGTCGCCACCTTGCTCCACGTACCGTTGACATAGCTGCCGTTGATATCGGGCGTGAGCTTGTACCAGGACTGATAATCGGTGCTCTGGCAGGTATTGCAGTTGGGTTCCGAGTGAACCAGAACGCTGCCATCGGTGAGCAGCAGCATGGCGCCAGGATTGAACGGGGGAGCGTTGTTGATCGGTTGCCAGCTTTGCGCGTCGGAGACGGCGACAAAGAAGATGGTGAGCAGGACAGCAGCCATCAGGCGCCAAACAGTCATGAGCAGCACCTCTCGGAGGAATTTAGACGAGTAGGCTGAACAGCAGAGGCCGGAACTTAGCTTTGATGAAAGCAGGAGCTACTCTGGATGCCCTGGGATTCATTGCGGAATTGCGATGTTCGCAGCCGCTACGCGATCCCCAGCGCCTGCGTCGCTGGCGCTCCGGAGCTTCGGCACACTTCCCCGATGAGACAAACCGGCGCGGGCACCAGGGCTGAAGCCCATTTTTTAGGGGGCGAAGATCCATCGGGCTGAAGCCCGGCGCTCCCACCCTATCCGCCAAATTTTTCGCAACTTGTTGCGCGGTGGGCCGTGAAATGCAACTTCGAGGGGCGAATTGCGTTAGCCTTGGTATATGCGGAAGTGGTTCCTGGCAGCGCTGGTGGCTCTTCTGGCGATGGCTGCGGTTGTGGCGCAGCAGCGATCAAAGCGGCTGGTTCTGAAGGATGGCTCTTATCAAAGCGTGACCAAATGGGAGATGCAGGGCGACCGCGTCCACTACATGAGCGCGGAGCGTTACGAATGGGAAGATCTGCCCGCTTCGCTGGTGAATTGGGAGGCCACCAACAAGTACAACGCCTCGCTCGACCAGCCCGATCTGAACGTAAAAACCGTAACGGAAGAGGATGCGAA
The DNA here is from genome assembly GCA_019236695.1 of Acidobacteriota bacterium. GTDB lineage: Bacteria > Acidobacteriota > Terriglobia > Terriglobales > Acidobacteriaceae > JAFAIN01. The sequence continues at coordinate 1,982 of JAFAIN010000091.1, read as the reverse complement.
GGAGCGCGCGGCCGAAGAGGCCGCGTCGCCCCAGGTGGCGCCCGGATTGCGGCTGCCGGAGGGCGGTGGGGTGTTTCTGCTCGATCAGTTCAGCGGCCAGGCGCAACTCGATGAGTTGCAGCAAAGCGGCGGCGAATTGAATGCACAGAAAACCAAAAACATCCTGCGCGCTGCCGTGAACCCGGTTTCGAGCGCGAAACAGAGCATTGAACTGAAGGGCGCGCACGCCAAAGTGCAATGCCACGTCAAGCTGCCCACGCTGTACGTCAATGCGGGCGAGGGCGAGCAGGATGCCGCCGCGCCGGCTCACAAGGAAGCCGACGCAGTTGAGCGGTACCGCATTGTGCGCGCGGAAGCGAAAAAAGATGTGAGGGTCATCGGCAACGTGAAAATTTCAGTGGTGGGGCGCACCAAAGAGCAGGAAAACATGGTGCCGGCGCGGGCCGAGGACATAGGCGGCGGCTGGACCAGGATTACGCCGGTGAGCCCTCTTGAGCCCGGTGAATATGCGGTCGCCGAAATGCTGGGCGAAAGCCAGATGAACCTGTTTGTTTGGGATTTTGGAGTCAATCCCGCGGCTCCCGCCAACCCATCCGCTTGGAAGCCCGAACCTGCGCCGGAAAAGACGCAGCGCCCAGCGCCGGTGCTGCAGAAACCGCCAGAATAGCTGGATAGCTGGGGTGGCGCCCACTGCGAGTATGCCAGCGAGTCGAGATTCGCCTATTTAGCCATTCAGCTATGCAGCTATTCAGCTATTCAGCTACTAAAAAGCCCGGCCCACTTGCTCTTAGTGCAAAGGGCCGGGCATTTCGCGGGAGAAGATGAGGGGAACAGCGGTCCGCGAAAAAAATCTACTGTTGAGTCCGGGGCGGGTTTGCGCCGCCGGCCGGGGGATTTGAATTCTTAGGGTTTTTATTGCTGCCGGTGCTATTTTCCTTTTGCGTTGTGCCGCCGGTTGACTGGGAAGAACTGCTCGATGTGCCTGCGCCAGCGCTGAGCGAAGCTTCGCTATTCATACTTGCGCCTGCTCCGCCGGCCTGCAAATTCGTGGAAGAGGATCCTGAGGCTGACGCGTTCACGCCAGTGCTCTCCGCCGCCTGCTCCGTTTCCTGCGTCTTCTGTCTGGTCTTCGCGGCGGCCTTCTTCGCCTTGGCGCGAGCGTTTTCCTCGGACTGCTGAGCCGCAGTGGTCGTGTTCGAAACCGCCTGCCCCAGGCCGAGGTCGCCCTGCGCACCGGCTCCCACTCCGAGGTTACCAGCGGCGCCTGCGCTGCCCCGCCCCAGACCAACCTGCCCCAGCGCGCTGGCGTTGCCGCCGACTCCGAGGCCACGCTGCGCCGAGGCTGTCCCGGCGATCAACAAAGCCGAACTGATTAAAGCAGCAAAAGATTTCCCAATCGTCATAACCTCTGCCTCCACAATCAGAATTTTAAGGAGTGTTGCTACCGTGGAAAGTAGCACTCCGCCTGCCACTAGACGCCGAATCGTAAGTATCTGCTGGCCAGCAACTTACGTTTTTGGTTACCCGGAAGGGCGTGGCAGAAATTGCCAGTGGAGTGGGGAATTTTGACAAGGTTACTTCGATTGCCGAATTGCCGAACTGCGGAATTGCCGAATTTTTTGCCGCGGCACACATGACTGCCTGCGCGGCGGTTGATTGAGGATTGAATCCGCGAAGCTCGTGAAGTGGAGAAGCATGTGTGAGGGTGCTCGGAAATTTCCGCAATTCCGCAGTTCGGCAATTCGGCAATCAAATTGGTTGTTACAATTCGCGCTTCAGTTGGTTTGCGGGGAGGCTATTGATGCGGCGAGTTGTGGTTGCAATCATTTCCATGCTGTGGACCGTAACAGGAGCGGCTGGGCAGCCGGGTGGCGCAGGCGGCGGGGGGCAGCGGGTGGGCGGCGGCGAGATGCAAACGGTCTCGGCGCGCACTGCCGGGTTGCAGAAGCATGACGGCTTTCTTCCGTTCTACTGGGATGCGC
>JAFAIN010000080.1 GCA_019236695.1 Acidobacteriota bacterium | reverse complement strand
GCGGCGCAGGTTGGGATTCGGATAACGTTCTGATGTCTATCGCCCGTTTGCGGAAAGCGTTCTGACGCAGGGGACGCAGGGGACGCGGAGGAGGTCTTCTGCAGTACGTTTCCCGGCTTTGGGCGGCGCCTACGGCGCCTGGAATTTTGTTTGCATTTTTGGCCCGGGACTTCCGTCCTGGGCAAGCCCTCGAAGAGGGGCCGAAGAAACCGGACATCGCGTATCGTTTCTTTCGCCCGCTGTGCGGGCTTGAATATATACGGCGATTGACCCCGGGCTTGCGCCCGGGGCTAGTGATCTGTCGCCCGCGTTCGCGGGCTTTCATTTTGGGGCTTCGCGGGGTGGGTGGTGTGTCTAGTGAAGCGCCAAACCTAAGACCCGGGACATCCGTCCTGGGCTAATTGTGGGCCGCGCGCCTACGGCGCTTGGAAGCGCCAACCGCCTTAGGCGGCCAGGTCGTCGCTGCTGGGGTCGGGGATGGTTGAGGGAGGATCGCTGGTGGGAAAGGAATCAGCCAGCGTCTTGTCCAGGGTCTTTTGGCGAGTTTCGTGCTCGGTGGCGGTGAGACGGTCCTCGGGATCGCGACGGCGGCTGTTGCGGGCGCCGGGCTCGATTGCCGGCTCGAGTTCCTTGGCCATGCGGGCACAGAGTTCGAGCCGGTCATCATCACTGGCCATGCCCACCATGAGCAGGCGGCAACTGTCGCACATGTGGTTGACGTTTCCGGCAAGTTCGCGCACGCTGGCGCCGTTTTCCAGAGCGCGCATCTGCAGAGCCAGTTTCCGCGTGCGCTCCAGGGAATCGCCTGCTGAGCCTTCACTCGATCCACAGAGCAGGCACACGCTTGCCCGCATGAGAGTATTGGCTGCCATAGAGCGCACCTCCACTTTCGTGTTTCGCCCTGGTTAGATGCGGTTCGGGGTGGGCGGCGGCGGCAAATTCGAGAGCTGACGGAATTGCCGAATTGGAAAGTGCGAAAGTGCGAAAGTGCGGAAGTGCGGAATTTTTCCGGCGAGCGCCCGAATAACCTGGGCGGAGTTCGCCCCCAGAATGGCAGATCGGGATGACAGCGCAATTATTCAACTGATTCGAAAACGCATTCCTGGGGGGCTTTGTCGCTGCGCAGGCCCAGGTAAACGGGAGCGCGCATCTTCAGGTCGGCGGGAGAGCCTTTGCTGCGCCCGGAAGCCCTGCCATGCGTCCATTCGGTGAATTTGATCTCCGCCACCAGTTGAGGCTTGACCCAGTGCATGCCGCGAGTGGCTTCAGGGGGGCGGGCGAAGGGGCTTTTGGAGGTTGCGAGCGGCTTAAGTTTGCGCCATACATCTTCGTGAGTGCGGGCGGTGAATCCGCTTCCTGCCTGGCCCACCGGGATCAGCCGCCCCTGCGGGTCATAGAGTCCGAGGACAATGGAGCCAAAATGCTCGCGTGATCCGCGAGGGTCGGTGTAGCCGCCGATAACGCACTCCTGCTGCCGGGTAATCTTGATCTTGAGCCATTCGCGCGTGCGCTTCTGGAGATAACAACTGTTGCGCCGCTTGGCAACGATGCCTTCGAGGCCCTGAGCTTTGGCAGCCGCGAATAACTGGGTGCCGCTTGCCTGAAAGTGTTCGGAGTAGCGCAGCAGCGGGCCGGGCTGGAGCGCGGCTTTCAGCAGCTCCTTGCGTTTTTCGAGATCCACCCGGGCAAGGTCATACCCTTCGAGATACACCAGGTCAAACGCGTAATAGACAATCGGCACCCCGGCATCGGGAGCGCTGAAATTTCCAGGCCCGGTCAGCCCGGTGCGCTGCTGCATGATGCTGAACGATGGCCGGCCGTTTTCGTCGAGGGCGACCACTTCACCATCTATGACGGCAGCGCGGGCCGGCAGACCGCCGAGGGCGGCGGCGATTTCGGGAAACTGCTGCGTCAGGTCGTTTTGATTGCGGGAAACCACGCGAGCCCGCCCGTTCTCGAGAAAAGCCAACGCACGATAGCCGTCCCACTTGATCTCGAACAGCCAATCCTTGTTGTCGAACGGCGCTTCGACCAGGGTGGCAAGCATGGGGCTGATCTGCCGCGGCATGGCGGAACGGCGGGCGCCAGGAAGTTCGCGCAGGCGGGCGGCTGTCGACCGGGTGGCCGCCGGCCGCCGGCCCTCGGCTTTGGCCGGCTGGATGGCTGGGTACCGGGCAGTTTTCTTTGCGGGTTTCGTCTTCGACTTTTGGCTGAGTTTTTCCAGAGTGGGCGCGAGCCAGTTCTTCTTTTTTGCGGAGGCTGCCGGGCGGCTGCTCTGCCAGGTGGCCGAATGCGCGTCGCCCGCAATCTCTTCCATGGAACGGCGGCTCAAGACCGAGTAGCTGAATTCATCAATGTCATAGGCGGTGGCCGCGTGCTCATCCTTTTTCTTGATCAGCAGCCATTCATTGCCCTTGCTGCCGGGCCGCCGCGAGCGCATATGCGCCAGCACAAAATCGCCCTGCAGCTTTTGCCCGTGCAGGCGAAATTTCAAATCGCCTTTGGCCAGCATGGCGGCGGCGAGTTTTTCCTGCTGGGGCTCCGGAGCCGTGCGGTAAACCTGTTTCCCGGTTTCAACGACCGGCTCCCAGGTTCCCGTATCCCACACCATTACGGTTCCGGCGCCGTATTTGCCGGGCGGGATCATGCCCTCGAAATGGAAATAAGAGACGGGATGATCCTCGACCATCATCGCCAGGCGCTTGTCGGCGGGGTTCAAGGAAGGTCCTTTGGGCACGGCCCAGGACTTCAGGACGCCCTCCATCTCGAGGCGAAAGTCATAGTGCAGGTGAGAGGCGCGATGCATCTGGACGACGAAGCGGTGATGGCCGCGCGGCTCAACGGCGGGAGGCGGCTCGGGGGTGTTAGCAAAACGGCGTTTGCGGCGATATTCGTCCAGGGCCACTTAAGGTTAGATTCAGGCGTGAAGCGGGAATTTGCAAGGGGTGCAAATTCACCGCGGAGGCACGGAGGCGCGGAGGAGTGCGAAAGTGCGAAAGTGCGAAATTGAGCCGGTGGTGCAGATTGCTTGCTACGCTCTGGGATGACAATGGAGTCTCACGAAAACCAGCGGCCTTCGGCCGCCTGTCCGGCCGGGGGCGGCCGGACCCACGTCGTCTCGTTATCGTCCATGCAGATTGGTCGCTGCGCTCTGGATGACAATGGAGTCTTGCGAAACCAGCGGCCTTCGGCCGCCTGTCCGGCCGGGGGCGGCCGAACCCACGTCGTTTATCCCCCCGGCGATGTCTGGAATATCATGAGCAGGGTATGGATGTGCTCCGCTACTCGATTGTGGAATCGCCGGTTGGCCGGCTTGCGATTGTGATGTCGCGGGCCGCGCTGTTGCGGCTGGAATTCCACCGCGGCATAAGCCCGGGCGGTGACTGTATTTATGACGAAGCGGCTACGGAGGCGGTGCGGGGCGAGTTGAGCGAGTATTTCGCAGGCAAGCGGCGCGAGTTTTCGGTTCCGCTGGATTTGCGAGGCAGCGAGTTTCAGCGGCGTTGCTGGCGGGAACTGCTCAGGATCCCGTATGGCGAAACCCGCAGCTATGGCGATATTGCGCGCGCGATCGGGTCGCCGCGGGCGTTCCGAGCCGTGGGAATGGCCAACCATGACAACCCGATCGCGATTATTGTGCCCTGCCATCGGGTGATTGCTTCCGGCGGAAGCCTGTGCGGATATGGCGGCGGGCTTGATATCAAGCGGAAACTGCTGCAGCTTGAGGGAGCATTGACCGCGGGACTGGACGATGGCGCAACCGCCGGTTGAAGCCAGTTTCTTTCGCCCTCTTCGAGGGCTTGGATCCTAGCTCAACGGATTTTCCCCGGGCTTACGCCCGGGGCTAGTCTCTGTGTGCCGAGCATGTTCGACAGCTTGGAGGTGAAAGTCCTCTTCACAACCTGATGGAGGTGAAGTGATAGCGAAGCGCAAGGGCGTAATAACACTCGTCGCGAG
>JAFAIN010000050.1 GCA_019236695.1 Acidobacteriota bacterium | reverse complement strand
GCAGGTGTACTGCCCCAACCTGTCGCTGTTTGACCACTTCAATGCCGCTTACCGCACCTATTTCACGCGCGAGCTGCCGGCCAGGGCCTTTCTTGGTTCAGGGCCGCTGCTGCGCGGCGGCCACTTCGAACTGATGTCGATGGCGAGAAAAGATTGAGCACAGGAGTGCGAAACCCCGAAGTGCGAAATTTACAAAGGCATGACCACAAAGGTCACAAAGGGACACAAAGGACCACGTGACCGCGACAATCCCTTTGTGATCCTTCGTGTCCTTTGTGGTTGAGCTTTTCGGCTTATGCGAAATGCGGAAGTGCGAAATTTACAAAGGCATGACCACAAAGGTCACAAAGGGACAAAGGACCACGTGACCGCGACAATCCCTTTGTGATCCTTCGTGTCCTTTGTGGTTGAGCTTTTCGGCCTATGAGGTCCGGGCGACTACAAAATCGGGCATCCACAGCAGAGCCCGCTTGATCTCGGAATCGGGAAAGATGCAGATGGCGCGCCGCGCCTGTTCGGCATAGCGGGCAGCCTGCTCGTATGAGGCTTCGATGGCGCCATAGCGCTCCAGAAGCCCGGTGATGGCCTCATGCGGCACCGAGTCGAAGTTGCGCTCACGGAGGACGGCGTCAATCAACTCCGCTTCCCCCGGGGTGCAGCGCTCCAGCGCGTAGATCACGGGCATGGTCAGCTTGCCTTCCCTCAGGTCGCTGGCCACCGGCTTTCCCAGTTCGTCCTCGGAAGCCGTGAGGTCCAGCACGTCATCCACAATCTGGAACGCCAGGCCTACCGACCGGCCAAACTCACCCAGCCGCCGTTCCTCTTCTTCCCCGGCGCCGCCCAGCAAAGCCCCCAACCGCATTGACACCGAAAACAGGCAGGCAGTCTTGCGGTAGATCAGGTCGAGGTGCTGTTCCAGGGTTACGCGCCGGCCCAGGCTTTCCATCTGGATCAGTTCGCCCTCTACCATCTGCTGCGTCAGTTCGATCAGCAGATCGAGGATGCGGAAATTCCGCTCCTGCACCGCGATCTTGAACGCCTGCATGTAGAGCCAATCGCCTGCCAGAACGCATTTGGAATTGCCCCACCGGGTGTTGGCCGAAGGGCGGCCGCGCCGTACCTCAGCCTCATCAATAATGTCGTCGTGCACCAGGGTGGCGGTGTGAATGATCTCGACCACCGCTCCCAGCCGGATGGCCGAGCGCCCCGCATATCCGAACAGCCGTGATCCGAGCAACAGCAGCGCAGGCCGGATCCGCTTTCCGCCGCCCGCCCGCAGGTACTCGCCGATATCGGTGATGGCCGGAACCGTGGAAATGGAGTCGTCGCGAAACTCGCGCTCGATGGCCTCGAGATCGTCGTGCAGTAAATCGAAAATTTCGCGCGCCTGCGCCGCCTGCATTCTCCAGATCCCTTCGATCCCAAAAACCAGCCGCTGTCAGTTCGAACGGTAGTTTGTAAACTGCATATCGATTCCGAAGTCCCGGTTCCGCAGCAGTGCAATGATCTCCTGCAGCGTGTCGCGATCCTTGCCGCTCACCCGCACCAGGTCGCCCTGAATCGAGGCCTGCACCTTCTTCTTGCTGTTTTTGATCTCCTTGACGATGTCGCGAGCCTTCTCCGTGGGGATACCCTGCTGCATGGTGATCTTCTGCCGCACCGTGCTGGAGGCGGCAGGCTCAACCGCGCCATAATTCAGGGCTTTCAGCGGGACATGGCGCTTCACCAGCTTGGCTTGCAGAACGTCATTCACCGCTTTGAGCTTGTACTCATCGGCCGAGGCCAGCGTAATAGCCTCTTTGCCGTCGAACTGAATGTCGCTCTTCGAGTCTTTCAGGTCAAAACGGGTGTGCACTTCTTTCAGCGCCTGGTTGATCGCGTTCGCGACCTCCTGCAGATCCACCTTGCTGACAATGTCAAACGAGTTCTCAGCCATAAACCAGCCAGTGTAAATGAAAACCGGCCCCCAATGCGGAAATGGGGCGGCCGCAGCAGTGAGCGTTCCCCCGGCCCAGTTTGAATCTCTTTGTGTTCCTTTGTGCGCTTTGTGGTTGAGGCTCAGGCCCGGGCTCTCGGAAAAAGACGATAAAAGCTTTCGCTGGTTGCGGAGCCAAGTTGTTCGACCGGAATACCCCGCAGTTGGGCGATGTAGCGTGCGGTATCCAGAACGAACACCGGCTCGTTGCGCTGTCCGCGGTGCGGAACGGGCGCCAGGTAGGGGGCATCCGTCTCAACCAGGATGCGGTCCAAAGGCGCTTCAACCGCCGCCTCGCGAATGTTCTGCGCCTTCGGGAACGTTATGTTGCCGGCAAAGGAAATATGAAAGCCGAAGTCGAGCGCAGCTCGCGCGTGCTCTCTTTGCCCCGTAAAGCAATGCAGCACGCCTCCGAGGCGCGCAGGCGCGAATCGGCGCTCGATCAGGCCCAGGCAATCGTCCCACGCATCTCCGGGGCTCACCTCCGATGGGCGGCAATGGATGATGACAGGCAGGGCCGCTTCGCGCGCCATATCCAACTGCTTGATGAAAACTTCCCTCTGCAGGTCGCGCGGTGAATGATCGTAAAAATAGTCGAGGCCGATCTCCCCCCAGGCGATTACGCGAGGGTCCCGCGCCAGCCGCCCCATGTGTTCATAGTGTGAAGGTCGTGCCAGCCGCGCCTCGTGCGGATGAATTCCGATGCTGGCGTGAATCTCAGGAACCGTTCCGCCCACCGAATCGGATTCAAATTCCTCCTTCAATTTCAGCGCGCAATTTACTTCATCGGGCCCATTGCCGTTTCCAATACAAAGCACCGCATCAACTCCGGCCTGGCGCGCCCGCTGCAGCACGGCGCCCCGGTCCGCAGCGAATTTAGCCCCCTCCAGATGGCAATGGGAGTCGATCAGCATGGCCTAAAGATAAAGATACAGTGCGAAATTCGAAAGCGCTGAACTGCGGAATTCAAGACCCGGTGGAGCGCCGCTATGGTCACCCGGTTCTGTTCGGGACCCAGCCTTTGCCGGGCGTGACGGCGGTCACAGAATCAGCTCCACAAACCGCGCTGCAATATAGGCAGAGGAGGGACACTCATGAAGAGCCGAATCACTCTGATGGCGCTGATTGCGACCAGCATGCTGCTGGCGGCGATCCGTTTGATGAGCCAGAACCCGGAACATCCGCAGTCCGTTCCGCAGTTCAGCATCCAGAAGGAAATCCGGATGAGCGGAAAGATCCACGAGGTGAAAGATTATTCGTGCCCCGTAACTGGAACGGTGGGCACGCATCTGGAACTCGAAACGCATGAAGGCCCAATTGAAGTACACGTAGCGGCAGCACGCTGGCTGCGGCAGTACGGAATTAATTTCGAATCGGGCCAGCAGGTTGAAATGATCGGTGTGAAGGGCACTTACGAAGGGCGGGCCGCGTTCCTGCCGCGCATCATCATGGTTGGCAATGACACATATTACCTGCGCGACCAGGCGGGCAAGCCGCTGTGGTAAGAAATTGCGGAGTGGCTGAATAGCGGCATGGCTGGATAGCTATATGGCCGTATGGCTGACTACGGCATTCCGCCAGTCAGCCATGTGGCTGTTCACTTCGGCAGTTCGGCAATCCGCTGGCTTACCGGCCCACCAGCATGGGCCCGAGTTTCCGTTGGCGCAACTGCAAGGCCAGTTCGGTCGAACGGGCTGTTTCGCCGGCCAGGACGCGGCCGATGTCCAGCGCCAGCAGCAGGTTGGCCTGCATCTGCTCCAGGACTGCCTTTCGGGGCACAAACCAGGCGGTCAGGGAGGTCGCGGCACGCGCGCTGTACTCGCGAGCCCTGCCTGAAACTGCGGTGCCGGTGCCCACCAGCATGCCGGGCCCACAGCAGCCAAACGAAATAGTGGAACCCGAAACCCGGCCAATCGTCATCTCAACCCGGCCCTGCCTCACAATGTAGAGCCCGTCGGCGCTTTCATGTTCATAAAACAGGAATTCGCCGGGGCTGTAGGTCCTCTCGACCAGGTACGGCGCCAGGGCAGCCTGAATTTCGCCCTGGGGGGTGGCGCCAAACTGCTGTTTGCTGCGGGATTTGCGCCTCATGCCGCCATATTGGCGCAGCCTGCCGTCGCGCCGCCGTGACCCCAATCACCTGCCGAAGTGACAATCCAATGAAGTGACAAGCCAATGAAGAACCGCAACGAAACTCCCACGACAAAAAGCCGGAAAGGAAAGACGCTGGGAAGTAGAGCTGACACGTGCCGAATGGAAGGGATCTGCGCCCCCAGAACGCTCTAGAGCAATACTAAAGCTGCCGTATCCATAACCCGCTCTTTCATCCTGAGTCCGCCGCGGCGGACGAAGGACCCCCGCAAGGCTTGCACCAGTAGCGCGGCCCGGAGATCCTCCCCTCAGGCTTTTCTGCTGACAGGTCGTATGTAGGGCAGAGAGATATAGCAACCTTACTACCCCCTTTAGAGCTGAACGCTGAAAGCCCGGCTTTCCGTTTTCGTTAACTTACGAGCTTTTCAATCCATTGGTGGGCGGCCGCGAGCGTTGAGGGTTGCAGACAAATGCAGGCCAGGGAGGCGGCGGGGAGGGCAGCATAAAGCAGAACCTGCCATCCGGAACCCGGCTGATACCCGGAAGGCGCATTGCTTAAAGCCAGCAGCCGTTCTACCCGCATGGCGATGCTCGATGGCTGATCGGCCGGAACCAGGTGCGATGCCAATACGCTCTGAGGTATGGCGGTGTGCGACAACCGCCCCACCTTGATCAGGGCTGAAGCCAGTTCCAGCGCGGATGCATGGGCAGCCACAGCCCGCGCATCGGCTGCGAGTTCGCACGCTATCGACCATGATCGGTCAGCCTGGCGGCGCCGCAGAGGCATGGGCACGGAGCGCAACAGAATACGCTTCAGGTTGTCGTGGACCTCGAGATGAGCCGCCTCGTGCAGAATCGCAGCCGAGAGTTCGGCTTCGCTCAAGGCCGCCCGGACTGCGGTTGAGATGAAGATGGCCGGTCGGAATGCTCCCACTGCCGCAACCAGCGACCCGGCGATATCCAACTCATACACCGGAACCGCGCCGCACATCCCCAGCAGCCGCGCATGAGTACGCCAATAACGCATGCAGTGGAGGCCCGCCCAGGCGCCGCGCGCAATGCGAAACAGCGCCACAACCGACATGGCGAATCCGGCCATGGCGATCGCGCCCAAAAACGGATTGATGGTTTCGCTGGTGTGGCGCGGCTCGAAGCGGAGAAATGCCGGAAATGCAATACCGCAACTCGCGAAAACCGCCGCCGCAGCCGGCAGCATGCGCCAGCAGAATACGCACTCTGCATGGACTGCCGGCCCCCCAAAGCTCTTCGCCCGGCCCACCCTCGACCATGCTGCTTCCAGCAACCACGCCGAGGCGGAGGCCGCAATGCCGGCCATGAGGAGCGTGGCAAACACGGTGGCGGCGGCCAGACCCCAGTACATGGTCAGCGGCGCCCCTTTTTGCGCTGCGCCTTTACGGCGCGCTCCAGATCATCCAGCAGCCTGGCGTCCGAGTCGCTGAGCGCCTCCACGAAATATGAAACCGCGTCACGCGTGCTGGGGTGCGCGTAGGTGAGCATCGAAGCCAGCGCCTGCCGGGCCGCAAGAGCTGAAAACTCCGCCTGGCTGACCGCGGCAGAGTAATAGAACGCGCGGCCGCTCTTGCGCCTTTTCAGGAACCCTTTCTTGTAAAGCCGGTCAAGGGTGGTCATCACGGTGGTGTAGGCCAGTCGATCGCGAACGGGCCCGTGCACCTCGGCCACCGTGACCTCGGCCGATTGCCACACGCGCTGCAGCATCTCGAGCTCCAGCGGACCCAGAGCGCGGGCTTCCACCGGCGAGGGTCCGGCAGGAACAAGGCTGAACCGCAGCAAACGCATGGATCTTCCAGGAGTTGGAGTTTAGCCGGAGCTCGAGTTTAGCGCAAACCCGTCTGCTGAGTGACGAAAGGAAGGCTCTCAGCTCTCAGCCGGAAGGCCATTCGTGCCGAAGCTGAAAGCTGTGAGCTGAAAGCTGAAAGCTATTCTTACAGGAGTTGGAGTTTAGCCGGAGCTCGAGTTTAGCGCAAACGGGTCTGCTGAGTGGCGAAAGGAAGGCTCTCAGCTCTCAACTCACTGCCCCCAGCCGGAACGCCATTCGTTCCCGCGCTGAAAGCTGTGAGCTGAAAGCTGAAAGCCATTCCTGCCAGGCCATCAGTTCTGGTCGTCCTGGCCGCCGCCTCCCGTAGTGGCGCCGGCGTCGGATTTCAGTTCAACGGGGCCGCCGGCAAACAGCGTTGCCGCTCCTTTTTCGCTGGCAGCTTTGTTGAACGTGTTCACTTCGTTGAGCAGGGCGTTGAACTGCGCCAGGCTGTCGCCTAACTGCTTTCGCATGTTCGCCATCTCGTCCTGCAGGGCTTCGTTCGGAGCCACGTCATAGTTCATGGCGACGGCGCGCATCAGCCCTTCCAGCCTCTGGTTGAAGGTCGAGAGGTAATGCAGCCGCGCATTTGAGTCCTGGCCGGCTTCGGTGTTGTACACGCTCTGCTCCCAGTTCCGCACCTTGCGATCGACCGCGCGCGCCTGCTGGATTACAGGCGTGTAGGCGGTTTCACGCACTCCCGCTTCCTGGTCGCCGGCTGCGCCCAGAATGCGCACCACGCTCGTGATCTGCGAATGCAGGCTCTCGGCGCGGTTCAGCGCGATATTGAGCGTTGAAACTTCCGAACGCAGCTCGAGCGCCGCGCGCAGTTGCGCCTTGGCGGCATCGAGATCGAAGGGCAGGCGCGGATCAGGCTCAACCTGGATGGTCGTCTTCTCCGTCTTGCCCTCCGCCGTCAGTGTGGCTGTATAGGTGCCGGGCAGCACGGGAGGTCCGGCGTTGCGGAAAGCCGCGAACGGGTTCTCCTCTTCGCCCTGGTTGTTGTTGAGGAAGTTCAGCCGGGTTGCGCCTTCGTAGCTCATATCCCAGGTGGTGCGGTTCACGCCCTTCGCGCCCGGCCCATAGATGGTTCGCACTGCCTGGCCGTTGCTGTCGGTGATGGCGATCTTCACCGGGCCGCGCCCTCCGGCCATGCCCGCCATGGCGCCGCCGCGGCCGCCGCGGCCGCCGCCCTGCGCCTGCTCGGCGGCTGCCGTGCCGCCATTGTTATTGTTGTTGCCTTGTCCCGGTTGCTCAATTGCTTTGCCCAGGTAATACGTAATGACCGCCCCGCGCACCGGATTTGGCGTGGTGAAGCCCCCGCCATTGCCTCCGCTGCGCTTGCCGCCCGCCCAGCGATACGCCACCGGCGTGCTGAACACATGGAAGTCACTCGACGCAACCTGCGATGTCAACTCCTCGATCGGCCGAATATCATCGAGGATGAACATGCCGCGGCCGTGAGTGGCCACCAGCAGGTCGTGGTTCTGCTTGTGGTACTGCACGTCATACACCGGGACCGTGGGGAACCCGGCTTTCAGCGCGGTCCAGTTCGCTCCGTCATCCTGCGAATAGAACAACCCGGTATCGGTGCCGGCGACCAGGAACCCCTTGCGATTCGGGTTCTCGCGGATAACGCGCGCCGGATCGGTGTCCGGCAGGCCTTTGGCGATTGGCGTCCAGGTCTTCCCGCCGTCATGCGTCTTGAATGCATAGGGGTGGTTGTTGTCAACCTCGTGGAAATCAAACGCCGCGTATGCGGTGTTGGCGTCAAATGGGGAGGCCTCAATCTGCTGCAAGCGGCCCCACTGCGGCAGTCCCTGGATGTTGTCCGACACCTTGTTCCACGTCTTGCCGCCGTCGCGCGTCATCTGCACCACTCCATCATCGGTGCCCACCCAGATTACGTTGGAATCCACCGGGGAGAGCGAAATGCTCAGGATGCAGCCAAACGTCTCGGCGCCGCTGAGGTCGAGTTCCACCGGGCCGCCGCTCGATTGCTGCTTCGATTTGTCGTTGCGCGTCAGGTCAGGCGAAATCGGCTGCCAGTGCCGGCCGCCGTCGGTCGAATGGAACAGAACGTTGCCGCCGATGTACACATCGTTCGCATCCTTCTGCGAAACGGCAATCGGCGTCGTCCAGTTGAAGCGGTATTTCAGGTCGCTCGGCGCGAAATCCTCCACGCCGTGCAGGTACGGGCGAATGCTCAATGAGTGGCCTGAGGTCAATTCCAGCCGCTGGATGGAGCCATTCTGCGATTCGGTGTAGATGACGTTGGTCTTGTGCCCGGCCGGCACAATGTATTCGCCATCGCCGCCGGTCACCTGGAACCAGTCAGCGCCGCTGATGTTGCGGCTCAGCGTGTTGGAAGGGCCGCACCAGCCGTTGTTGTCCTGCAGGCCGCCGCACACCAGGTAGGGAGTTTCGTCGTCGGTGGCGACCATGTAGAACTGCTCGATCGGAATGGTGTCAAGGTAGCGCCACGATTTCGCGCCGTCCAGCGATAGATACACGCCGCCGTCATTCCCCTGGATGATGCGGTCGGGATTCGTCGGGTCGATCCACAACGCGTGGTTATCCACGTGATTGCCGCGCGTGGCCACTTTGGCGGTGTGGCCGCCGTCAAACGACTCCATCACATCGAAAGAGATGAAGAACACGTGGTTCTCGTTCTCGGGCGATACCTGCAACTGGCTGAAGTAAAAGCCGCGTACCGCCAGCGCCTTGTTATCGCTCACTTCCCGCCAGTGGTCGCCGAGATCGAGGCTCTCCCACAACACCCCTCGCTTGGCTTCCACCAGCGCATAAATGTGGTTTGGGTTGGTAGTGGCCGCGGCCAGTCCGATGCGCCCAATCGGGCCTTTGGGCAGGCCGTCGCTCAGGTGCGCCCAGCTATTGCCGCCATCCTTCGAGCGGTAAATGCCGCTCGAGTCGCCCCCCGAGACCATCATCCAGGGATAGCGCTGCATTTCATACATGGCCGCGAACAGCACCATGGGATTGCCGGGATCCATCACCAGCGAGATGGCGCCGGTCTTGTCGTTCACGTAAAGGACCTTCTGCCAGCTCTTGCCGCCATCGCTAGTGCGGAAAACGCCGCGCTCCGAGTTCGGGCCCCAGATGTGGCCGAGCGCCGCCACATACACCACGTCAGGATTCGCGGGATGCACGATGATGGTGGCAATCTGGGCCGTGTCGCCCAGGCCCATAAACTTCCAGGTGGCGCCCGCATCGGGTGAGAAGTAGACGCCGCGCCCGGTGACCACATCATTGCGCGGATTGGTTTCGCCGGTGCCGACCCACACCAGGCTGGGATTCGATGGAGCTACCGCGATGGCGCCAATCGAAGCCACTGCTTCATGTTCAAAAATTGGCTTGAAGGAATTGCCGCCGTCGGTGGTCTTGAAAACCCCGCCTGCGGCAGCTCCTACATAAAATGTGTTGGGCTGCCCGGGAATGCCGGTAACTGAGGTCACGCGCCCTCCGCCCACAGCCGGGCCGAGGTTGCGGAAATGCAGGGAATGGAATGGGTCGTTGGTATTGCCGGTCGTGCTTTCAGTCTGCGCGACCGCCAGCGACGTGAACAGAACAGCCAGCGACAGGACGACGCTCGTCCGCCAAAGAATAGATTTCATACGCGACTCCTGCGGTGAAGTAGGGATCCTGAGAGAACCTGGTGTCGGGCGCGCGAATGTGTACCGGGAGTTGGGCACGCGCAAAGACAGAATGCATATTTATCACACCAAAAGGCGCGTCCGCACTGGATTTACAAAGATTTACAGAGGAATAACGGAAGTTTCCAAAAGCCCGCCGAAGCGGCTTACCCGCAAGCGCGGGCCAACCGTATGCGCCCTCTTACCGCAGAAGAGTCATTCTGAACGCGCCCTGGCGCGTGAAGAATCTGGGAACACCCCGTCCTTACGCTGAGGTTGTTCGTGCTCCTCGGCGCTTCGCCTCTACCTGCCCTGCGCTTCCCACGAAACGCAGAGGAAGACGGTTCCGGTACCGGAATCCGGCGAGCACGGCGGAAAAGGGGGGCTGCGCGATGAGGGGCTCCTGGAGTCCGCGCTTGCGCGTCCCAAAAGCCTGTTGGCCTACGGACGTCCGAAAGACCTGTACGCCCTGGCCGCCGCTTATGGTTTCGGGCTTGCGAAGAACCATCCGTTTTTCGATGGAAACAAACGCGTGGCTTTTGTAGCGATGCTCGTCTTCCTGGAAGACAATGCTTGTTTAATTGAGGCCACGGAGCCCGATGCAGTGGAGCTGATGTTTGGCGTAGCAGCCGGCCGGATTGGCGAACGGGCGCTGGCCACCTGGCTGCGAAGTCGCGCTGTTTGAAATGGCAGTCGTTAGGCCGGAACTGCAGTCTTCCGCGCAGGATTGAAGAACGGCGTCTTCACCACCGTCGCACCCACCTTTTGCCGCACCGCTTCCACGGTGTATTCCATTTCGAGTTTGGTGCCGATCTCGGCATGTTCGCTGCCGATACTGGCCAGCGCGATCATCTTCTTCAGGGTGGGCGACCAGGTGGTGGAGGTTGCGCGGCCGGCCTGGGAATGCCCGCAATACACCGGCACGGCAATCCGCGATGCCACCGTCGGCGCCTGCGGCGGCAGGTCCTGCTCGGCAAAAATGCGCTCCACGTCGGGCCAGCGTATCTCCAGCCCTACCAGCTTGCGGCGGGGGCCGCTGCGGTTTTCCTCCATCAGGGCTTCCCGCCCCACAAATGCCGTTTTCTTCAAATCCACCAGCTTCCCCAGCCCGAGCTCATAAGGCGAATAGCGCTGCGACGCGATCAAAGCTTTTCGGGAACTGGTGTAGTCCACGTCCAGCAGGATCAACCCGGCCTCAATACGGGCAATGTCGAGCGCCAGCATGCCGGCAGGATGAAGATCGAATTCATCGCCGGCTTCTGCAATGGCGTCCCACACCCGAACCGCATCGTCCCAGCCCACCCAGATTTCATACCCGAGATCGCCCGTGTAGCCGGTTCGTGAAATATCCACCGCAACTCCCGCAATGCTCCCCCGGGCCATGCGGTAATACTTCAGGCTCGAAATGTCGGCCTGGGCCACTCGTTTGAGCAGGCGGGCCGAGGTCGGCCCCTGCAGCGCCAACGCCGCCACTTCGCGGGAAATATCGCGAATCGCCACGTCATAGCCGATTGCATTCTGCGAAAACCAGCGCAGGTTGGGCTCGGCTGCCGTCCAGCGATACTCATTTTCGGCCAGCCGCGTGATGGTGCCGTCATCGATCACGTGGCCCTGCTCATCGCACCAGCAGCAATAGATCACCTGCCCCACCACCACCTTGTGGATGTCGCGCGTGATGATGCGATTTACCAGCCGCGTGGCGTCGCGCCCCGAAAGCCAATACTTGTAGAGCGGCGTCACGTCAATGAGCGCCGCCGCCTGCCGGATGGCGTTGTATTCGTGCTCGGGCGTTGTTTCATACGAGCTCGGAGCATAGTACCCGGCCCACTCGCGGTAATTCAGGCTGGTGCACAAAGGGAAGGTGCGCTCGTGAACGGCGGTTGGAATGGGCATGGTTCAGCCGAATTATAGCCGCCCTTGCGCCGCAACTCAGGGCGAAAACTAATCGAAGATTTTCATTGCTTTCCACAGCCCCGCCGCGATATTCTGAATAGCTCACCCGAGAATCCGGGTTGGGCGCAGAATTAATAGACTAATGGGATTGGACACCGGTCGGTGTAATGCGGTGGGTTGCCACACGGAATGAACCAGTTCCCCTGAGGTGGGAGCACCGGGCTTCAGCCCGGTGATTAGAGCATTGGACAACAACTGGGCTTCAGCCCTGGCCCCACAACCCAGGTGTTCATTTCGAGCCCATGAGCGGGAAGAATCTGGGGAGCCCATTTCCTTGCGCGAAGGTTGGTCGCGCTCCTCGGCGCTTCGGCCCGCCTGCGGAAGCCTTGGAGCGGTGTGTCCTCAGCGGCTGTTTAACAGTTAGTAACAAAGACCGCAAAAACCCGCCTCACTGCTTTTTTCACTGACTGCAGTGAGGATTTGTTTACCACTTAGTAACACGAACCGCCTTTTTTGCCGCCCGTTTACAATGGCGCTTCCCGCATGGCTCCCACTCCTCATTCCAAATACGACGCCATAGTCATCGGCGGCGGCCACAATGGCCTGGTGACTGCGGCTTACCTGGCCCGGGCGGGCCGCAAGGTGCTGGTGCTGGAGCGCCGCCACGTGCTGGGCGGCGCGGCCGTAACCGAAGAAATCATTCCCGGGTTCAAGTTCTCGGTCTGTTCCTACGTAGTGTCTCTGCTGCGGCCCGAAATCATTCGCGAACTCGATCTGCCGCGCCACGGCCTTGAAGTGCTGCCGCTCGATGGCACATTTACGCCCATGCCCGGCGGCGATTATTTGTGGCGCATGAATGACCACGCCCGCACTTACCGCGAGATTGCGCGGCACTCGCCGCTCGACGCCGAAGCCTATGACGAGTTTGGACGCGCCATGCTGCGCATGTGCCAGTTCGTCAAGCCGCTTCTCGGCATGACGCCGCCGGACCCCGCGCGGCTGAAAATCCGCGAAATGTTCGAACTGCTGGCCATGGGGCGCCGCTTCCGGAGGCTCTCAACCGAAGAGAAATACGACCAGGTGCAGCTCATGACCATGAGCGCGGCCGAATTTCTTGACCAGTGGTTCGAAACCGACGTGCTCAAAGCCACCATGTCGGCCTCGGGAATTATCGGCACTTTCCTGGGAGTGCATTCGCCCGGCACTGCCTACGTGCTGCTGCACCATTACATGGGTGAAATCGACGGCGCATTCCGCGCCTGGGGGTTTGCGCGCGGCGGCACCGGCGCGATTTCGAACGCCATCGCCGGAGCGGCCCGCGAAGCCGGCGCCGACATTCGCACCAAATGCGGAGTGGCGCAGATCATCGTTAAGGACGGCCGGGCCGCCGGCGTGGCCCTTGCCAACGGCGATGAGTTTTATGCTGACGTAATCTCCTCCAGCGTCGATCCCCGCCTGACCTTCGAAAAGTTCATCGAGGCGCGCCATTTGCCGGCTGACTTCCTGGAAGAAGTAAAGCGCTACAAGTATCGCGGCTCCTCCGGGAAAGTGAACCTCGCGCTCGACCGGCTGCCCGAGTTCACTGCCATGCCCGGCGAAGGCCCGCACTTGCGAGGCGCGATCTCCATCTCTCCATCCCTCGAGTACATGGAGCGCGCCTACGATGACGCGAAATACGGCGACTACTCGCGCCGCCCTTACATCGACATGGTGATCCCGAGCCTTACCGACCCCAGCGTGGCGCCGCCGGGCAAGCATGTAATGTCGTGCTTCGTGCAGTATGCCCCCTACAAGCTGCGCGAGGGCACATGGGATGAGAAGAAGGAAGCATTCGGCGACAATGTGGTCGCCACGATCAGCGAATTCGCGCCCAACTTCAAGGACATCATCGTGGGGCGCCAGGTGGTGACGCCGCTTGACCTGGAGCGCGAGTGGGGGCTGACGGAAGGCAACATCTTCCAGGGCGAATTGTCGCTCGAGCAGCTTTTCTTCCTGCGTCCGGTGCCGGGCTGGGCGCAATATCGCACCCCCATACACGGCCTGTATATGTGCGGGTCGGCCACTCATCCGGGTGGCGGCATCATGGGCGCGCCCGGGAGGCTCGCGGCGCAACACATCATCAACGATCTTGGCTGGAATGCGAGAACTGCCTTCGCCGAAAGTGGACCGGCGCTCGCCGGGAGCAGTGCCTGATGGCGCTAGCGCATGACGCGGTCGTCATCGGCGGCGGCCACAACGGCCTCATCGCCGCCTTCTACCTCGCAAAGGCCGGCTTTAAGCCGCTGGTGCTCGAGCGCCGCGAGCGCGTCGGCGGCGTAGCCGCTACCGGTGAATTTCATCCCGGCTTTCGCGTTTCCACGCTCCTGCACACCGCTGGCCCAATCAGCGTGAGCGTGCTGCGCGATATGCAACTCGAACGCTTCGGTTTGCGCTGGATTACGCCTGAGCCGCGCGCCATCAGTCTGTCGCCCCCCCAGCGCGTCCAGAGCGTAAAGCCCCAGGCGTTGCTTTTGTACGGAAGCGCCGCGCAATCGGCGGCATCCATTGCGCAGTTCTCCGCCTCTGACGCTTCCCGCTATGGCGACGTTGAAGGCGCGCTCGCCCGGGTGGCCTCCGTGCTTTCGGGCGTGCTCTCCGAAGCTCCTCCGGCGCTCAACGATCCTGGGCTCACCGACCTCCTGGCGATTTTGCCCACCATCCGCGGCATCCGCGGGCTGTCGAAAACGGATCTCTACGCTTTCCTTCGCTGGGCGGCAATGCCGGTGGCCGATCTCGCCGCGGAATGGTTCGAAACCGGCTCCCTGCAAGCGGCCATTGCCGCCCGCGCGCTTTTCGGAACCCGGCTGGGACCAATGGCGCCCGGTACCAGCCTTCTCCTGCTGCTGCGGGCTGCCGCCGAAGCAGCCGGCGGCGCAGACGCTACCATACCCGGACCGGCGCTTTACCCCGCCGGCGGCATGGGGGCGCTTACGGCGGCCATGGCGAAGGCTGCCGAATCGGCCGGAGCGCAGATTCGCACCGGCGCCCACGTGGCTCGCATTCTGGCCAGCGATGGCGCCGTTGCGGGCGTCGCCCTCTCGAATGGCGAGGAGATACGAGCCCGGGCCGTAATCTCGAACGCTGACCCGCGCCAAACCCTGCTCACCCTGGTCGGGCCCGAGCACTTTGGCCCGCAACTGCTCGGCCGCGTGCAGAACTTCAACTCGCAGGGCTCGGTCGCAAAAATGAACCTGGCGCTCGATGGCGCTCCCGAATTCCTCGCCCTCCGCGGTCAGAACCTGCCTGCCGGAGCGCTAGCCGGCCGAATTCTTGTGGACCCTTCGCTTCTGTACCATGAGAAGGCTTCCGACGCGGCGAAGTACGGCCGGTTTTCCGCGGCCCCCGTGCTCGAAATCGTCATGCCGTCGATGGCTGATTCCGAACTGGCTCCCGCGGGCAAACATGTCATGTCGGTCCTGGTGCAGTACGCTCCACGCGAAATGCGGGGAACCGCGTGGCCCGAATGTGAGCAGGCCCTCGGGGATACGGTAGTGAATACGCTGGCGGAATACGCGCCGGGCCTGCCGCAATTGATTGTCGGATCGCAGTTGCTCACGCCCCTCGATATCGAGCGCGATTTTTCACTCACCGGCGGGCACCTGTTCCAGGGCGAACTCACCATCCAGCAGTTGTTCAGCATGCGGCCCTGGATGGAGTACTCGCAATACGCCATGCCGCTGCGCGGGCTGTTTCTGTGCGGTTCGGGCACGCACCCGGGCGTGGGCCTTACCGGGCATTCAGGAGCGAACGCCGCGCGCCTGGCGGCAAAGGATCTGAAGAAGCGGCGTTAGCAGCGCAGAGTTGCCGATTGTGAGAGATTCTTGCTTCGCGCTCAGGCCGCGCGGTTCTTCTGCACCAGTTTTTGTGCAGTCTTGGGACCCGCAATGTCGGTCACCTCAAAACCAACATTCAGCACTTTCTGATAATTCGTGAAGAACGCTTCAATCTGCGCCAGGACTGCGGGTTCCAGATCACCCAGCTCTTTCACGCTCGCGTAGCGCACGCTCATGGCGGGTATCGCGATCAGGCGGTCGTTGCGCCTGGTTTCCCCGTCCTCGGTCTGGTTGGCCTTGATGGCGCCCACCAGCCGGCACTCCACCTCGCAGCCGGGAAACATGGGTTCGTCGCTTAGCACCAGCACATCCAGCGGATCGCCATCCTCGGCCCGCGTTCCCGGGATAAAGCCGAAATCGTAGGGAAACATCATGCCTTCTGGCATCACTTTGGAAAACTTCAGCCGCCCGCTTTGCTCGTCATACTTGTACTTGTTCCGCGACCCCCGGGGTGTTTCTATGATGACCGGGGTCGTTTTCCCGTTTTGTTTTTTCATCCCCTCACCTAGGCCGCCAACCCCGCGGTTACTTTAATCACCCGCGGGCCCAGCTTGTAGCCTCGTCCTTGCGGTTTGAAGTATTGAGCCCGGAGCCGGTTGGCCGCCCAGAGCGCCCGCTCGAGCCGCTTTTTCTCGCCCGATTGGATCAGGTCGAGCACTTCGCACCTGCCGCCATGGCCGATGGCTTTCCGGGCGATGGCCGCAAGTTCGTGCCAGTCGTGCCACTCGCCAATCCTGTCTTTAGCTTCCCCCGAGAAGGAGAGGAGGGGCGCCTTATCGCCAGAAAGCTTGAGCGTGTAACGCAGTTGTTTGGTTTTCAAGCGAAACTCATGCAGATTCGCGGCGGTCGGCTTTGGCCAGTTTGCCAGCTCGCCGGAAAGCTGGAGCGCGACAGCGGCAGCATCGGAGGCCCATTCGGAATTCCCGGACTTGAGTTCCCGGCCAATCCTGCGGCAGCATCGCTGGAGCGCGTGGCGAGCCGGTTTTCGCGCGCCGCGCACGGTCTTGTGCAGCCGGCGCGCGGCTTCGGCACGCCGGAGGCCAAGCTGCTCCAGCAGCGCCACCAGGCACTCCCGGTGTTGATGAACAGGAAGCGAAGCGGCGAAGCCGGTGAGTACATCCATATCACGCACCTTGCCGGCGCCCTTTCTCAAGCCGCTAATGTGTTCAAGGAGTTCACCGCCTTTGGTCCTGTCAGAGAGCCGAAATGCCTGCAGAACGGCTTCAATGCGGCGCGTCCGCGTGCGAAGCTTGTGAACCTCACCGGGCGAGGGCCGCCTCGGGAGCTTGCCGAGCTGCTTGCGGAGCTTGGCAAACGGACCAGTGACTTCTTTCTGATCGAGCGCCATCCGAATTTAGATGGCTCGAAGCAGGTCGAGGGATTTCGATGTCGCGGCAAAATTGCCGTCGCGCCCGATGGCCGCGGGACACCAGCCGACCGACGATGCCCGCGATCTTTACTTCAACCGTGCGCCCACCGGGACATCCTCAAGAAAGCTTGCCAATACGGGCTGGCCTTCTCCGAAAGAAGCGGCGAGCAGCATGCCGTTCGATTCCAAACCACGCAATTTTCGCGGTTGCAGGTTGGCAACGATTACGATCTTGCGGCCGATGAGCTTCTCAGGCTCATACGCCCTGGCAATGCCCGCCACAATCTGCCGAACCTCGGTCCCGAGATCCACCTCAAGGCGCAGCAGCTTGTCAGCCCCCTTCACGCGTTCGGCAAATTTCACCAGCGCCACCCGCATATCAACTTTGAAAAAATCATCCACCGTGATTTTCTCGCCGGAACTGGTGGTGGCAGGGCCGGGTAAGGCAGGCGTTCCGGCTGAAGGCTGGGCAGACGGCGCTGCCGGCGATGCAGATGGAGCAGCCGAGCGAGCAACCGGCTGCCCTGGGAGAACCGGAGCAGCCGGCGGGGCCGGAGCAGCCTCGCTTGGGCCCGCAGCCGCCTGCGTTGCCGGCTGTCCTGCTCGGGCATGCGTGCCCGCCGGAGGTTCCTGCTCTTCTGCCATCTTTTCCTCCCTGCCCGCTTTCGATTCGCTTAGCCGGCTGCCATGGTACTCCGCTTCCATCTGGTGCATGGTCTCAATGGCCGATTTGTCAGCCCGCGGAAACACTCCTTCGACGGCGCCAAGTTTTGCGCCTGCCTTCAGTTCGCCCCAGGAGAGCCGGTCCAGCCGAGCGTGGCTCACGTCACCCGCGCCGAGTTGCTGCCAGATGCGGCTCGTGGCTACTGGGATGACCGGGTGCGCCAGAGCGCAGACGATGCGCAGGGCTTCGGCGGCCGTATAGAGAATCACGCCCAGCCGGTTGCGGCTTTCGGAGTCTTCCCTGCCCCCCAGCGTCCACGGCTCGGTTTCCACCAGGTACTTGTTCACCGCGCGCACCAGGCTCCACGCCGCCTCCAGCGCGCGCGAGAGTTGGTTCGAGGCAAACAGCCCCTCAAATTCGGAGATCGTTTGCCCGGCTAATGAGGTCAGCGCTTCTTCTGCCGGGCCAGGGCTCTCCGGCTTCGCGACTTCGCCGCCAAAGTAGCGGTTCATCATGGTCAGCGTGCGGCTGGCGAGGTTGCCGAGATCATTGGCCAGATCGGAGTTGTAGCGCTGCACCAGGGCGTCAAAGCTGAAACTGCCGTCCTGGCCGAACACCACTTCGCGCAACAGGAAATAGCGCAGCGCATCAGACCCGAGCACCTCAAGAATAGTGTGCGCGCGCACGATGTTGCCGCGCGACTTCGACATCTTGCTCTCCTCAAACAACAGCCAGCCATGCACTATCACGCTGCGCGGCGCCGGTAACCCCGCTGCCATCAGGAAAGCGGGCCAGTAAACGCAGTGGAAGCGGACAATTTCCTTGCTCATGACGTGCGCATCGGCGGGCCAGTAATGATTCAGCTTTGCCTGATCCTCCGGCGTGTGAGAGCCGTAGCCGAGCGCAGTGATGTAGTTGGCCAGCGCGTCAAGCCATACATAGATGGTCTGCGAAGGATCGCCGGGAACCGGAATGCCCCACTTCAACGTGGCTCGGCTGATCGAAAGGTCGCGCAGGCCGCCTCGGATAAAGGCAATGACCTCGTTGCGCCTCGTCTCGGGCCAGATGGCCTCAGGGTGGCTCTTGTAGTGGGCAAGCAGGCGGTCTTCGAAGGCCGAGAGCTTGAAGAAATAATTGTCTTCGTGGATGGTTTCGGTAGGGCGTCCGCACTCCGGGCAGGGAGCGCCGGGCGCCTCCACATCTACGTAGAGATTGTCAAAGACGCAATACTGGCCGCTGTAGGAATCCTTATAAACGTAGCCGTTGCGCTGCAGTTGGCGAAAAAACTCCTGCACCCCGGCTTCGTGGCGCGGAGCTGTCGTGCGGATGAAATCATCATACGTAATCCCCATTCGCTCCCATAAGGCGCGGTATTCGGCGGCAATGCCGTCCACCCACCGCTGCGGAGGAGTTCCGGCTGCCGCCGCCGAGCGCTCCACATTGACGCCGTGCTCGTCGGTGCCGGTAAGGAAATACGTATCCACCCCATGCATGCGATGCCAGCGCGCCACCGCATCACAAACGATGGTGGTGTACGCATGCCCAAGGTGCGGGCGCGCGTTCACATAGTAGATCGGTGTTGTGATGTAAAACTTGCCGGGTAGCTGCATGGCTCAGGCTTCAGGTCCATCATATGAACGCCTGTTGGTTCTTGTAAAATCGCCCCTTCAGTTGAGGTCACTATGGCCGAGGATTCTTCCCGCCACATGCTGCGCCACGCCCTGGCTACCCTGGCGTATCGGGCGGCCAAACCGCTGCGCGGCGCTCCCGAACATTTTGCCGGCTTTCGCATTGCGGAATCGTCGCGCACGCCGGCGCAGATCCTGGCCCACATGGGTGACCTTTTTGACTGGGCCCTGTCCATTGCCGGCGGGAAGGAAGCATGGCACAACTCCGAGCCGCTGCAGTGGGAGAAAGAGATCGAGCGGTTCTACCGTGCGCTGCAGGCGTTTGACGATTACCTGGCGTCGCCTGCGGCTCTGCACGCCAGCGCGGAAACGCTTTTCCAGGGTCCGGTGGCCGACGCGCTGACGCACACCGGCCAGCTCACCATGCTGCGGCGTGCCGCCGGCTCACCCATCAGGGGCGAGAATTTTGCCCGCGCGGAGATCGCCGCCGGCAGCGTGAGCATGGCGCAGGCCGCGGCCAGGCGCGAGTTTGATTAAGCCAGGCTCGCGGCGGGGCTGCCGCGCTGCAGGTGAGTTACGAACGATTGCTGCGCTCGTTGACCGCCTTTCCACGCGGCAAGTAGAATCGAGACTGGTTGCTGCCCCCTCGTTCAACGGCAGGACAGCTGACTCTGGATCAGCATATCGGGGTTCGAATCCCTGGGGGGCAGCCAATCTCCAACCTCTTCCGCATCAGCCATTTCGGTTCGCTTTCCTACTGCAGCCTGGCGCATTCGGTTTTGGCTTGCTTCAGGATGGGAATGTCGGGATCGGCGTCTTTCCAGAGGGTGAGGAAGTCTCTGTAAGCGGCAAGCGCCCTTCCACGGGCGGCATCGGCATCCGCGCCTTGCGAATTCTTCGCCTGCAGCGCATTCGCACGCGCTACTCCCAGATGCGCCATCGCTCCCGTCCAGCAATTCCAGACGATGCCGCTGTGATCGAGAATTTTCTGAAACTCGGCAGCGCCTTCCTTGCCCTGGCCATTCGCCAGATATGCCTCGCCGCGAACGTAGATCGGGTAGAGGCAGGAAATATTAATGTCGAACAAAATTGTCCCCAATTCTATTGCAGAAGCAGCTTGCAGTGCATTCAGGGCAGCCGCCGGGTTCTTTCGATCGAGCGCTACCTGCGCTTGAATTGTGGGCAGCCAGAGCAACTGCATCTGCGTATTGAGCGGGAAGCGTTTCGCCAGGTCTTGCGCTATCGAATCGGCTGGCGCCGTGTCACCCGCCATAGCATAGGCAAGCGCGGCTTCAACCTTGACCGCCTCACTGGTTGGGGCCAACTTCAAAGCCGCGGCTGCGGCCCGGCGAGCGTCCGCAGGCTCGCCATAGGCGGCATCCAACTGAGCACCAATCGCCTGCCAGGTTGCCCCAGTCTCCTTGCTGTCAACCAGTACCGCTGAGTCCATGGCCCGCTTGGTCAGCTCACGCGACTTACGCAGACGGCCGCCGTAGGCCTCGGTTTCCGATGCGGCCTCCAACGCATAGTTCTCTTCGGGCCTGCCCGTAAACCACTGTTGCTGTTCGGCCATTCCTGCGGAGTCCGAACCAACAAAAGCAAGGCCGTATAGAAGGAGGTGAAGTGCAAAATTGTCCAGTTTTCGCGCCTGGGCCTCATGGATGGCCTGCCGCGCATCGTCGAAACGCTGCAAGGCCATGTCGTCGACGGCTTTTTGGTCGTACACAGACGGATCCGTCCCCAGGCGCATCGACAGCCTTCTCATCTCCTCGGCTTTCTCATACTGCCCTTCTTCGTCGTACTCGAAACCCAAATTGTCATACGCTCCGGCCGCTTCCCGTGGGTAGATATCAACCTGCTCCCGATGTATCTGGGCGGCTTTATCGAGTTCTCCCGTGACATTGCGGTAGTAACTGGCCTCGATGAGCAGTTTTTCGCGCTCGCTGGCATGTTCTCTCAGCTGGAATGCCTTGGTGTAATACTCAATCGCCCGCCCCTGCTGGGCGAGGTTGGCATAGCGTTCCGCGACTTCCCTGTAGCAAAAAGCAAAATTCGGATCAATCGCGATGGCGCGTTCATAATAAGCCAGGGCGCCGGCGGTGTCGGGGGCTTGTTCGGCAAGACTATAGGCCTTTAGAGCTTCGAGCGAAGAAGTGGTGGCTTCTGCAAGCGGGACATCGAACCTCTGCACGGTAGCCAGCGATTCGCCCAATTCACCGCGCAGTTTCGATGCGGCCTCTCCCAGCGTTTCCAGCACTTTTTCCTTGGACTCGGAAGTTATTTGCTCCTCGCCCAGTGTGTCTCCACTCTGGCAATTTACCGCCTTCAATTCCAGTACATACTTACTCCCCAAACCGGCAATCGCCCCCGCAATATAAGCTCTGCTGTGTGCCCGCTGGCACAATTCGCGTGCTAGCTCCGGTGTGAGTTTCGTGCCAGGTAGACGGGTCATCTCGTGCAAGGTTTTGGAGACATCGCTGTTAGAGAGCACTGTTAGAAAAGGCGATTGTCGCAAGGAGACGCTCAGCGCCGTCTTTAGCGTGTCGTCGAAGACCGCGTCACCGGTTTTGTTATCGAAGTCGGCGAGAACAACGGTGTCTTTGTCCGTGAGGGGCGTGGCTCTGTGCGAACGATAGTAAAGTCCGCCAGCAATCAATACCACGACCAGAATCCCTGCCATCCCCACAAGCCATGTACGAGTGGACGCATTAGCCCGTCCGGTCGAGCCCCTCTCGATGGCTGTAGCTGATGACGATTGTGAAATTTGGGCTGATCCCGAGCTCCCATCGCTCGATGGGACGGGCGAGATGCCCGTCTCCGCATCGTCCGCGACAGCAGCCGGAGCCCGCCCGCTTTCCGAATCGCGCTTCAGCCTTAGCAATGCTGCCCGCATTTCGGAGGCGTGCTGAAAGCGCAGCTCGCGATTCTTTTCCAGAGCTCGGTTGATGATCCGTTCAAGTTCGGCGGGAATCTCGGGATTCAGCCGCGCGGGAGCAATCGGAGTACGGTTCAGAATCGCCTCAAAGATGACGGCGGAACTGTCGCCCCGGAACGGCAACTGCCCCGTAGCCATTTCATAGAGGACGGCCCCAAAGGAGTACAAATCTGTACGCGCATCCAGTGGCTTGGCCCGCGCCTGCTCCGGCGACATATAAGCAACCGTTCCCAGCGCCGAACCAGGACTGGTAAGCTGGTCCGCATCCGAGATGGTCTGCTTGTCTGAAGAAGCACCACCGCTCGACGAGGCCGCTCTGACCGCGACCTTCGCCAACCCGAAATCCAGAATCTTGGCGTGACCGCGCTTGGTTACAAAGATGTTGGCAGGTTTGATATCCCGATGAATGATGCCTTCGGCGTGGGCCGCGTCGAGCGCGTCCGCCATCTCGATGGCGAGCGACAAAATCAACTCAGTTTCCATCGGTCGGCCTAAAATGCGCCGCTTTAGCGTCATGCCGTCTAGAAACTCCATGGCGATGAAAGCCACTCCGTCCTGTTCGCCGATGTCGTAGATCGTGCAGATGTTGGGATGGTTCAGGACGGAGGCAGCCTGGGCTTCCCGCTGAAAGCGGGCCAGCGCCTGTGCGTTTCGGGCAACTTCATCGGGAAGAAACTTAAGGGCGACGAAGCGATGCAGCCGTGTATCTTCGGCCTTATAGACCACGCCCATCCCGCCTCCGCCGAGCTTCTCGACGACACGATAGTGCGAGATGTTCTGGCCGATCATGGTACCGCGGGGAAACGCAACATAATCTACGAAATGCGATCCCTAAATCAATTAAAACAACTGCAGGCCGTAAGTGCGGCGGCGGTCACTGCCGATAGATCCCTACACCGGAGCGGCGCTAACGCTCCTCAGAATTTCGGCAACAAAACCGAGAACGAAGCGACTTGCGGTGGAAGCGCCCTGGCCTGAAGGCCGGCGCTCCCACCGCCCCATAGGCGCGCTGCCGGGCGTCTTTCGCGGCCTATAATGCTGGCCTGTCTCCGTCCCGGGACTACGGAAGCCACCATGGCGCAGTTCGCCTCTTCGCGTGTGTCACTCGCAGCCGTAATGGAAGCCGGGCTTAGCGCTGCTCAGGCGGCAGAGATCGCGTTGCAGGCCGGATTCGCGCTGGCTGAAAGCCACGCCGCCGGCCGCATTCACGGCGATCTCACTGCGGACAGCATCCTACTGGATTTTTCGTCTGGCAACGTACACGCACGGATTGAAGCATTGGGCGAGGAGACGCCTGCGCCGGCAAGGCTGGAGCACATAGCGCCCGAGGTGCGCAGCGGTTCAGCGCCGAGCGTCACGGCCGACATTTACGCGTTTGGACGAATCCTGGAACGCTTGCGTGCCGCAGCCGGCTTCGATGCGGCGACAAACGCAACCTGGGAGGCAGCAATCCACCGGGCGCTCGATCCTGTCCCTGAGAAACGGTTCCCAACCATTCGGACCATGCTGCGGGCAATGGGGCTCACCGAGGCCACAGCGTCGCTCGAAGGCGCAGGCCGCCCGGCCAGGGAAACCGAAACCAGGCAGTGGGGAAACTTCCAACTGCTGCAGCGCCTGGGATCGGGAAGCTTTGGCGAGGTATATCGAGCCTGGGACCCGGTGCTGGAACGTGAGGTCGCGCTCAAGCTGCTCAAGCCGCATGGGCTCGAGCTCGACGAGCAGTACGCCGCGATTGTCGCCGAGGCGCGCGCGATTGCCCGGGTAAGGCATCCCAACATCATTTCGGTTTACGGAGTGGATCGCCGCGAAGGCCGCGTCGGTTTCTGGAGCGACTATGTTCGCGGTCAAACCCTCGACGACTTTGTGGCCACGCATGGCCCGTGTACCGCGATTCAAGCAGCGGAAATGGCCGCCGACCTGTGCGACGCACTGACGGCCGTTCACCAGGCGGGATTGCTGCACCGCGACATAAAGGCCAACAATGCGATGCGCGCCGATGGCGGGCGCGTGCTTTTGATGGATTTTGGGCTCAGCCAGGAACTGCGATTTGCCGGCGGCTTCGCCGGTACACCCCCTTACATGGCGCCCGAACTGCATGCCGGGCTGGCCGCTTCGGTGCAAACCGATATCTACGCCATGGGTGTACTGCTTCTGTTCCTCTGCACCGGCGGCTACCCGCTTCGCGAAAGCGGCCAGAGCGGCCGGGAAATAGAGTTGCCGCCGGCGGTTTCGGTTGCGCTGCAGCAGGTGGTGCGGAAAGCGACCAGCCCCGACCCGCAACACCGGTATCCCAGCGCGGCCAATATGGGCTCAGCTCTGCGCGAAGCGGCGATGGGCGAATCCCTGCGCGCAACCATCCCCGGAGGGATTCGGGGCTCAGATGACCGGAACCGGCGGAAGCCGTGGGCCCCGTTGCTCGCCGTTCTGCTGGTCGTACTCGGCGCCGGCGGCTTGTTCTGGCCACGCATCGCGAAGCAGATGCGTGCTATGCGAGCGGGAACGACGCGCGCTGCCTATGAAGATTATCTTGCGGCAGAAGAGGCCCTGCGCCGATTCGACAAGCCGGGCAGCACTGAGAACGCGATCAGGCTTTACCAGAAGACGCTGGACGAATCGCCGAATTTCGCGCTGGCGCAGGCAGGCCTGGCTCGCGCCGATTGGCGCATGTATGCCGACACCACCGATAAGAAGTGGGCGGATAACGCCAACCACAATGCCGCAGGCGCCTACGCGAATGATCCTGATAATGCTCTGGTGCAGATGACGGTGGGAATGATCCACGTCGCCCAAGGCAAGGATGCGCTGGGGCTGGATGAACTGGAGCGCGCCGGCAGGCTGGATCCAAACAGCGCCGACATTCACGCAGAGCTCGCCGAAGCTTACCGGCGGCAGAACCGCTTGACCGAAGCAAAAGCCCAACTCCAGATCGCCATTGACCTCGCGCCGGAAGACTGGCGGTTTCCGTTCTGGCTGGGCGCGTTGCAGATTGACACCGGCGACTACAAATCGGCCGAGGACGCCCTCAAACTGGCGCTGGAGAAAACGCCCGACAATGCGCGGGTGCACTACAACCTTGGATTAATCCATAACCGCCAGGGCAGGCCGGACAAAGCGCGCCAGGATTTTGAGCGGGCGCTGCAATATGACCCCCATTATGTTCGCAGCGCGAATGCGCTGGGCAATCTGATGGTATCCCAGGGCCGGTATGACGAGGCGATTCCGATGTTCAAGCGGGCGGCCGACGCGCAGCCGCAAGATTGGAAATTCCGCGGCAGCCTCGCTGATGCCTGCCGTAAGGCGGGAAAAAGCGACGAAGCAGCGGCGAACTACAGGAAGGCGGTCGAACTCGCCAACCTGCAACTGAAAACCACGCCGGAAGAACCCTTTCTTGTATCCCGGTTGGGAAAGTTCTATGCTTCGCTGCACGATGCGGGCCATGCCTTGCCGCTCATGCGGAAATCGTTGCGACTGGCGCCTCACGATCCGCAAGTAATTGAGCGCGTGGCCGAATCGTACGAGATCCTGGGTGATCGTACTCAGGCTGTGACTCTGATGACAAAGGCTTTGCAGTTGGGCTTTCCCCCGCAGGAGGCAGGCAAGGAGCCGGATTTAAAGGCGCTTCGGCGGGACCCACATGCGCCCCAGCAAATAAGGGAAGCCGCGACGGCCGGCAAGAACTGAAACCGAAAACTGAAAGCAAAACTGAAAGGATTACGCAATGGCAGAAGAGAAGAAAACAATGACCGCCCGCGACGGCGGCGACATGACCGCCCGCGATGGCGGTGACATGACCGCCCGCGATGGCGGTGACATGACTGCCCGCGACGGCGGTGACATGACCGCCCGCGACGGCGGCGACATGACCGCCCGTGACGGCGGCGAGATGACCGCCCGCGATGGCGGTGACATGACCGCCCGCGACGGCGGCGACATGAAGCGGCCTGTCACTAGTCAATCCGCCACAGCGGCAAAACCGCGTGACCGCGGCGACATCACCGCTCCGTAACGGCGACGATATGACGCTCCGAACAGGCGGGTGGTCGGGGAGACGGCGCGGCGCTGGAAGCGGCTGAGGCCGCGCACCCGCCCGTGGGCCTGACTTGCAAGCTTATTGCCGGGCTCACAAACAAGCCCGGAGCGGCACTCTGCATTTCCCTACGGTATGCGCTTTTCCTTCACAAGGCGCCAATACTGGCGGCCTGCGGGCGTCAGCCTGCACGACTTAGAGTTTATGGCGGCGTAGTACATGTGCTCTTCGCCAACCGGCTCGATCAGGTCCACACCGTAGAACTTCTGCAGAATTTTGAACATGGCCACTTTTGCCGGGTCGGCGCTGGGATTGGAAAACTCGAAATACGGATCGAGCTTGAATTCCGCGTCGGCGGCCGGGAAGTATTCCGTCAGTTTCTTGAACATCAGGATGGGAATTGCCGGGGGCAGGCTGCGCACCACCGTGGTGCGGGTAACATTGGTCTTGAAGATCGGCCGCTGATCCCAGGAGCCGAGCGCCTGATCGACATAGGCGTAGATGCTGCCGGGAGTGATGTGGCCGCGCAGGTCAGCGGCGCCTCCGTTCAGAGCGTCAAGCACCAGGGACGTGAAAATGCCATGCCCCCCTTTTTCCATTGCAACCTGAATGTCGCGCGCGGCCGTCAGTACCGTCATTCCTTCGCTAAGCTCGGCCACGTTGGTACCGTCTTCGCGCGGGGTTCCGAAAGCGCCGGAATGGCAGCAATCGAGCATGACGATTTTGTCTTTGGCCTTTGATTTATTCGCGTAGGCGAGGATCTCGTTCATCATGACGCCTTCGTCATAGCTCTGGAAATCGGAAGTCAGGATGACGCCGCCGACGTTCGTCATGGCGCCATGACCGGAGAAATAGAAGAGCGCGATATCGGAATCGTCGGCGAAGAGCGCATCAATTTCTTTCTTGAGCAGCGCGCGGCTGACGCCGCCCGGCGGGCTGAGTTCATCCACCGTTTGGTCGGCGGGAGGAGGCGCGATCTTGCCGTCGGCTCCGGGCACCGGGCCGGTAATCAGCTTGACGTCGAAGTTGCGTTCATCGTTGCCGTTGGTTTGCAAGACCTGCGCGATGGCGCGCGCGTCAGCTACGCAGCCGGTGAGCTCATGACCGGCGTAGTTGTCGATGCCAATAATGAGAGCTTTCCTCATTCAGCCCTCCCTCGCGTTCCTGCCGCGCTCTAGAGTCCTGGGGAACGTTGCGGGGATTACGTTAGCACAAGCAAGCGCGCAGGCCATGGAAGTCGCGCGGCCCAGAACTTCGTCAGGAGCGTGGCAATAGTCGCCGGGCTACAACGAAAGTGGCGCCGAAGAGCAGAGCGAAAACCACAATCACTTCCCCGGAGCCGACACCGGAGGCTATGCCCGAACCCGCAACCGCCCGTTCCAGAGGATTGCGCATTTGCCAGCGCAGGCGGACGAATTGCACTGCGATGATGACGAGCGGCAGCAGCATGCAGGTAACCACCAGGCTCATGAGGGCAAGCCACAATGGCTTCGGTTGCGAAGCCCCCGCTGCGCCGGAAGTGCTGTGAGACGTCATCCTCGTTATACCGGAGCCAACTGCTCCGGCGTCGGTTCGGCTCAACAATACCAGGGCTCCGTAAGGAACGGGATGGTCGCCCGAGCAGGCAGTTCGGGCATGGCGGATGCGGCCGAAGCTTCGCAAGCCAGGTTCCAGATGCGCGAATACGCTTCGCTGCGCGAAAGGCCTTCCCTGCCCGCCGCGGCCACATCCTGCTCGACTTGTGCCTGCAACTCATCCACTGTGGGGTCGGGATTCCGCCAGCGGTAACTGAGCATTTCCCCATCGAATCCGTCAATCCGAGCCCGTACTTCCGGCAACTCCAGCAATCTCGACCTTTGAGGAATCAGCAGGCGGATGGCAAACTGAACCGGCGACACGTTCTCCACCAGCCCGGCATCCGCACTCTGGCGCAGCAGGTCCTGGTAGCCCGCAAGGGTCGTCCAGGGAGTAAACGGGATAAACGTGGGCGCCAGCGGCAGCCCGGCAGCCTGCATCAACTCCACTGCGCGAAAGAAATCGGAGCGCGTGTGGCCCTTTTCGAGCAATGCCAGAACAGGGTCATCGAGCGATTCCGCAGCGCTGGTCACAAAGGCACAACCGGTGTCGAGCAGCACCGGCAGTCGCGATGAGAACTTCAGCAAGTGCTCGATCTTGATGGTGACATCGTAAGTGAGCGCCGGAAATTCGCGGTGAAGCGCTTTCACAACGGCGAGCGCGTGGCCCGGGCCGTTAAAGAAATCAGGATCGCCGAACGTGATGTGCTCCGCACCGGCGGCTACCTGCCTGCGGATATCGGCCAGCACAATCTCCGGCTGCACCACGCGAAATGCCCCACCATATACCTGCACCACCGGGCAATGGCGGCACATGTGCCGGCATCCCCGCGAAGCTTCCGTGTAGCCCACAATGCGACGCTCGCCGCTTGCAAGCTGCAGGTGAGCGTAGTTCTTCAGGGCGGGCAGCCCGGAACGATCGGGAATGCGG
>JAFAIN010000133.1 GCA_019236695.1 Acidobacteriota bacterium | reverse complement strand
GGGCCTCGGCCGTCAGCTTCGCCTGCCATACGGGCCGAAAGAAATGTATGGCCAGCGAAGTGGTGGTGAAGGATTCGTCCGCGGCCAGGGTTGAAGCGAAGGCCATGCCCATGGCGGCATCCGCCAAATCGCACAGCACTCCGCCGTGCAGCGTGCCCATGGGGTTGGCATGTTGCGGGCCGGCATGCAGCGTGGCAACGGCGCGGCCATCAGCGATTTGAGCTACGTCGAATCCAACCAGTTGCGCAATGGCAGGCCGGGAGGCCAGCGCCTTCTGTACCAGCGGGTGGGCGGCGCGGCGCGATGCGCCAGCGTGCGGCTCGTTCATGCGGCTTCCTTTCCAGACAGCAGATTCGATTCAGTAGAAACCCGCTGGTTGCAACGAAAACGGGATGGGGCAGCGGAAGATGATGCGCGAAGCTCGCGCATGGCGACAGTGCGGGCGGCTACCACTAGAATAGCCCGAGACATTGGAGTTCCTTATGAAGAGCTTTTCCACTGCGCCATCCGCCTCGGCCCAAATCGATCGGCGGATCGAGGAACTGGGTGACTGGCGCGGGAAGACGCTCGCAAGAGTGCGCGAGATTATACGTAACGCTGATCCGGAGATGGTGGAAGAATGGAAATGGAGGGGAACCCCGGTGTGGTCGCACGGGGGGATTGTCTGCACCGGTGAAACCTACAAGAACGTGGTCAAGCTGACGTTTGCCAAAGGAGCTGCGCTAAGAGATCCTGCGGGCCTGTTCAACTCCAGCCTGGAGGGCAACGTGAGGCGAGCCATCGATATTCGCGAGGGCGAAATGGTGAATGAGGCCGCGCTGAAGACTCTCATTCGCGCTGCGGTTGCTCTGAACCTGGAGCGCAAAACCAGGCCGAAGTCGCGGCGATGACGCCCGCGCCAGCTCGGAGTCAAATGACCACCTCACATCCGGCAGCGATGGCGGCAAGCAATGCTAATGCGGAACGCAGTTTGCGCGAGGAGTTCCGCCGGCGTTTTGGCGTGGAACCCCGCATCTTTCGCGCGCCCGGCCGGGTAAACCTGATTGGCGAGCACACTGATTACAACCAGGGCTACGCCATGCCGGCAGCGATTGAGTTCAGCACCTGGGTGGCGATCGCGCCCCGGGATGACGCCGAGCTGCACATCAGCTCGCTCAACCTGGGTGAGGAACGCATTTTCGGCAGCGACGAAACCGTTCCCGCACACGACTGGACGGATTACGTGCGAGGCGTGGCCCACGTGCTGGGAGCCGGCCACGGCACGCGCGCCGGTGCAAATGTTGTGCTCTGGGGGAATGTCCCGCTGGGAGCGGGCTTGAGTTCCTCAGCCTCGCTGGAAGTTGCAACCGCGGTCGCGCTGCTTGGGATTTCCGATTGCGAACTGGACCGAGAGGAAATCGCCTTGCTTTGCCAGCGCGCCGAAAACGAGTTTGTGGGCGCTCGCTGCGGCGTCATGGATCAATTCATCGCGGCGCATGGCGAGGCCGGGCACGGATTGCTGCTGGATTGCCGGTCGCTGCAATACAAACTGGTGCCGCTGCCTTCCGAGCTCACCATCGTCATTGCAAATACGATGATCAAGCACCGGATTGCAGGAGGTGAATACAACCGGCGCCGCGCGGAGTGCGAAGAAGGGGTGAGCATACTCCAGCGCTTCCTGCCGGGCATTCGGGCGCTGCGCGATGTTTCGCTGGAGCAACTGGAAGAGCATAGAGCAGAGCTGCCGCCGGTTCTATACCGCCGTTGCCGCCATGTTATCAGCGAAAACGCGCGGGTGCTTCGGTTCGCCGCCGCCCTCAGGAGCGGGGACTGCAGCGGCGCGGGAGAATTGATGCTGGCTTCGCATGAGAGCCTTCGCAATGATTACGAAGTGAGCTGCCGGGAGCTTGACACTCTGGTGTCATTGGCCCAAAAGGCGCCCGGGACCGCAGGCAGCCGCATGACCGGCGGCGGGTTTGGCGGCTGCACTGTGAGCCTGGTAAGGAACGCAAAGGTTGCGGAATTCCAGGATGCTGTTGCGGAGGAGTACAACCGCATTTTTGGCGTGCGGCCCGAAATGTATACGACTCATGCAGCCGCCGGCGCAGGCGAAGTAACCCGGGAGGAATAGTTTGCAGGTTCTGGTCACCGGAGGCGCAGGTTACATCGGGAGCGTGGTTGCCGCCGAACTGCGCAAGAGCGGTCATGAAGTTGTGGTGGTCGACAACCTGACCCACGGCTACCGCGAAGCCGTAGGGGATGGGACCGAGTTCATTGCCGGCGACATTGCCGACCGGCAAAAGCTGGATGAGATATTTCGCACGCGCAAAATTGATGCCGTGATGCATTTCGCCGCTCTGATCGAGGCCGGCGAATCCATGCAGGCCCCTGAACGCTACTTCCGCAACAACACGGCGGGAACGCTGGCGCTGCTCGAGGCCATGCTGGCGGCAGGCATCAGGCAAATGGTCTTTTCGTCAACCGCGGCAGTTTACGGCGAGCCGGAACGCACGCCGATTGAGGAAACCGATGCGCTGCGCCCAGCGAACGCCTATGGAGAATCGAAGCTGCTGGTTGAGCGAATGCTGGCGTGGTTCCACCGGGTCCACGGATTTCGCTATGCCAGCCTGCGATATTTCAATGCCGCGGGAGCTGCCGGGAACCTGGGTGAAGCGCATCATCCTGAATCGCACCTGATTCCGCTGGTGCTGCAGGTAGCGCTGGGGCAGAGGAAGAGCATCTCGATTTACGGAAGCGACTACCCCACGCCAGACGGCACCTGCATTCGTGATTACATTCACGTGCTTGATCTTGCAGGGGCGCACCTGCTGGGACTGGAAGCCCTGAAGCGCGAAAGCCAGTTGATCTTCAATCTGGGCAACGGGCGCGGATTCAGTGTGCGCGAAGTCATTGAAACGGCGCGGCGCGTCACCGGCCATCCCATTCCCGAGGTAGAGGCCCCGCGGCGGCCCGGCGACCCGGCGATCCTGGTGGCCGGCTCGGAAAAGATTCGGCGTGAGTTGGGATGGGCGCCCCGATTCCCTGACCTTGCGGCCATCATCTCCAGCGCCTGGGACTGGCATACGAGGCATCCCCACGGCTACGACGCCCCCGCGACCACCGAATGCTGAGCCTGAACCAACATCCGCACCGCCGCTTTAATCCGCTCATTGGCGAGTGGGTGCTGGTTTCGCCGCACCGCACAAAGCGACCATGGCAGGGACAGACGGAGACGCTGATTGCGGAAGCGAAGCCGCAATACGATCCCGATTGTTATTTATGCCCCGGAAATGCGCGCGCGGGCGGCGCGCGCAACCCGCAATACACTTCCACCTTCGTCTTTGAGAACGATTTCGCCGCACTGCTGCCCGATACGCCTCACGAATTCTCAAATGACAACAATCTGCTGATTGCACAGGGCGAACCGGGGGCGTGCGAAGTCATTTGCTTTTCGCCGCGCCACGATCTCACTCTGGCAAGCATGCCAGAGGAGCAAGTAGCGAGCGTGGTGGATGTGTGGGCAGAGCGCTGGCAAGAGCTTGGGGACAGCGCTTCGGTTGCGTACGTCCAGATTTTCGAGAACCGCGGCGCCATGATGGGCGCCAGCAATCCGCATCCTCACTGCCAGGTGTGGGCTACGGCTGAAGTGCCGAATGAGCCGGCGAAAGAACAACAGCAACTGCATGCGTACGCTCAAAAGCACAACTCATGCCTGCTGTGTGATTATGCTGAGCTCGAGAAGCAGCGGGCAGTGCGAACAGTTGTTGAAAATGACTGCTTCATTGCCGTGGCGCCGTTCTGGGCGGTCTGGCCATTCGAAATACTGCTGATCAGCAAAGCCCATGTTGCGGATCTCGCCGTGGTCAGCGCAGCCGGCCGGCGCGAACTGGCTTCCATCCTGCACCGGCTGGCTGGCCTGTATGACTGCGTGTTCGACGCTCTCTTCCCCTACACGATGGGGTTCCACCAGCGGCCCACGGATGGCACTGCGCACCCCGAGTGGCACCTCCACGCGCACTTCTACCCTCCCCTGCTCCGCTCAGCAACCGTGCGCAAGTTCATGGTGGGATATGAGATGCTCGCCATGCCGCAGCGTGACATCACGCCGGAGAGCGCGGCCGAGCGGCTCCGAGAAGCATTGCGGAATTGCCGAATCTGAAATTGCCGAATTTTGTCGCGAACTATTGCGCCCGGGTCATGCTCGGCCCAAAACATAGATGACCCAGGGCGCGATCTTTGTTTCATTTACCCAGGTGTAGGGTTCATCACCGCGGGCCAGCGGCTTGTAGGTTGCGACCGGCGAAAGGCCCGCAGCCGCATAAATCTGGCGATAGGAATCATCGTCGCACAGGATGTCTTCGGCGGGTCGGCGGTCGGGCAAATCCGTAGTGACGATCCTGACCGTATCGCCGGATCGAGCCTTCCGGTTTTCTGCTGCGTAATCCTTCGTTGAAAACGACGCCCATTCGTGCAGGTAGATCTCGGGTGACGACACCACGCTCACCATCTTTCCCGCAGGCTTCAACAGCGCGCCGAGGTCGCGGAAGAGCCGTATCTTGAGATCGGAACCGGGAATGTTGTCGAAGGTGAATAGTGACATGACCAGATCAAAGCTCGCCGGCTTGAACTCGCCGAAATCGTCGTCCCTGGCCAGGCGGTAGTCGCCGCCCGGATCGAGCGCGCGCGCCCGGGCGACCATTTCGGGGGCGATATCAACGCCGACGGTTTCGAAACCCAGTTCGCGCACAAAACGGGTCGAGCGCCCGGTTCCGCAACCGAAGTCGAGAGCGTGGCCGCCGGCCGGAAGGAGCTCGGCCAGTATCTGGGGCAGGTCGCGAAATGCCAGGTGATACGTATTGGCAAACGCCAGTTGAGCATAGGACTGCGCCCGCTTCGCGTCGTCATAGCAGTTGCTGAAGGTCATGCTGCCGCCATCTTATTACCCGCCCAACTTCACCACTGAGGCACAGAGCCACGGAGAGTCACGCCATCAAGCCGCGGCGGAGCGGGCCTGCTGATGCCAGCGCTCGTTATTTACACCCGCAATGAGCAGCCATAAAAGCAGCGGGATTTCGCCGATGGCCGATGCCGCTGCGAGATAGGGAATAAACAGGTGCACGGCGACGGGCGGCACCAGGTAGGTCATCCAGCCGATGCCGGAGATGGTCAGCAGGGCGCCTAATATGCGCGGCATGAATCTGGACCGCATGATCAGCACGCCGGTGAGAGCGCACCATAATCCAAAAAACACCAGATACATGTTGAAGGCGTAGCTATTCAGCCGCATGAAAGTGAAGGCCAGCGCCTGCACCTGCGCCGCCGTAAACGAACTCAATGCGGCGGCTCCCTTCAGAACAACCATGGGAGCAACGTACAGCACAGCCGTAACCACCTGGATGGCGCAGCCTACGAGAATGGCGGATAAAGCAAAGGCCGAGGTCTTCCGGCCGGCGGGACGGAGCAGAAAATACATCACTACTGCCCATGCGATATGAAAGATGGCGCCAAGGAGCGACGAGGCAAATCCCAGCCAGAACAGCCGCTCGTGCGCGACGATGTTGCCGGCGCTGGCGGCCGCATTGCCGGCAACAAAAAGGCTTCCCATCACCTGGACCTGGCCAAAGGTTGCGGTCGTGCCTTCCAGCGCCTGGCACAGGCCCGCGATTCGTGCCAGAGCCTTGGGAGAGGGTCGGCCCGTGAGCTGTATTGCAGGGGTTGTGCTCACGCTGCTCCTTGTTCTTTATAGAACCTGGCGCCCGCAAGCGCAGCCACAATGAGCGCGGGCAGAGTTCCGAATATCAGCGGAATGACGGTGCGCGCCGGAAACAATCCGAAGGAGCACCAGATACCATCTTCGAGACTCACGATGAACCACACCGCGAATGCTGCAACCGCCGCCGTCTTCGGGCCTGCGCCATAGCCGGGACGGATTGCGGCGTACAGCCACACTATG
Organism: Acidobacteriota bacterium; assembly: GCA_019236695.1. Classification (GTDB taxonomy): domain Bacteria; phylum Acidobacteriota; class Terriglobia; order Terriglobales; family Acidobacteriaceae; genus JAFAIN01. The sequence continues at coordinate 7,015 of JAFAIN010000133.1, read as the reverse complement.
CCCATGCCGGTGAGCAGATCGAGCACAATGTTGAACACGATAAAGCCCGGCGTAGGCGCGCCCAGGCGATTGCCGGGAAGCGCGATGAAATCGCGCGCCAGCAGCGCGGTTAGCAGGGTTCCGAGCACGATCCAAACGACGCCCGCAAGCGCTCCGCAGCCCAGCACTCGCGGCCAGTTAATCCTGTTCGTGGCTGCCGTCGTGACCGCCGATACCGGCATATAGTTTCCTCGCTGCTACTTATACAGGCCTGCTTCTCGAATGTGAATCTTTCACTTCAATCGTCAGACTTTATTGCCTCACTCCTTGAGCACCTGGTGGACAAAAGAGATGGCGATGGAGCCCTCGCCGACGGCCGAAGCCACGCGCTTGACATTGCCGGCGCGCACATCGCCCGCGGCAAAAACAGCGGGCAAGGTTGTTTCCAGCAAGTATGGGCGGCGGGCCAGCGGCCAGTGGGCGGCGGCCAGATCTTCCGGCGAAAGATCGATGCCGGTCTTGATGAAGCCTTTCGGATCGAGCGCGACGCAACCCTCGAGCCAGGCGGTGTTGGGTTCGGCGCCGGTCATCACAAACACATGCGCGATGTTCCGGTTTTCAGTTTTGCCGGTCTGGTTGTCGCGCCAGGTTACGCGTTCGAGGTGGTCTTCGCCGGCAAGATCCACAATTTCCGTGTGCGGCAGCAGCGTGATGCCCGGGGTTTCCTCGATGCGGCGGATCAGGTATTTCGACATTGTGTCAGCCAACCCGGAGCCCCGGACGAATAGATATACGTGCTTTGTATTCTGCGACAAAAATACGGCAGCCTGGCCAGCCGCATTGCCGCCGCCCACCACGATGACTTCGTCGCCCCGGCATAGCTGCGCTTCAATGAAAGTTGCGCCGTAGTACACGCCGGCGCCTTCGAAGCGGGCGAGGCTGCGGATGGGAAGCTTGCGGTATCTTGCTCCGGTGGCAATCACTACGGTCCGCGCCGGAACTCTCACCCCATCTTCCAGTTCGATGACATAAGGACGACGATTGCACGCCAGCCGCGTGCCGGTGGTGAGCAGCATCTGCGCCCCGAACTTCTGCGCTTGTGTGTAGGCGCGGGCAGCCAGCTCATTGCCGGTTATTCCGGTGGGAAATCCCAGGTAGTTTTCGATTCGTGAACTGGAGCCGGCCTGCCCTCCCGGCGAGTAAGTTTCGAGCTGCAGGACGTCCAGACCCTCGGAGGCGCCATACACGGCGGCGGCCAGGCCTGCAGGGCCGGCGCCGACGATGACCAGATCGCGGATGCGGCTTTCGTCCACCGCGTCATTGAACCCAAGGCACCTGGCAATCTCACGATTGCCGGGGTTGCGCAGGACTGACTGCGCCCGGCAAATGAGCACCGGCATATCAGACTGCGAAACATGGAACCGGCCAAGAACGCCGTCTATATCCGGATCGCGTTCCACGTCAATGTAGGCGTAGGGATGCCCGTTGCGGGTCAGGAACTCCTTAATGCGCAGGGTGTCGGCGGAATGGCTGGACCCTACCAGCGTAGCGTCGCCGAGTCCCTGCGCGAGCAGTTCGGCGCGGCGCAAAATGAAGGCCCGCATCAGGATCTCGCCCAGCTCCGCATCGGTCTGCACCAGCGCAAGCAGGCCGGGCCGCGGAATCTGGATGACTTCGGAATCCAGGCGGGCGCGAACCCGCGCAAAGGCATGGCGCCCTGAAAGCGTATTGATTTCGCCGGTAAAGCGCCCCGGCCCGATCACGCGAATCAGGGTTTCCTGCGTGAAGGAAGGCCGCACAATTTCCAGCTCGCCCGCGACGACGACGAACACGGGTATTTCTCCATCCCCAAGTTCCACGAGCACCTCGCCGGCTCGCACGGTGCGAGGCGTGCCATGAGAAACCAGGCGGCGCATCTGGCCTTCGTTGAGCGCGGGAAAAATCTCCCCGGGGAGAGAAGTCGTGAGCGCGGCAGGAGCACTGGGTTCAGCCATGGATTTTTCCGGCACAAACCTCGGTTCAAGGCTGCTGTTCGATGATATTCGAGGCGCGCAAGCCGATCTTCCTCAGGGAGGAGCACAGCGCGGCTCTTTGGTTCCGCGAAAGCGCCGCCATCAGCGCCTCCAGGTCATGGGCGTGCCGCTGGAAACACGACTGCGCCAGGCGCCGGCCTTGCTGCGTGAGTTCGAGGACGCGGGCGCGGCGGTCTGCCGGGCTTGGCTTGCGCAGCAGCAGGCCACGCTTCTCAAGGCGATCGACCGCTGCCGTCATGGAGCCGCTGGCCAGCAGCACTTTGCCTTGCAGCTCCGTAATGGTCAGCGGGCCCTTGTGCAACAGCGCTTCAAGTGCGGCAAAATCGGTGAGGCAGAGGCCGGTGCGCGCAATGCTGCCCTCGGCCAGCTTTTCGACAGCGCGATGGCTGCGCGTGAGGACGGTCCATAGATGGGGAGCCGTGATTTCTTTGCCCCGGGATTGCATGCAGCGCCTTTCGCAGCCGGAACGGCGAGAGCTGAAATATCATTATATAAGGATTCTTTACGTCGAGACTTTTTGGATTCTGGAGCATCCAATGCTTGGAAGGAGCCACTATGAGCCTCCGGCCGGTGAAGCAGATTCTTGAAACCAAAGGGACTGTGGAAGGAGCGGGCGTGAAGCTGCAGCGCGCTTTCGGCTTCGGAAAGACGAAGGAATTCGACCCGTTCCTTCTGCTCGATGATTTCCGGAACGACAAGCCCGAGGATTATGTGGCCGGTTTTCCATGGCATCCCCACCGTGGCATTGAAACCATAACGTACGTTCTGGCCGGCTCGGTGGAGCACGGTGACAGCCTGGGCAACCGGGGCAGGATGGCGGCCGGCGACGTGCAGTGGATGACTGCGGGCAGCGGCATTCTGCACCAGGAGATGCCGCGAGGCGATTCCCGCGGCCGGATGCATGGATTTCAGCTTTGGGCAAACCTGCCGGCACGGCTGAAGATGACGGACCCGCGGTACCAGGACATTCCGTCGAGCGCCATTCCCGAGGTGGCCGAGGACGACGGCGCGATGGCGCGCATCATCTGCGGCGAGTTCTGGGGCAGGCGCGGGCCGGTGGAGGGCGTGGCTGCCGATCCGGCTTACGTGGATATTTCGATACCGCCGAATACGCGCAAGCGGATCAAAGTGGATGTCGCGCGAAATGCCTTTGCCTACGTATTCGCCGGCGCCGGCACATTCCGCGATTCCTCGGCGCCGCGCGCGGTGCTCACCGAGCATACCGCCGAACCGGAAGCAGCCCCGGCCTACGATGCGCGCAACCATTCGCTGGTGCTGTTCGACCGTGGCGATGAGCTCGTGGTCCAGGCGGGGCCGGAAGGCATGCGGTTCCTGCTGGTCTCGGGAAAGCCGCTGGAAGAGCCCGTAGCCTGGTATGGCCCCATCGTGATGAACCATCCGGAGGAATTGAAGCAGGCCATGAGCGAACTGCAGGATGGGACTTTCATCAAGCACCGTTGACTCCGGGAACGGCGGCATTTGTGATTGGGCATGGTCAACGCGTGCGAAACAGCGCCAAAGGAACTGCGTTTCCCTGTGCGACATTTCCGTCATTGTTGACGTGCAGGTGGTCGCCGCTGTCGTAAGCCGGCAGGATCTGAGTGGGATGGCCAGGATCGCGCACTGCCGCATCAAAGTCGATGACTCCATCGAATTCATGAGTGCTGCGAATCCAGGCGTTGACCTCCTGCCTTATTTTTTCCTTCTCCACGCTGTAGAACCTGTTAAAGGGTGGATCGCGAAACAGGGCATGCTCGAATGGCGGAATGGTAGTGCCGATCGCGCGAATTCCGTGGCTGTGGGCCGCGGCGACCAATTGACGATTGCCGGCGATCAACTCCCGGGCAGTCACGGCCTCTGCCGCCGGCACAAACGTCCCCGGGAACAGCATGTCGTTGACGCCAAGAGCGAGGATGACGTACTTGACGCCTGGCTGGGATATCACGTCGCGTTCGAAGCGCTTTACCCCCGCCTCACCCAGCGCCGGCCCCAGTGTGTCGAAAACCGGTCCCAAAGGCGGCGGGCCAGCCGACTGGCGGGGGCTTGCGCTATCGCTCAACAGGCGGTTGCCAATGATGCCTTCATTCAGGATTCCAATCCCGGTTGCCCCAGATCTCTGCAGCCGCTCGGCCAGCACATCGGGCCAGCGCCGGTTCGTATCCCTGGTTGATCCGTCGCCATCGGTGAGCGACGAGCCGAAGGCCACGATGGCGGCTCCGCGCGACGATGCCAGCACATCCACCCCGGTGACAAACGGCCACGAGTTGATTGTCTTCAACACCGGAAAATCTGCAGCGGCTGTGGCGTCACCGGTTGCGGTGGAAACATAATTCGTCTGCCTGGCAAGAATGTGCACGGTCCCCGCTTGTGCCGGTTCAGGGAAAAAGAGGCTTATTGCCAGGTCAGACAATGCAGGAACATCCAGCTCAACGGGATCGCTGATCGCGAGTGACCCGGCAGGAATGGTTACGGAGGGCTGTTTGTCGAAGGTGAGAGCCCGATCGAAGGCGGCATCAATCTTCGAACCGGAAGTTCGCCGGGCCACATGCGCGCGGCCAATGAACAGCGGCAGTTCGCCGAATACATTCGACAGCCTCACCCGAATGGTTCTGCCGCCGGCGCTGGTGTGGACAACAAGGCGCAGAGTCTGGTTGCGATACTCCTCCATCTGCCCTTTGCTCGTGCGCTGCGGCGCGGCCGCCCAGGTGCCGACCCAATGCTCGACCTGCCTGGGTTTCGCGGAGGAGGGGTGGGCAGCGAGTATTGGGAGTACAGCGGCCGCCACGCAAAGCAGGGGAAATCCAGCCCGCCGCTGGAATCGCACAAGGGAGGCCGGTGCGTGCTGAATGACGAGGGCGGCCGCTGTTTTGTTTTGCTTCATTTCTTCACCTCGCCCGCGGCTATCGTGTTCTTCACAACCTCTCCTCCCTTCATGACGAAGCGCACGTCCTGGAGCGAGCTGATGTCACGCAACGGATCAGCCGAAAGCGCGATGATGTCGGCAAGCATTCCGGGAGCAATCCGGCCGATGGCACGAGAGGCGCCCATCGCTTCCGCGGCATTGAGAGTGGCAGTGCGAATGACGTCCATGTTCGGCATGCCTTCGGCTGCGAGGAATTTCAGGTCGAGCAGCGCTTCCTGGCCATACGTTCGACCCTGGCGCGGAGCCAGCCACAAGTCAGAGCCCATGGCGATCTTCACGCCAATCTTCATTGCTCGCTGCAGGCGATCGGCGAGCTGCCGGCTGGGGGGATCATCGGCATTATCGGGGATATCGGTGGCCACCAAAAAGATCCCCTTCTCTTTCATAGCCTGGAGTTGCGCATCGGTGGCCTCAGATGCGTGCTCAATGGAGTCGACGCCTGCATCGATGGCAGTCTGGATGGCTACGCGGTGCTCGGCGTGGGCCGCTACTCGAAGCCCGAGCCGATGGGCATCTTCCGCCACAGCCCTGGCGTCCTCCGGCGCCAGGTAACGAAACTTCCAGGTTGCTCCGGCCCCGGCATCCACCACGATCTTGATCAGGTCAGCTCCGATCGCAAGGTTCTCGCGCACAGCGCGGCGCGCTTCGTCGGGACCGCTTACCGGCAGAAATTCCTGGCTCAGCACCTCCCGGGAAATGTACGGCTGCAGCGTGACCGCCTGTCCGCCCGGAGGCGTGATCTTGCGGCCTGCAGCCTGCATCCTTGGCCCCGGCACCAGGCCGGCGGCAATGGCATCGCGGAGCGCGATATCGCCTTGAATGCCGGAATGCCCAACCACCCGAATGGCAGTTATGCCGGCTTCCAGATATTCTCGTGCGTGCCGAGCCCCAATGAGGGTTCGAAACTCGGGGCTCATCAGTGTCACAGCCGCGACAATGCTCTCGCCGCCGGTGGCGGGCGGCATCGAGACCAGCAGATGCGAATGGCAATCAATCAGCCCAGGCAAGACGATGGCGCCGGAAAGATCGATGAAGGTCGCATTGGGCGGCGCCTGTTTCTCGATCTGCTCCCATGGGCCAACTGCCCGGATTCGATAGCCATCCGTGAGAATCCCCTGATTCGCGACGTACTCTCCGCTGGCCACATCGAGAATGCGGCCGGCTTTGAGCAGGGCGGGCGGCACAGGCGGCGCCGGCTCGAGACGAAACTGGGCATGCGCCGCGACCAACAGCAGGGATGCAACCAGAACTGCAGGCTTCATGCCTGGAATAACGCATCCGGCGCCTGTTTGTGTCCGGCGCGCCGCTGCCGTGCCGGCGACAAGGAGAAGAGCGCCGGGGTTCAGCGGCCCTCAGGCGGCGCGCAGCACCGCGTTGAGCAACTCCGAGGGCGAGTTTGCCACTGCAATGCAATCCTCGAGCGCCTGGAACCCCTGGAGCGTGACGCACACGATGGGCAGGGATTTCCGAACCGCGCGCAGCGCAGAAATCAGATGCTCCGCATTGTCCCGCGGAACGGAGTGGCAAATGAGCACTACGTCAATGCAATCGGGAAGGGCTTCCTTCAATGCCTCTGGCAGCGAATACGCCTCGTGCACCACATACCCGGCCTGCCGAAGCACCATGGAACGCAGTTGCAGCAATGTGCGTTCGTAGCCGAAAGATAGGACATGCTTCACAGGAAGAGCGCCAGGGAAGGCCGGCGGCTGACCCGCACAACTGAACTTCCGCGCTGAAGAAAGACTAGAAGAAGCCGGGCACGGCGGCGAGCGTCAATCTGTGCCGCGGCCGGAAAGAGATATGGCCGGCTGGCCCTCAATTCCGCCAGCCGGCCATTCAGCTATTCAGCGATGCAGCTATTTAGCTGCTTTCTGCGGTTCGCTGTCGAGCACCTGGTAAAGAGTCTGCATGCCGCTCTTCATGTGGTCGTCGAGGTGGCAATGGAACATCCATGTGCCGGCGCGATCCGGAACCATGTCAGCCGTAAGCGCCTGGGCCGGGCCGATGGCGGGCAGCACATCGAGGCTCTGGCCGCGGTAGTGGATGAGGTTGCCGTGCCAGTGCGGAGTGTGGAAGTTGA
>JAFAIN010000110.1 GCA_019236695.1 Acidobacteriota bacterium | reverse complement strand
AATTTCGGCCTCGGCGGAGCGTGCCTGGCAGAAGATCGAGCAGGCGTACGCGGAGCCGGGCTTCACGGCGGCGGCCGAGACGCTGCGGAACTGCACGGATTTCCGCGAACTGCTTGCCGAGCGCGACGCGGGCACCATTACGGCCGGACACCGGCTGCTGCTGGAAGACCATTTGCGGGAATGCGGCGCATGCCGGCGCTACTCCCGCGGACTGAGCGAGCCCGACTCGGAAGCGCGGGAGTGGGCGCGCGGAATCAAGGCCTTCCAGCGGCACGAGCAGCAAGGCGGAACGCGCCGGCTGCTGATGTATGCGGCAGTGTTTGCCGTGGCGGCGCTGGGCGGGTTCACGGCGAACTATTACATGCTGGCGCCTGCGCCGGGGGTTCGCGCGCGGGTAGAAGGAGCCGAAGGCGGCCTGTACCTGGTTTCGGAGGGTGGCGAGCGGCCGGCAGCGGCGGGGGCGGAAGTGCGGGAAGGCGAACTGCTGCGCACCGCCGGCCATTCGCATGCTTTCCTGCGCATGGCCGACGGCTCGCGGGTGGAGATGAATGAGCGCGCCGAGCTTTCGCTGCTGGCGACGCGCCGCAATGCAACGCTGAAGCTGGAACGCGGCAACATTATCGTTGAGGCGGCACACCGCACGCATGGCCACTTTTATGTGGTTTCGCCGGATTGCCGGGTGGCCGTAACGGGCACCGTGTTTTCGGTGAACAGCGGCTTGAAAGGTTCGCGGGTTGCGGTGATTGAAGGCAACGTGGATGTGGCTTACGCGGGCAGGCAGGCGCTGCTCCATTCCGGCGACGAAGTGACCACCACATCGGAAATTGGCGCCGTACCCATCCAGCAGGAGATTGCCTGGAGCAGCAACCTGGATCATTACATGGCGCTGCTGGCCGAGTTCAGCAACCTGAAGCATAAGCTGGAACAGATTCCGGTGCCCGGGCCACGCTACCAGAGCGCACTGCTGCCGCTGGCGCCGGTAAAGACGCGGGTGTATGCCAGCATTCCGAACCTCGGCGAGGCGCTGGCGGAGGCGAACCAGGTATTCCAGCAGGAGCTGCAGCAGAGCCCGGTTCTGCAACAGTGGTGGAACGGCCTTCGGAGCAACAACCAGGGGCCGAAGCCGGAAGAAATCATCAACAAGATTCACCAGTTCAGCCAGTACCTGGGCGATGAAATCATTTTTGCCATGGCAGAGATGAGCAACGGCAGGACGAGCGGGATTGTGCTGGCGGAGATACGGCAGGCAGGGCTGGCCGATTTCCTGAGGCAGCAGGGACCGGACGCAGCGGTGTATGATCCGCAAACGCTCAAGCAGGCCAGCGGCAACAAAAACGAGCCTGTGTTCCTGGTGCGCAAAGATGTGCTGGTCATCGCCACGGATTTCGAGGCGCTGAAGCAAATGAACCAGCAACTGGAGCAGGGGCCGAGCGGATTCGCGCAGACCCCATTCGGGCAGAAGATTTTGCCGGCTTACGCACGGGGGGCGGGGATGCTGTTCGCGGCCGACTTGAAGGACATGATGGGCAACGGCACGGCGAAAGGCAACACAAAGCAGGAGTGGCAGGCTTCCGGCTTCAGCAACCTCGATAACCTCATAGTGGAGCGCCGCGACTTCAACACCGGCACGGCTGACAACCGGGCCACGCTGGCCTTCACCGGGCAGCGCCTTGGAGCGGCTTCGTGGCTGGCGGGGCCGGCGCCGATCGGCTCGCTGGATTTCATTACGGCGGATGCCTCGGGCGCGGTGGCGATGGTGTCCAAAGCTCCGGCGCAAATGCTGCAGGACATCTTGGGCTCGAACAGCAGCAATCAGCCGCCGCAGTTCATTACCGAACTGGCCGCTTCACTGGGGGGCGACATGGCGCTGGCGCTCGATGGGCCAGTGCTTCCCACTCCCGCGTGGCGACTGGTTGCAGAGGTGAATGATCCGCAGCGCGCACAGTATGCCATTGAGCAGATGCTGCAGTACGCGGCCGGCGCGCATCCGGACCGGCCGGCGCCCGCGATCCGCAGCAGCACGCAATCCGGGCAGACGTTCTATACGATCACCGTGATGGCCGGCCAGGAAGTGGACTACACATTTGCCGACGGCTACCTGGTTGCCGGACCGTCTATAGCGCTGGTGATGAAGTCGCTGAACGCGCACCAGAACGGCAACACGCTGGCGCGTTCGGCCGCGTTCCGCGCGCTGCTGCCGGAAGGGCCGCAACTGGATTTTTCGGCGGTGGCGTATCAGAACCTGGCGCCGGTGATTCAGCCGCTGGCCGGGCAGTTGCCGGCGAGCACGCTGCAGAGCCTGCAGACCATTGCGGCCGGTTCAAAGCCCAGCGCGGTGGTGGCTTATGGTGAACCCGGCAGCATCGAAGTGCAGACCTCGAGCAAGTATTTCGGCTTTGACCTGAACACGCTGGCGCTAGGGGCGCTGCTGGGAAACAATCCATTGAAGGCGAACCAGGGAACCAGGGAGTAGGGGGAAACGTAGAATTGATTTATTGGGTTATTGGGCTATTGGGTTATTGGGGAATGGCTCGATGCCTCAATGGCTCAATGCCTCAATGACTCAATAGCTCAATGGCTCAATGGCTTCCACTCTCCAACTCGAGAATCTCACGGTTGATCTGGGCGGGCGACGCATCCTTGACGGGCTGAGCGGAACCCTGGATGGGCGCGCGATTGGGCTGCTGGGGCCAAACGGCTCGGGCAAGAGCACGCTCATCAACGCACTGCTCGGCTTCTACCGCACAGCCGGCGGTGGGGCGCGCGTGCTGGGCTGCGACATTCATCGCGAACTGGTGCGGCTGCGCAGCCTGGTGGGATACATGCCGGAGAACGATGCGTTCATCGCGCGCATGACGGGAGTGCATTTCGTTCGCTATATGGCCGAGCTTTCGGGCCTGCCGCCGAAGGCAGCGCTGGAGCGGGCGCATGAAGCGTTCTACTACGTGGGCCTGGGCGAGGCGCGATACCGAAAGCTGGGGGAATACTCGCTGGGCATGAAGCAACTGGCCAAGCTGGCGCAGGCGCTGGCGCACGGGCCCGAGATGCTGATTCTGGATGAGCCTACCAATGGACTGGACCCGCCGGCGCGGCAGCGCATGATTCACCTGATTCAGGAGGTGCGCCGCACAACCGGGATGCGGCTGCTGCTTTCCTCACATTTGCTGCGCGATGTGGAAGAAACCTGTGACGAGGTGCTCATCCTGAAGCAGGGGAGGATAGCCGGGATTTGCGATCTGGAATCGGAGCGGCGCGCGAACCGCAAGTTCCTGGAACTGGAAACAGCGGGCGAGGACACCAGGTTCGCCGGCCAGCTTACGGCCCTGGGTTGCGAATGCGCTGTTCTGCCGGGCGGGCGAATGAAGATCGTGATGCCGGAAAAGGTGGAGATTCGCGAGATCTACCGGATTGCAAACCGGAACGCGATCCAGATCCGGAAACTGAATTACCGCCGCGACTCGCTGGAAGACATTTTCCTGAAGGCAATGCACGAGAGCCGGGCGCCAAACGCGGAACAGGGCGGAGGGGCGCCGCCGCCAACCGAGAGGGCACCGCAGGAGGCTGCGCATGGCGGTTTATAAACGGGCGTATGCCGGGTACTCCGGCGATCACACCGCCGCCGCCGGCCGGTTCCTGGTGCTGACGCGCTATGGCTGGTCCGACGTGTTTGCGTCGCGCGTGTTCACGGCGTTCTATGTGCTGCTTGCGCTGGTGCCGTTTGTAGTCGGCACGCTTTACATCTACATCAGCGATTCACCAACCATACAGAAGATGATTGATGCGCAGGGATTCCTGGCAATCAATCGCATGTTCTTCCTCAACTGGCTGCAGGTGCAGGGCTGGTTCAGCCTGCTGCTGGCCGCGTGGATTGGGCCATCCCTGATTTCGCCGGACCTGACCAACGGCGCGCTGCCGTTATTTCTGAGCCGACCGCTCTCGCGAGTGCATTACGTGCTGGGCAAGTCGCTGGTACTGATCGTGCTGATCTCGATCATCAGTTGGATTCCGGCGCTGCTGTTGTTCGGGCTGCAGGCTTCGATCGGCGAGCCGGGCTGGGCAGCGAAAAACCTGAGCCTTATCCCCGCAATTATCGCCTCTTCCCTGCTGTGGAGCGCGTTCCTGTGCGCGCTCTCGCTGGCGCTGTCTGCCTGGGTACGCTGGCGAGTAGTGGCGACAGGACTGACATTCGCGGTGTTCTTTGTGCCGGCGGGTTTTGGAGCGGCTATGGATGCCGTGCTGAAGACCTGGGTGGGCAACCTGTTGAACTTCTGGTGGCTGATGGTGGTTGTGTGGCACTACCTGTTCGGGGTTTCCGACCGGCTGACGCTGCAGTTGGACGGCACCCCGCAGAGATCCGCGCCGTTTCCCGCGGCGGTGCTTACGCTGTGCGCGGCCACGAGCTTTTGCTTCGTGCTGCTGAACCGGCGGCTGCGAGCAAAGGAAGTGGTGCGCGGATGAGCGGCGACCGCATCATTTTCGAGGGTGTGAGCAAATTTTATGGCGAGGTGCTCGGCGTTAACCGGGTGACCTTGAGCCTGGCTCCCGGGATTACCAGCCTGGTGGGCCCGAACGGTTCGGGCAAGACCACTCTGATGAACCTGATGACCGGCCTGATCACTCCCAGCGACGGGCGGATCGAGGTGCTGGGAATCTCGCCGAAGGACCCGGAGCGCCTGTTTCCGCTGCTGGGTTATTGCGCACAGTGGGACGCCTTTCCCCGCTCGCTTTCGGGGTATGAATTCATTGCGGATTACCTGCGGCTGTACGGATTGCGGGGCGAGGAAGCGCACAAGCTGGCATGGGAAGCGCTGGCGCGGGTGGAGCTGACGGCTGCGGGGGAACGCAAAGTAGCAGGCTACAGCAAAGGCATGAGGCAGCGCCTGCGGCTGGCCCAGGCACTGGCGCACCGGCCGCGAGTGCTGGTGCTGGACGAGCCACTGAACGGGCTGGACCCCATGGCGCGGGCGGAGACGATTGCACTATTCCAATCGCTGGGGCGACAGGGCATGCACGTAGTGATCTCCAGCCATATCCTGGAGGAGGTGGACCGGATTTCCGATTCAGTGGTCATGATGGCAAGCGGGTATGTGGTGGCGGAAGGCAATATTCAACAGGTACGCCGCGAAGTAAAAGACCTGCCAGCGCAAATCCTGGTGCGGTGCTCGAACCCGAACCTGCTGGCCTCGCAACTCTTCGTGCAGGATCACGCAGTGGAGGCCCGGCTCAACTCTGACGGGCGCGGGATTCTGCTGCGCACGCGCGACGCAGAGGGGTTTTACAACCTGCTGAACCAGGTGGCGGCCGCCGGACTGGTGGATGTTGAGGCAGTGGCGCCGGCCGATGAAGACGTCAACTCGATCTACCAGTACCTGATCGGGGCGGGCAGCGAGGGAGGGAGCGAGTGACGACGAAGCCGGCGGTGGAAAAGCTGATGCAACAACCCTGGCAGCGCCGGGTGAACCAAGTTGGCGCCATCCTGCGCATCGAACTGAGAAAGAGCCTGCTGTCGAAGCGGGGCGTTCTGGTTTATCTGCTGGCGCTGGCACCGTGCCTGTTGATCCTGGCCCATGCCCTTTTCGAGCGGGGGAATTTCGATACGCCGGCGCACGTAGCGACCGACCACGTGTACATGACCGGCATTGTGCAATTCGATATCCGGCTGGGCGTGTTTTTCGGATGCATGGGTATCTTTACGTGGCTGCTGCGCGGCGAGATTGTGGAGAAGACGCTT
>JAFAIN010000300.1 GCA_019236695.1 Acidobacteriota bacterium | reverse complement strand
CATTTTTTTCGAGATGCTCACCTACCCGCTCAGCCGCCCGGCTTACATGCTCGGGAAAGTCCTGTTTACGCTGGGTGTCAGCCTGGTGCAGACGGTGCTCACCTTGGCGCTGGGAGCAGCGCTGTTTCACATCCACTTGCAGTGGAGCCGCGTGCCGCTGGTGTTTGTCGCAATGCTTGCGGCAACGGCCAGTTGGTTCTTCTTCTATGCAATCTTCGCTCTGAGCACGCGGCGCAATGACATCTTCAATACGGTGACCTCGATTTTCTATTTTGTGTTTCTGTTCGCCAGCGACATGTTCTACCCGCTGGCCCCTTTGCCGCGATGGTTCCGGGTCGCCGCTTTGGGAAATCCCATCACCTGGGAAATCGATTGTCTTCGCTGGGGCACAGTCGGCCTCGGAAGCACGCACCAGGTGGAAGTCGAGTCGGCTGCCTTCCTGGCTTTCGGAGTGGCTTCATTCTTGTATGCGGCCCGGTGCCTGACGCGTCAGGAGTAGGATGCGCGCGTAACGCCGGGTTGCAGGCCGCTTAGAATGGGACTTATGGCGGGAGAGAAAATTACACTGCGGTGCCCAGCGTGCCGCAAGCTGGTTACGCGCGGCGATGCCGAGTTCCCATTCTGCAGCGAGCGATGCCGCACCATCGATTTGGGAAAGTGGGCGAGCGGAGGTTATGTGATTTCCACTCCCGTGACCGACCCGGAGGCGCTGGAGTCGCAGCCCGGGCCGCGCTCCCCGAACTCACAGCGGAGCCACGGAGACGTGGAGGAATGAGCCAGGTTCACAACCAGGGCACGAAGGGGGCGCTAAGCCTGCCCACGCCCGCGGCGGCGCCTCCGAAAAACTGGGCATGGGCGGTCAGCACCCTCGGCGGCATTGGGCGTCTGCGGCCCGGGCCGGGAACCTGGGCGTCGGCGGTTACGGTGCTGCTCTGGTATTTTGCCGGTCATGCAATCCCGCGGCCCTGGCAGATTACGGTGGCGATTGCCTGGGCCCTGGCGGCCACTGCTATTGGCATTCCCGCCGCCGGCCGTGAGGCGGCCCGCTGCCGCCAGAGTGACCCCTCGCATGTGGTCATTGATGAAATGGCCGGGCAAATGGTGACTCTGATTGCTGCGCCGCTTCAATGGAAAACTCTGCTCGCCGGTTTTATACTTTTTCGTTGCTTTGACATCCTGAAGCCTCCGCCGGTGCGCCGCTTCGAGCAACTCCCTGGCGGCATCGGAATTGTTGTGGACGATCTTGGCGCAGGCCTGTACGGGCTGGCTGCGCTGCAACTTATTTCGCGCCTGCTGGGCTGGTTCTGAGCAGCGACTTTGGCCATGCTGGGAAAACGCAACCTGAACGGTAAACCGCATATTGATGCCGTCATGCCTTCGGCGGCCATGCCCGGGGGCGAGGTGCGCATTGTGGGCTCGGGGCTCAAGCCGCCCGATTTGGGCAGGCCGCGCGTCGAGATTGGAGCCGTTGAAGCGCCCATCGTCGTCAGTTCCGATGAGTTTGTGATTGCCCGGGTTCCCGAAGGCGTGCACTCCGGCAACGTAACGGTTGCCATGAACGGCAGCCGCAGCAATGCGGCCCAGCTTAAGGTCGCGGTCGGCATCGCCGAAAACCTTCATCCCGTGACCAATCCCGCGCTGGATGAAGAGGGCAACATCTACGTGACGTTTTCCGGATCGCGGGGCCAGAAGGTTCCGACCGCAATCTTCCGCATCGATACTTCGTACAGCGCGAAACCCTTTGTGGGCGAAATGATGAACGCCACCGGAATCGCCTTCGATGCCGCGCGGCAGATGTATGTTTCGTCACGGTTCGATGGCACGGTGTACCGAATTGCGCCGAACGGCGCCACCAGCGTGTATGCCGAGGGCATGGGGATTGCCACCGGAATTGCCTTCGACCGCGAGCAGAACCTCTACGTGGGCGATCGCAGCGGCACTGTGTTTAAGATTGCAACTGACCGGCAGATATTCGTCTTCGCCACGCTTGAACCGAGCGTCTCGGCTTATCATATGGCGTTTGGTCCTGACCGCCACCTGTACGTCACGGGCCCCACAACCTCCAGCTTCGATTCCATCTACCGCGTCGACCCCCACGGCGAGGTCAGCGTTTTTTACCGCGGGCTGGGCCGCCCCCAGGGGCTCGCGTTCGACGTTCAGGGCAACCTCTATGTTGCAGGGTCGCTGGCCGGGAAACGCGGCATTGTGCGCGTTACTCCGCAGGGCCAGGCTTCGCTCGCGGTGGCGGGGCACAACCTTGTAGGCCTGGCATTTGCTCCCGGGCGCTCGGCAATTCTGGCCACGCACAACGCTGTGCACCACCTGGCATGGGATATTCAGGGCCTGCCGCTGATCTAATCTTAGGGATTGCCGAACTGCCGAATTGCGGAATTGCCGAATTGAAAAGTGCGAAAGTGCGGAATTTCTCGGAGCCGTTAGGGCAAGCCCGCGAAGCGGGCGGAATAGACTAGCCCAGGGCGTAAGCCCTGGGACCTGTGCCGGGAGACAATTCAAGCCCGCGGCGCGGGCGACAGAAATGTGTTCCGTCGCGTGTGGTTTCTTTCGCCCTCTTCGAGGGCTCGCATTTGATTCGCAACTGATTCCCCTGGCTTACGCCCGGGGCTAGTCTCTATCGCCCGCTTCGCGGGCTGCGGTTCGAACCGCAATGGTCTTCAATGAGCCGGGATACCCATCATCGCAACAATTCGGCAATTCCGCAGTTCGGCAATTCGGCAATTTTGGTATCCTTGAAGCCTTTGAGGAGGAGCCATCATGTCGACTACTGCTACCCAGCCGGTCTTTACGCAGGAAATTGCCGCCGCATATCGCGAGATCACATTGGGGCGGCTGGAAAAGGAGAATGCCACCACGCGGCGGGTAATCGGCAACATTCC
The DNA here is from genome assembly GCA_019236695.1 of Acidobacteriota bacterium. Taxonomy (GTDB): domain Bacteria; phylum Acidobacteriota; class Terriglobia; order Terriglobales; family Acidobacteriaceae; genus JAFAIN01. The sequence continues at coordinate 1,590 of JAFAIN010000300.1, read as the reverse complement.
CGAGAGCAAGCGCGATTACAAACCTGAGGCGAATTCGCGCAGCGCCTGGGACCTCGCCTGCCACCTGGCACAAAGCGATGTCTGGTTCCTGAATGCCATTGCCGACGGCAACTTTGAATGGACCGGCGATCCGCCGCGCCCTGCCAATACCGTAGCGGGGCTGGTCGATTGGTACAAGGCGGAGTTCGCCAAAGCGGCGGCCCGGGTTCGCGCAATGTCAACCCAGGATCTTCTCAAGCCGCTGCCCTTCTTCGGCATGATGAATATGCCCGCGTTCCTTTATCTGCAGTTTGCGCAGGACCACGCCGTGCATCATCGCGGCCAGCTCTCAACCTATCTCCGGCCTATGGGAGCGAAGGTGCCCGACATCTACGGCGGCAGCTTTGATGAACCCTTTAAAGGATAAGGAGAGTGCGAAATTGCGAAAGTGCGGAAGTGCGAAATTGTTTCCTGCACCCACGGCCTGACGCCTTGATTACGCGCCTTTTCACCCGGTCCGGACAATTCCGCAGTTTCGCAATTTCGCAATTTCGCACTTACTTCTCGCTGGCTCCCGGCAGCTCCGTGCTTCCCGTAATCAGGCGAATGCCTCGCCCGCGAGTGAAGTAGGCCCAGGCCCAATCAATCATCACCAGCAGGCGATTGCGGAAGCCGATCAGGTAAAGAATATGAACCAGCAGCCATAGCACCCATGCGATGGCGCCGGAGAAGTGGGCTGCGCCGATTTCGGCTACCGCAGCGGACCGGCCGATGGTCGCGAGGCTGCCCTTATCGTGATAAATAAAGCCCTGCGTGGCTTCGCCTTGAATGCGACGCCAGATATTCTTTGCCGCCCACCTGCCCTGCTGAATTGCCACCGGCGCAACCCCTGGAAGCAGCTTGCCTCCCGGCCCTTGAAAAGCCGCGAGATCACCCGCCACGAACACCTCCGGATGCAGTGGCAGGCTCAGGTCGCGCTCCACTGTGACCCGGCCGGCACGGTCGGTCGCCACGCCGAGCGCCGCGCCCAGCGGCGATGCCCGCACGCCCGCCGCCCAGAGCACCACGCAGGCGGGAATCGCCTGCTCGCCTGCATGTACCACCCCAGGCTCGATTGCGTTCACTGCGCTGCCGGTGTGGACTTCCACCCCAAGCTTCTCCAGTTGCTGCCGGGCTTTTTGCGAAAGGTCTTCGGGATAGGACGGCAACACGCGCGGGCCGCCCTCGAGCAGCAGCACGCGCGAGCGCGCCGGATCGATCGAGCGGAAATCGTGGGTAAGCGATTCGCGTGCGATACCCGCCAGCGCTCCCGCGAGCTCGACTCCGGTGGGCCCGGCGCCGACCACCACGAAGTTCAGCGGGTACTGGGCTTCACCGGCTATGGCGCGGCGTTCGGCAATTTCGTAGGCCAGCAGGATGCGGCGCCGGATCTCGAGCGCGTCCTCAATGGTCTTGAGCCCGGGCGCGTACTGTTCCCATTCGTCATGCCCAAAGTAGGAGTGGGTGGCGCCCGCCGCGACTACCAGGAAGTCATAGCTGAGCGCGAACTCGCGCAGCCGCACCTGGCGAGCGGCAAGATCGAACCCCATGGCCTCTGCCAGGATCACGTGC
>JAFAIN010000184.1 GCA_019236695.1 Acidobacteriota bacterium | reverse complement strand
CCAGAGCTGTTTTGCAAAATTATGGAGGTTATCGCCATGCACAACCACACGGAGTGGGAACAGGTGTATTCCAAATATTTCACGGAGAATCAACTCGCCGAGATGGCGCGCCGTGCCGACCCAGCGCTCGCGGCCGAAGGTACTAGCGCGTGGAGCGCATTGATCGCGGAAGTGGAAGCCGCAGTTGAGCGCGGCGAAGACCCGGCAAGCCCCTGTGCGCGCCAGCTTGCCGCGCGCTGGTGCGAGCTTCGCCAGAGCTTTGTCCGCTGGGCTTCCGGACCGGGCAGCAACCTCGGCGAGGGCGAAGTGAAATCGGCGCTGTCGCGCATGTACGCGGAGCGACAGAACTGGCCGGCAGGAATGAAGCCGCCTTTCAGCGAAGCGGCCTTACAGTTCATTCGTGCGGCAACAAAGGAGACGAAGGGATGACAACACAATCCAATCCGATGCGCCCCGTCGATGAGCGCGGAGAGCCCGTCAACCTGGGCGAGTTCAACGGCTGGGAAATCTACCCCATGCCCATGTTCGCCACGATATCGGTCCATGATGTCGCGGGAATCACTCAGTGGTACAGGAACGCGCTCGGCTTCGGCGTGGTCTTTCAGGCTCCCACTATGGGCGGGCAACCTGCCATGGTTCACCTGCGCCGGCGCAAGTATCAGGACATTCTGGTAGTTCCGGCGGCGCCGGCTTCGGCGCAGCCGCCCGCCACGCTGACCCTGAGCTTTCACGCCGAGGATCTCGATTCGCTGGCCGAGGCCGCCCGTGCAGCCGTTCCGATGGGCGCTTCAGCCATCGAAGGGCCCGTGGAAACTCCGTGGAACACGCGCGATTTGCGGGTGACCGACCCGGCCGGCCATCGCCTGGTCTTCACCAGTCACAATGCGAATGCTGATCCCGCCCAGGTGGAACGCATGCGCAAGTTCCTGGAGGCCGGAAAGCGGAGCGGAAAATGAATTGAGCAATTGAGAAATTGAGTAATTGGGGAAATTGAGCCGTTGCCCGAGAAAGCTCGCAAAGCGAGCGTTCGCCGCGAAAGGGCGTCCAGCCCTCGAAGAGGGCGTGAAATCCCCGCAACTGAATTGAGTGATTGGGAAATTGAGCGGTGCGCTGTACCCGGACCGCTATTAAATGCCCAATTACTCAATTACTAAATTACTCAATTCTTGATGATTCTCGCCGCCAACTCCTCACGCGGCACCTGCCGTTGCTCGCCGCTGCTCAGGTCCTTCAGCGCAAGCTGCCCTGTCGCAAGCTCGTCCTCGCCAACGATGACGGCGTAGTGCGCGCCAAGCCGGGCTGCTGTTTCCAGCAACTTTTTCAGCCGGAAGCTGTCGTCACCAGTTTCCACAATCAGATCGTGGCGCCGCAGTTCGTGGGCCAGCCGCGCTGCCTCCGCGTTCATCCCCGGCCCAAGAGGCGCAATGAACACGTCGGGAGCGCGCGCCGTTGCCGCGCCCGCTTCGGCAAGAGCCATCACCAGGCGGTCCTCGCCAATGGCAAAGCCGATTCCCGGCGAGCGCGGGCCGCCGAGAGCTTCGGAAAGCCCGTCGTAACGGCCTCCGCCGAGGATTGCGTTCTGCGCGCCCAGCGCGCCGTGAGTGAATTCAAAAACCGTTCGCACGTAATAATCGAGCCCGCGCACCAGCCGCGCGTTGATGCTGTAGGGAATCTCCAGGCGCTGCAGGATGCGCTGCAATCCCTCAAAGTGCTCGCGAGCCGCCGGCCCCAGGTGATCGGAAATGCGCGGCAGGCTGCCGATAATCGGCTGGTCGGCCGGCACTTTGCAGTCAAGCACCCGCAGCGGATTCGTTACCGCACGGCGCCGGCAGTCGGTGCACATCTGCCCGGCCACAGGTTCGAGCGCCTCCCGCAGGCGCACGTTGTACTGCCTGCGATCCTCCGGATCGCCTACGGAATTCAGCTGCAGCGACACGTGCTCAATGCCCAGCCGGTCGAGCAGGGCGGCCAGCATGTCCAGCACTTCCGCGTCGCGCGCCGGCGACTCTGACCCTGAACTGGGCGGCCCAATGATCTCGGCGCCAATCTGGTAGAACTGGCGATACCGGCCCTTCTGCGGGCGTTCCCGCCGGAACTGCGGGCCAATATAGAACAGCTTTTGCAGCCCCGGCCGCTCCCACAGCTTGTGCTCGATGTAGGCGCGCACCACTCCTGCCGTATTTTCCGGCCTGAGCGCCAGCCATTGCCCTTTTTCGCTCTCGGCCCGCGCGCGATCTTCCCAGGCGAACATCTCCTTGGCTACGATGTCGGTTTCCTCGCCCACCGACCGCTGAAACAATGCGAGGTCTTCGAGAATGGGGGTGCGAATCTCGTGGAAGTTATACACACGGAAGCAATCTCGCGCCGCGGCATCCACGAAATTCCAGGTGTCGGTGTCGGGCGGCAGCAGGTCGCGCGTGCCGCGCACGGCTTTGATCAGGCTCTGGGCCACGCTTCCATCGCTTCCGGCGGGATCTGGAATGCGACTGCGATTGTAAATGATGGCCCGCAGGCACACTTCAGCGTGGCCTTCAACCTATGCCGGTGGTGGAGAACTCAGGCCGTAGCGGCAGCAGCGCGGCGCTGCTGGAAACACTCGCGACAGAATACGGGCCGCCCCTGGGTTGGCTTGAAGGGGACCGTCGTATCCTTCCCGCACGCGGAACACGTGGTGCGGGTTTCCACTTTGTTGTACGAAGGAGGACTGCTGCTACTGCTCGCCGGGCTCATCGAACCTTGCCGCTTCGACTTGCAAGCCTTGCAGCGCTTGGGTTCGTTCCTGAACTGCTTATCGTGAAAAAATAACTGTTCGCCGGCCGTAAAAACAAATTCTGACCCGCAGTCCATGCACTTCAAAGCCTTGTCCTGGAATTCCATCTGAAAGACGTGCCTCCAAATCCAGCCCTGCCCTTCCCGCTCACCGCCGTATCAGGCGATCTCGGAAAAGACCCGTTACTGCACGCACGAGCTGAACCGCTTTCCTTGTTCGGCCCACCGCGAGCCCCTGCCCACGGCGCACTGCACAAACCTATGACTGCGGGATGACCTGGAAAAACTTGCCTGTCTTGCCCAGGGAAGACAGGGTTGGGCCTGAATTGTACGGGTATTTGGCCCTGAATCAAGCAATTTTTAGGAGGACCACCGAATCGTAGTGCAACTATCACAAGCCGGGATGCCACAAATCTATGGTGAGAGGCCCCAGGCTCAAAGCTTTCAGACTTCAGCCATGCTCGGCAACTAGCGTTTTTCGGGCACGGGTATTTCGAGCTGCCGGCAAATTCGCAAGGCTGTTCCCGATGCTATCTCCAGGTGGCGAGGGACGCTGCTGCGGTTCGCGTTCTTATCATTAATGAAGATTGAGTGCTTCCCACCCTCGCGGAGTAAGCGGCAGCCGTGCGCCCCTAAATGACGCAGCAGATCGTTGCGCTCCAAGCGGGGGGTACCGATATTTTTTCCCGGATGACCCGCTGACCATTGCGCTCAGTCTCGTCGCGATAACTTTCCAGCAGGAGCGAAATCGCATCTCTCAAGTTTTCCCGCGCTTCTTCCAGACTCTTTCCCTGTGCGATAGCGCCTGGCAGTTCTTCGCAGTGAGCAACGTAACCGCCGCCTTCGGATTCGGGAATCTCTTCGAAAACCGCAGTGTATTGCATGTCCATATTGGAAATTATGCAATAACTGTGGGCGTTTCCAAACGGAGAAATGGCCGCCCGTTCCTTCTTGTACCTTCGTGCCTCTCTCTTGAAGCGCTGAATCAAAAACCGGAGGGCACGAACGATCCCTGAATCGCCCGGAGCTGAGAGCTTACAGCCAGGAATTTCACTTGCCGGCGAGCCGCTTTTCCGCAACCGGGCGGGCGAAGGCATTTGGCGGATTGTGGCTGTTGAAGGTCACGATTTTGCGATACAGATCCATGGCCAGCGGATCATTCATCTTGTCGTAGCATTGCGCTTCCAGAAGCAGGATAAACGGATCACGCTGGTCAGCCTTCTGCAAATCGGCAAGCGCGTCTTTGTAGTTGCCGAGATAATAAGCCACATAGCCGGTCAGGTACGGCACGAAACGAGCCTGGTCTGTATTTGTTCCGCGGTCAAAGATGGCCCTGGCGGCAGCCATCTGCTTCTCCGCCTCGCTGCGCTGGTTGCGCCGCGCAGCCACGCGCGCCTGCGCATTATGCCAGCGAAACTCCCACAAGTCCTTACGCGCCGCCGGCATATTCGGCTCCTTGATGCCGGTTTCATACCCTAAGCGATACCACTTCAGCGCGTTGCCGGTGTCCCCAGATTCCAGGTAGATGCGGGCCAGTTCATCTGCCGTCTCGCCGGCAGCGTAATAATCCGGCTTCGCGAGCTGCGGATCGAATGCCTGCTGCTCGTATTTGGCCGAATCGTTGGGCTGCCGCGTGAAGGCGTACGAAATCGCCATGGTTTTCAGCGCCTGCACCTTTGCTTCGGGAGGCGCCAGTTCGATGGCCTTCGCCAGTTCGCGCCGCGCTTCGTCGTATTGCGCCTTCAGGTCAAGCGCCGCGCCCGCGCCCAGATGCGCCTCAAACAGCTCCGGAGAAATCTGTTCGGCCCTGCGATAAAGCGCAATGGCTTCATCCTGCTTGCCTTCGCTGTTGGCCTTGCGCGCCTGCTTCACCAGTTCCATGGGGTCGGCGCTGTCTTTTCGCAGCTCCGGCGCATCCTGCGCCGCGAGCGCAGCCGACGCAGCCAACAGCACAAGGAGAATGAATGTGGGTTTCATGGCGCCGAAATTATATCCGAGGGAAAATCGTTCATTCAGTAAATGCCACCGATTGCACACCCGTTACTTCGAAGCGCTTGCGGCACCGGATGTTCTTGCACATCACCTGATCGTCGCGCCGGACCATGTAGTTGCGGGCTTTGGCGAAGCGAGCGCGGTCGCGCTCATCTGCGCGCGGCGGAAGCTGGCGCTTCTTCGTCCGCATGAGCCATCCGAGCTCGTAGTCTTCCGTCTGCCGGCAATGTGGGCAGGTTAGCCGGGCGGGCTTTTTGGCCTCCCGTTCATCGTAAAGATCGCGTTCTTCGAGGGCCATCCCAATATCATAACGCGGCCGTACTTGCCCCTTGCCGCTACATCACTCCTCCGCCAGCATCTCACCCAGCGTCGGCTTGCGCTTTGGCGGCTTACTGTTCCTGGCCGGCACTGCCCGCGTCGCAGGAGGCTGGCCTATGTGCTCGCGCGCCGCTGCTTTCACCGCCTTGCTGGCTCGGAACACCTTCCGCTTCTTCCTCGTTGCCATTGACCATTGGCTCCTAGCCGATTGGCGGCCCAGGCGGCGCACCCGAAGGCCGCGGCCGCGGCGCGTTGCCCTTCGGGTCGCGGCGGAAGTTCGCGATCTCAGCCGCAATCCTGCGGTGCATCTCGTTTGTCGAGTTCGCCACTTTTGCCTCTACCTTGTCCACGCCCATCCAGCCAACGGCCTGAGCTTCCGGTGAGGCATTCGCATCGCTCGCAAGCATCATGAACCGATCCGCCAGTTCCGATTGCACTACACCCGCCAGCATCGAGTCCTCTTTGCCTGCCGCGCTCGCGTACCCGGAAACCTGGAATGCCGCATCCACCAGCGCATTCACCACTTCCGTCGCCGCCAGAGCGTCTTGCGTCTCATGCGCAATGGTCACGATCCGTTGCACACGCGCAGCATCGAGCAGGCCCCCGATTACCAGTTCGCACACCGCTCGGGCGCCATCCTGCGGCGCGAACAGATAGCCTGCCGAAGATCGGAAGCGCTCGGGGTCGCCGCCAAAACCGCCTTCAAGCGGCGCCAATGCCAGCCAGAGCTGCGGCGAGATTTCCAATTCCTTGGGCGAGAGCGCCTCCGCCAGGAGCTTCAGAGCCTCGCGTTGTTGCGCCACCGGCCACACCTGCACCGGAACCTGGCCATCGCCCTTGAGCGAAGGCGGAATCTTCGCGCTGCCCACAACGTTCACTGCAGCCCCCAAACCGTACTGGTGGAACATGTACATCAACGGGAACAGGTTCCCTAAATCGGCATTCGACTCCCCCGTGCGCAGCATCTGCGGCCCAAAGTTCTTGAGCAGCGCATCGCGCACCGGCATGACATCGCGCAGCCAGCTCACCGGGTCGGGACCGTCATCGTAAGCGTTCCAGCGCGGATCCTGCGCGCTCGCCCAAGCGTGACCGGCGTCGATCGCGTGGCGCTTCACAATGGCGTTCAGGCGCGTCCTCTCCTGCTCTGCTGTCGAGTTCGCCGGCCTCTGGCTGTAGCCCCACTCGATTGCGAACTTGTCGTAGGCGCCCACCCCCTGCATCCACGCATCGGAGAGGTCTGCCGTTCCGTCTCCGCGAATCTTGATGCGCGGCGCATAGTATTCCATCACCGAGCCGCGTCCGTAGGTGCTGGCGATGAAGTTGTGTTCCAGGCCAAGGGTGTGCCCTACTTCGTGCGCCGCCAGCAATGCCAGCCGGTTGAGCATCACCTGCTCATCTGAGGTTTGTGGGTCCACGCTGTCGAAGTCAGCCCAGTCGCCGGCCGACAGCTCGTCGTCCGATTCCATGGCGCCCGCCATAGTGGCAGGCTGCGTCGCCTCCCAGAAGCGATGTTGTGTGCGCATGCGGTGTGAATCGAGCTGCACTACCGCGTGGATAATCTCTCCGGTGCGCGGGTCCACCTGTGACTGCCCTACTGACCATCCTCGGCCCACCCGGTTCGTCCACTGGATGGTGGGATAGCGAACATCGAGCGGGTCAGCGTCGGGTGGCAGATCCTCCACTCGAAACGCATTGCGGAATCCGGCCTGCTGGAACGCATCATTCCACCACAGCGCCCCGCGGCGCAGCGCGGAACGTATCGGCTCCGGAACCGCGGGATCCAGATAATAGGTGAGCGGTTTCACCGGCTCGCTGAGCGCGGCGTTCGGGTCCTTCTTCTGCAGCCTCCAGCGGTCAATAAACTGGCGCGTAAGGGGGCGGTCAAACGGCTGCGAAAAATCCTCGAATGCCGGCCCGAAGAAGCCCACTCGAGGATCGCGCTCGCGCGGCTCAAATCCCGGTTCCGGCATCTGCACAAACGATTGATGCTGCCTCACGCTGAGCGCGCGCGCATCCGGCTGGTTCAGGTTCTGGCCGGCATCAGAGGCGAACGTCAGCAGCGCTTCGAGTTCCGTATTCAGCGGAAAGCTCCTGGTATGCTCCAGGTCCACCACGCTGCGCGCTTCATCGAGCCGCCAGGTGGCGCTGGGTGCGGCAGGGCGCGCCCCGGGGATGGTCACCGCCAGGTTCTGCCCTGGCTGGCGCAAACGCCCCAGCAGATTAAATGCGTCATGCATCAGCAGCGGGTTGCCATTCACCAGCACCGTGCCATCCTGCTCCGCTTCGATCTGCATGGCTACCAGTACCGACGTGGGAAAGCTGAGCTCAACGGAATGCTGCAGCGCGGGCGAGCCATGGGGCGCGCGGAAGCGTTCGTTTTCCTCGATCAGGAGCACTCGCGGCCCCACACGCATGAATCGAGCCAGAGCCGAACCGCCAAAGCTCGAGCGGTCACCGCCTACATCAAGAGTGCCCATGCCGCTGCCCAGCGCGGTGAAGTAAAGGAACTCGCGATCCAGTGCCTGCGGGCTGAGTTCGAGCAGCAGCACGCCGCGGCGCGCATCCCAGTAGAACGGAATAAAGCCGTCATGCTTCTGCAACCCGGCAGTGCGCGCCGAAACCGTTTGCATCTCGCCGCCGCCCGCCCGATCCAAACGAGGCCCCGGAGCCTGCTGCCCTCCGCCGCCGGCGCCCGCTGGCTGCCCCGCCGCTGCTGCCACCGCCCACACCGTTGAAATGA
>JAFAIN010000143.1 GCA_019236695.1 Acidobacteriota bacterium | reverse complement strand
AGATAGTCCTTCATGCGGGCTGCGGCTGTCAACGGGGAAGTCGCGCGAACGCCCGCATAACTGCGAAAGTGCGAAAGTGCGGAATTGCGGAATTGCCCCCGAAGTGATTGCGAACGTGCAAGCCACCGCCCGGGGATTCTTCGCCCGCCAGGGCGGGGCTCTGCAGAAACTCAACTCGCAGGTGCTTTCGATAGAGGGCCTGGAACTGGATGGCGAATCGAGAACCGGGGTGTAGGGGCGGGGCGCGGCGGTTGGATCTGCGTGCGATGTCGCGGTGTAAGCGCTGTGGGGGTCCTTCGCCCGCCGTGGCGGGCTCAGGATGACAGTGATTTTTTTGCTGAGTGATTGGGACCAGCAATTCGGCAATTCCGTGGTTGGTATAATTGACCCTACGGCCAGTGCGGCGCCCCGCACGTCCGGTGCGCCCGATGCCACCTACGCTCACCCGAAGGCGCGCCTTGCGCCGGCATCCCGGAAATTTCAGGAGCAAATGCAATGGCAAAGATTGCCAAGACGGCTGACCGCAAGAAGGTCATGGATACAACGAAAAGCACGGATTGCCCGAAGTGCGGCAAGCCCACGCGCATTGTTAAGCGGGTGAAGGACCGCGAGCGCAACGTGCCCGGCGGCGTCTATATTTCGTGCTCAGCGTGCGAATTCTTCGAGAAACTGTAACCAGGTAACCTCAACCCAGCATGGCAAATTGCGCTCTTTGCGGCAGGCGCCTGCCGGCGCTCTGGTTCGGCAAGAAGATTTGCCGGTGGTGTGTGCGGCACCAGCAGGCGCTGCGGGCGCAGGCCAGCGGTGCCGGCACAGAGGACGCAATCCAGCCGTTGATGGCGCCGCCCTGGCTGGTGCAACGCCGGGAGCTGCCGGTTTCGATTACCCAGGTCCTTCTCGGAATAAATGTGGCGGTATTTCTGGGAATGGCGCTGGCCACCGGCTCCATTGATCCCACCGCCGAGCAGCTCAAGCACTGGGGCGCGAATTACGGCCCGCTGACGCTGGGCGGCGAGCCGTGGCGGCTGCTGACGAGCTGCTTCCAGCACGGCGGCATCCTGCACATTGGGCTCAATATGTGGTGCCTGTGGAGCCTGGGCCAGCTCGCCGAATCCCTGTATGGACCGTGGACCTATGCGGGCATCTACCTGGTTTCGGGCGTGGCTTCCATGCTGGCCAGCGCATGGTGGAGCTTTGGCGTAGTGAGCGTGGGCGCTTCAGGAGCTATTTTCGGGCTGGCCGGCGCTCTGGCCGCTTCGTTTTACCTTGGTGAATTTTCTCTGCCGCGGGATGCGGTGAAGTCGCAGGCCTCAAGCCTGGTGATGTTTATCGGCTACAACCTGATTTTCGGCGCGGTTGCCGGGCATATTGACAATGCGGCGCATATCGGAGGCCTGGTAACCGGCGGCATCCTGGGTGCGCTGATTGCGCGCGCCGCGCCCGACGCGGAACTTTGGTATCGCCGTGCTGCCATCCTGGCTGCCACTCTTGGCGTGGTGGCAGCCTCTGCCGCCGGCCTGCAGCGCTCGCGCGGCTACCTGATTCATGAACAACGCGGCGCCGACTTCCTGAAGCAGGGCAAATTTAACGAGGGCCTGGCCGAACTCCAACTCGCCAGCCGATTGCGGCCCGGCTATCTGCCAACGCACCTGGCACTGGCTTATGGATATGCCGAGCAGAAAAACCTGCCGGCGGCAACGGATGAACTGAAGCAGGTGATTGCGGTGAATCCCGGGTTTGCGCCCGCCTATTACGAACTCGGAACACTGTACCGGGAAATGAACCGGCCGGTGGATGCCCGGGACGAGTTTTTGCAACTGCTGAAGGTTGATCCGAATTCCGCGGATGCCCACAAAGGGCTGGGGGCCCTGAGGGCTGACGGCGGCCAGTTCTCCGAAGCCTTGCAGGAGTTCCAGGCAGCCGCGGCGCTGAACCCGCAGTTGGAAAATATCTACTACGACATGGCGCTCTGCTATTCCGGCCTGGGCGACAACGACGGGGCGATTGCTGCCTTGAAGCAGCAGATTGAAGTGAGCGGTGAGGAATCTGACACTGAGGCGGCCCTCGCTGCCGCTTACCGCGCCAAAGGCATGACCAGAGAAGCCGAAGCCGCGGAGCGCAAGGTAGCGAAAAAAACTCCGACGCAGTAAGC
>JAFAIN010000006.1 GCA_019236695.1 Acidobacteriota bacterium | reverse complement strand
AAACGGCAGATCGCCATGCTGCAGGAGCAGCTCGAAATCCAGAAGCGCATTGTTCCCGATGAGAAAGAAGCCGACCAGTTCATGCGGCTCATGCAGGACACCGCAGCCCTGGCCGGCATTGAAGTTCGCCGGTACACCGCGAAGCCGGCTGCCGCGAAGGAATTCTTCACCGAAGCGCCCTTCGAAGTGGAGCTCGATGGCTCGTACTACAACATGCTCGCTTTTTTCGAGAGGGTGGGCAAGCTGGAGCGGATCATCAACGTAGGCGAGCTGAAAATTGCGTCGGTGAAGAATGCATCGGCGGCGGGTGCGCGCAAACAGTATGAGTACGCGCCCAGCGAAACCGTGGCCGCCACGTGCACGGCGACCACATTTTTCAGTCACGATGCCGTTCCATCCGGCTCGCCGGGCGCGCCCAGGCCGGGCACGCCCGCAGTCACGAGCGTAGGAATGAAGCAGTAGGAGCGCCGTATGAATGTTTATCGCCTGGTGTTGGTCGGGTTTCTGGCTGCCGCTTGCAGCGCGCAATCGCAGCCGCCCGCGAACGCGAATTCCGCGGTCACGGAAGTGGTGGCCAAAGCGACGCCGGTTTCCATCCCGGGCGGGAGCGCAATCAAAACCGCGCCGGCGCCGAAGTTGGCGGAAACGCAGCATCCCACCGGCCGCCGCGATCCCTTCGTGAACCCGATTGTGAAGCAGGCCAACAGCCCGGCCAGCAACTGCACCACCGGCAAGCGCTGCCTCATGATCGGCCAGTTGACCCTGAAGGGAATCATCGTGTCGCAGGACGGCATGCTGGCCATCGTGGAGAACGCCGCCACCCGCACTTATTTTTTGCGCGTGAACGATCCCCTGTTTGATGGCGTGGTGGCCCACATCAGCCGGGACAGCGTCATCTTTCGCGAAACCGTGTCCGACAGCCTTGGCCGGCCGATTGGCACTCGTGATGTTGTGAAAAAGATTGTTGCGCCCGCGGCCTGAGCAGGGCCGTGGAATTTTAGGAAACCTGATGAACCGGTACAAATACATCTACTCAGTCATCGCGATCTTCTTCCTTTCGGCGGCGGCGGCCGCCCAGGTCAGCCTGGTCTCGATCGATGTGAATACCGCCGGCAACGCCACCACCCTGACGCTGCACACCTCGGGAGCTTTCTCGCACAAGGAATCACTGCCGAGCGCCTCCCTCATCGTGGTTGAGCTCGAGGGCGTGGCGCGCAGCCTGGTTCCCGCAGAAGTGCACGCCCTGCACGCCCCGGGCGTGGTTTCCTACCACGTTGTAACTTCCGGGCAGGGCGTGAGAGTTGAAGTGGCCGTGGCTCCGAACACCACAGCAGCTTTCCGTGAGATGCCCAACGGGCTGGCCCTACGCATAGAAACCAGGGCGCCAGGGCGGCAGCCGCAGCCGCAACCCGCGGTCACCCCCGGCCCCGCTGCTCCACCTGCTGTCGTGCAGCCCGTCACATTGAAAGGCGCTCCGGTTCCGGCCGGCAGCAAGGAACAACCGAAGCCTGCAGCGCCGCAAACGGCGGCCGCAAGGCCCGCACAACCTTTCGCCAGCTCCGTACAAGCATCCGCGAAGCCGGCGCAGCCCGCAGCGAACAACGCCGGACCGGTTGCCATTCAGGGAGTCAATGTTTCTCGGGGGGCCAATGGCCTCGACCTCACCATTACGGCGGCCGGCGCAGTCGAGGCGAAGTCTATGCGCTTGAGAGAGCCTGACAGGCTGGTGATTGATGTGGCCAATTCCATTCCTCCGGCCGGCCGCTCGGTTCAGGTGAACGCGCCCGAAGCGCACGACGTGCGCATTGCCCAGTACACCGCCGCGCCTCCGGTCACGCGCGTCGTGGTCGATCTTGGCGCCGGCGTGCAATACAACGTAGATCCACAGGGGAACCGTATTCTCGTGCACCTCCGCGGCAGCAGCCAGGCGGAGCAGCCGCCGAGTCCCTCGGCTCCGAAAGAAGACGCACCCCGGAAGGCTTCGGCTTCCGCAGACGCGAATGCGGCCCCCAAGGCGCATCTCCCGGTGCAGGAATATACGGTGAAAGCGAAACAGGGCGAACCCGGCAATACTTCCGCCCAGGAGCCGGCTTTAATGGCCGCTGCCTTCAACCCGCAGCAGCCTGCGGGAGATTCCGCCAAAGCGCCAGTCCCGGAGCAATCGCCTGCGTCATCGAGCACAAGTAACCCGCAGCCTGAGCCGAAGCCCGCGGCGGCCCCGAGCGAGCCCGCCATGCCCGCCGCTCATGCCTCAAGCCCGGCGGCGGATTTCGTGGTGGCCCACACACAGCCCCGGGGCGATGCCGACCCTTCAGCCGCCACCCCGCCCATGGCATCCGCGAACCTTGCGCACGAGCAGCAGCAGAGCGCGCAGGCGCCCCATGCTCCGGCGCGCAACAAATATTCGGGCGCTCCCTACTCGTTCAATCTCAAGGATGCCGACCTGAAGGATTTTTTCCGCGCCATTGCCGAAATTACCGGCTTGAACATCGTGCTCGATCCCAACGTGAAAGGCACGCTGACGCTCGATCTGCATGACGTTCCGTGGGACCAGGCGCTCGACATCGTTCTGGAGAACAACAGCCTCGATAAGCAGCTCGAGGGCAACGTCCTGCGCATTGCCACCGTCGATACGCTGCGCAAGGAGGCGGAGGCGCAACTTGCGAAAGAGCAGGCTCAGGCCCTGGCCGTAAACATCACCACCTACACCCATTACCTGAGCTACGCCCATTCCAAGGATGTAATTCAGACAATGAAAAAGTTCCTTTCCGCGCGCGGCGATATCAGCGCCGACGAGCGCACCAATGCCGTAATCGTGCGCGATATTCCCAGCACCATTCCCGAGATCCAGCGCCTGCTCATTCAGCTCGACCGCAAGACGCAGCAGGTGGAAATCGAAGCCCGCGTGGTTTCGGCAACCCGCAGCTTCGCCCGTGAAATCGGCACCCAACTGGGATTTGGTTTCGGTGGAACCGTCAATGGCGGGCAGGTGATGGGCGGAGGCACGGGCGCGGTGGGCCAGACGCCCACACAGGTTGGGTACACGGCTCCGCCGCCATATCCCACCAACACCCTGGTTCCGCTGCCCCCAAGCACCGGTACGCCTACGGTCACCAACTCCAGCATTCCTCTGTTCTCAAATCTCGGTGTCACCGCGCCCACCAGCGGCTTCGGGCTGACGGCTTTGACCAACAACTTCCGGCTCGATACGGTGCTCACCATGGCCGAATCGCGCGGGCTGCTCAAAGTGCTCTCGCGTCCTCACGTTGTCACCCAGAACAATGTGAAGGCGGTGGTCAAGCAGGGCTTCCGGGTGCCGGTGGTCACCCAGGCGCAGTTGGGCGGCCCGCCAACGGTGACCTATGTGGATGCGTACCTGAAGCTGACCGTCACTCCGCAAATCACCGCGGAGGGAACTGTATTCCTTGACCTTGAAGTGGAAAACACCACTGCCGATTTCAGCCGCGAAGTGCAGGGCAATCCCACCCTGGTCACGCAGGCTGAAGTCACGCAGGTCCTGGTGAGCAATGGCGGCACCGTTCAGATTGGCGGCGTCATGCTGACCAGCAACAACGTGAACGTGTTCCAGGTGCCGCTGCTCGGCGACATTCCCATCCTCGGCAATGTATTCAAGCACCGCCAGGTTTCCACCAGCACTCAGGAGCTGATCTTCTTCATTACGCCGAAGATCAACGAATCGTAGATGGCCTGAGGCAAACTTCCGGCGAGCGCGGGATAAAATTAACGGCAATCGGTCGCCATGCCGAATCACCTCTCGAAGCGCAGCGTGCGGGGCGCGATGTTCCAGCCGTCAAGCTTCACAACCGGCATGGCGTTCTGCACGGCAAACCTTCCGGTCAGGATCTTTTCCTCGCCGGGCAGAATGCTGACGTAATTATCGTCCCACAACACCGGAGCCACATCCCCGCCACCCTCGGTGCGCGCTATGCGAACGTGCGCCATGAACGCCAGTTGGGTTGAAGGGTTCCGCAGCACCACGCGCGCCGCCTGCTCCGCGCCGTGCCGCTCGAGTTTGGCGGTCGCGGCGAGCCTGACCTCGGGCAGCGATTCCAGCCCGCTGAGATCGGCGAACTGCAATTGCGGAGTGTAGTACCAGGTGCCGTGGCCCGGGTCGAGAACATCGGGCTGCGAGGAGAGCCAGTAAAAATTCTCATCTAACAGCCGGCCGTGCTCGCCGGCGAGCCGCAGGCGCAGAAAGTACGTTTTGGCTGGGCCGGCAGCGTCCGCAATTTTGATCGAGGTCGGAATCACCGCGCCGGCGGTGACATCGATGTCGGCTTCCTGGCTGCCTGTTTGCTTCATCGATAAGTCATAAACCTGGGCGGACACGTGGATTTTTTGGCTTGCCGCCATCGGGCCGGCGACCACCGCAACCGAATGATCGTCGTATGAATACTGCACGTGCACCGGCCGGCAGGCCTTTTTTGTCCCGAAGTATCCGCCCCCCGGGGCCAGGTAATAGTCGTACAGGTGCCAGATCATGGAAGGCCAGGCATTGTTCAGCATCCACTGGATCACACCAGTGGCGGGCCAGGGAGCGCAGGCGGCTCCGGGCTGGCATGGCGGCCCCGCAGACGTCCATTGGTTGCGTGCATAGCCCTCGAACATGGCGCGCTCGCCCTCGTAAGCCGCCGCTTGCGATTTGCGCAGGAAATCGCTGAGCGAGTTCGCCGGCCCATAGCGCCGGTCAAGCGCCGCTGAGTAAATGTTGAGATTGTTGAACTGACCCCCGCCGGAGTGGTACTTCCAGAATTCGTCGTCCCGGGCAGGCCACAGGTGATGGGCGGGAATGAACCGCTCAATGCTGCTCAGCTCGGGGATGGCAGGTCCGGGGCTGATCTCGGTTGCCAGGCCGAATGCTCCACCGCGCTGGCTGTCATCGAGCCAGTAATCCGGGGGGACGTAGTCGTACGGCCCATTCATCTTCACTCCGCTGAGGCCTGAAACTTCCGTCACCCGGTTGGTGGCGGAAGAGACCACAGGGTTGGGCCAGTCATACTGGTTGAGAATCTCGAGGTACATGCGTTCCACATTGGCGGGCGGAGGATTATCGCTGCCGTTCAGCCACACGAACACGCTGGGATGCTGCCGCAGCCGCCGGATCTGGTCGGCCAGTGACGCGGCAGCGATCCGGTAATTTTCGTCGCTCCAGTTGTCCCACTTCTCCCATTGGTCGCAGCAGCACCATCCGGCCATCACCAGGATTCCGTAGCGATCGGCGAGGCGGAAGAAGTCGTCATTTTCCAGCTTGCCTTCCAGGCGAATCGTATTGAGCCCCATGTCGCGGACCATGCGGAACTGGTCTTCCATGCGCCTGTGATCTTCCCGCAGCAGCAGATCGGGCGCCCACCCTCCGCCGCGGATCAGGATCGGCTTGCCGTTAATTCGGAACAGCCGCTGGCCATTGATGAGCTCCGATGTCACCTGGCGAATTCCAAAGTCCTGCATGACAGGCTCAAGGAGGAGAAAGGGATCAACTCCGGGAGCTTGAACAGCGGCGGACAATTGCAGGCGGTAAAGTTCGGGCTTGCCGAGTTCCGCGGGCCACCAGACCCGGGGCTGCTTCAGCTCGAAGCGGGAAAATGCCACCAATTGGGTCTCATGAGGCTTCAGCGTGAACTTGACAGCCTGGAGCCGGCCGGGTGTTCCATTCGGCAAAGATTCTGCGCCCGGGCGTTGGCGACGCGTGGAGGCCCGGCTGGGGACGCAGCAGATTTCTCCGCTCAAAATGCCTTCTACCGGTTGGTCTGTCGGGTTGGTGAGTTCCGCTGACACAGTCAAATGTGCGACCGACAGGTCAGGCTCCAATTCGACCTTCACATAAGGGTGTTCGATCCGTATGAATCCGGCAGCCGTCAGGTAAACCGGCCGCCACAAGCCCATGTTCTTATCGGGCGGCGCCGGAGCCCAATCCACCCAGGTAAGCGCCAGGTCGGTTTCGGTTGGCGCTGTCACCTCGACTGCCAGCACGTTTTTGTCGCGGCGCAACTGTGGCGTAATGTCAAATTCGAAAACACGCCACATGCCTGCCACGTCGGTGGAGTTCGCAATCTGCTTCCCGTTCAGCCAGATGTTTGCCCGATAGTTGATGCCATCAAAATGCAGGGCGACGTGCTTTCCGCGGAAATTTGCCGGCAGGGCAAACTGAGTTCGATACCACCAGGAACACGCGTACGGGCTAGCTTCCGGCATGGGCAGGTTGGCGAAGTTCTTGCCCACCGGATAGTCACCGCCCGGCATGGAGCGCAAGTTGGTTCCGTAGAAAGGGTCGGGCAGCAGGTGCGCCGCCACCTGTGCGGCCACAACCGTGCCCGGCACGCCGGCGTGAATCCAGCCTTTCGGCTGAAATCCCGGGGTCGAAATCTCCCCGCCGGCGTTGGGAAGTTTGCAGGCAGATTGCAGCTCCCAGCCCTGCCGCAGGTCGAGGCGCGCCTGGGAATGCCCTGCGGCCACCATGGACAGCAATGCCACTATGAATACCAGCCGGATTCGCATCGCCCGTAAGCCTACCCGATGAGCGGCTATCCGGAAAGGGCCAGGATGCTCAAAGCAAAGCAGTTCTGGCTGTTACCGAGGTTACTTGAGCAGCCGCGCTATTCAGGAAAGAATGTCTTTCCAACGACAGTTCCGCTTCACGGCAACAGTGAACCACTGACGGGAGATGGCGCGTGGCAGAACAAGAGGGCATCCGCGAATCAAACCTTGATTCGCCGATCAGGCCCGCGGAAAAACGGGAAGAGCAGAGCGGACCAGCTTCCACCGCGCCCATTGAGCCGCATTGGCGCCCGTTCGACGAAGTCCAGCACGATCTGGAACACCTGGAAGGCCGCGATGTGCAACTCTGGAGCATCGCGCTGCTGGTCGCTCTCGCCATGGCCGGCGGTATGTGCGGCCTGCTGCTGCCCAAGGTCATTTGGCATCGCAGCGAACTGCACACGGATTCACCCTACTTTTCCCAGCTCTTCTTTGGTTTTGTGGCCCTCATTGTACTGTTCAACGCTTATGTATGGCAGCAGCGCCGGCTGCTTGGCAAGCTCCGCACCGAACTGACGCGCCAGTTGATGCGGGCTAACGCCGCCGAGAGCGTTGCCCAGATCGATCCGTTGACCGAGACTCTCAATCGCCGCCTGATGGCGGCCATGCTGCAGCGTGAAATCCGCCGAACCAACCGGCTGCGGGGCACGCTTACCGTGATGATGATCGATGTGGACGATTTCAAGTCCGTGAACACCCTGTTCGGCCATATCATGGGCGACCGCGTGCTGCAGGATGTAGCGCGGTTGCTTAAGAAGACCTTCCGTGCCTCCGATACGCTGTTCCGCTACGGCGGCGATGAGTTCCTGGTGATCATGGCCGACACGGCGAGTTCGCAAGCTCAAATCGTGGTCGATCGCCTCCACCAGAATGTTGACCGCTGGAACCAAAAGGTCGGCATTCCCGGCTGGAAGCTGGCGCTGAGCTGCGGCTGCTACTCCTACAAGAGCGGAATGACCATGGAAGAACTGATCGAGTCTGCAGACCAGCGGATGTACGCCGATAAAGATGAGCATCGCACCGTCACCGCCGCCTCCTCCACCCGCCTGGCCGCCGCCAGCGTTTGAGCCGTTCAGTCTCAGCTCACAGCCATCAGCCAGGGCAGGTTAATTTACGGTGAACATGTAATTCTCCATGGCGCCGGAATAGCTGCCGTAAACTGACAACTCGTCGCGATTCCGTTAAATTGTTGCCCATGACCCAAGCTGCCGCCGGCGGCCACGCCGACCAGAACATTGACTCGGTTCTTCAGGAGCGCCGGGTTTTTCCTCCCTCGCAGGAGTTCAGTGCCCAGGCTCACGTTAAGAGCATGGCCGAATATGAGCGCCTGGCCCGGCTCGCCGCCGATGATCCCGAGCAATTCTGGGGCGGAATGGCGCGCGAGCTTCACTGGTTCAAGCCGTGGGAGCGCGTACTGGAATGGAATTGCCCGTGGGCAAAGTGGTTCCAGGGCGGGGAAATCAACCTGAGCTACAACTGCCTCGATCGCCATCTCCCCACATGGCGGCGCAACAAAGCGGCGTTGCTATGGGAGGGCGAGCCCGGTGAAACCCGCACGCTCACTTACCAGCAGCTCCACCGCGAGGTATCGCGTTTTGCCAGCGTGCTGAAGGGGCTCGGCATCCGCAAGGGCGACCGCATTGCCATTTACATGGGTATGGTTCCGGAGTTGCCCATTGCCATGCTGGCCTGCGCGCGCATCGGGGCCGTGCATTCCGTAATTTTCGGCGGCTTTTCCGCCCGCGCCATTGCCGATCGCGTTCAGGATGCCGAGGCAGTCGCCATCATCACCCAGGATGGGCTCTACCGCCGCGGCAACGAGATCCGGCTGAAAGCCACGGTGGATGAGGCCATGCCCGAATGCCCCACCGTGAAGCACGTCATCGTGTACCGGCGTACCGGAACCCCCACCGGCATGAATGCCGGGCGCGACCACTGGTGGCACGAACTGATGGAATCGGCTTCACCCGAGTGCCCGCCCGAGCCGCTCGACGCCGAGCACCCGCTGTTCATCCTGTACACCTCGGGAACCACCGGCAAACCCAAGGGAGTGGTGCACACCACCGGCGGCTATTCGGTTGGAACATACCTCACCACGAAATGGGTTTTTGACCTGAAAGACGATGACACCTACTGGTGCACCGCTGATATCGGGTGGGTCACCGGCCACAGCTATATCTGCTATGGCCCGCTGCAGAACGGAGCCAGCGTGGTTATGTACGAAGGCGCGCCGAACTGGCCGCAGCCTGACCGCATCTGGGACATTGTGGAGCGCCACCACGTTACGATCCTCTATACCGCGCCCACGGCAATTCGCGCTTTCATGCGGCTGGGCACGGAGTGGCCGCGAAAACATCCCATGCCCACGCTGCGCCTGCTGGGGACGGTGGGCGAACCCATTAACCCCGAGGCCTGGATGTGGTACCGCGACGAAGTCGGCCGCGGCCGCTGCCCCATCGTTGATACCTGGTGGCAGACCGAAACCGGCATGATTGCCATCACGCCACTTCCCGGGGCCACTCCCACCAAGCCCGGTTCGGGCACGCGCGCTTTCCCCGGCATTGTGGCGGACGTGGTGACACGCTCCGGCGAACCGGTGCCGCCGAATACCGGCGGCTACCTTGTAATCAAGCGCCCGTGGCCCTCCATGCTGCGCACCATCTATAAAGATCCTGACCGGTACGTTAAGCAATACTGGTCTGATATTCCGGGCATGTACTTCACCGGCGACGGCGCGCGCAAGGATGATGACGGCTACTTCTGGATCATGGGGCGGGTGGATGATGTGCTCAACGTCAGCGGCCATCGGCTCAGCACCATGGAGGTGGAATCCGCGCTGGTTGCGCACCCCAAGGTGGCGGAAGCAGCCGTAGTGGGGCGCCCGGATGAACTGAAGGGCCAGGCCATTGCCGCCTTCGTAACGCTGAAAGGCAAACAGCAGCCCAGCGACGAACTGAAAAAAGAGCTGCGCGAGTGGGTGACCAAGGAGATCGGGTCGCTGGCCCGGCCTGACGATATTCGCTTCTCCGATGCGCTGCCTAAAACCCGTTCCGGGAAAATCATGCGGCGGCTGCTTCGCGAGCTGGCCTCCACCGGCGACGTAAAAGGCGATGTCACTACGCTTGAGGATTTCGCCGTCATCGCCAGGCTGAGGGAGTCGGAAGAAGCGTGAGAAAGAAATTGAGTAATTGGGAAATTGAGTAATTGGAAAATTGGACCAGTGGCCTGCGTTCCCCTTGAATTGTAATTTCGAGTGCAGGGTTTTGGGGTGAGAAATCTGTGTTTTGCTTTGCAATGGGCGAAAGGCAGATCCCTCGCTGCGCTCTGCAGAAACTCAACTCGCAAGTGCTTTCGATAGAGGGCCCGGGAACTGGACGGCGAATCGAACACCGGGGTGTAGCGGGGCGCGGCGGTTGGATCGGCGTGCGATGTCGCGGTGTAAGCACTGTTGGGGGTCCTTCGCCCGCCGTGGCGGGCTCAGGATGACAGTGATTTTTTGCTGAGTGATTGGGACCAGCACGGGCCAGGCAGTTTCTGCTCGTACACCGGCGGCTTCTCTGCCGTGCGTGCTCGCGATGACACCACTGGCAACAAGGGCGTTCACGTCCTGATGCCCAAATACAGGCTCACTGGCGGCCGCCATCTCCGCAATTTCCGGTGGCGCAGCGCGCATCGGCCTGCGACATGAGTTGCAATGCGGCGCGCAACTGCTCGAGGGGCGCGGCGCTCGTGATGGTCAGCTCCACCGGCTTTCCCGGCAGCAGGTCAAAATAGTTGTCGCTCAGCATCACGTCGAGGCTGCCGAAGGCAACCCGCACATCGCGCGCCAGCTTGTCAGCCGCCAACTTCAGGCGGTAAGAACCCGGCTGGGGAAGCGGCTGCAGGTCAGGCTCGAGATGCGCGGCCGGCAGCTCGAAATTGCGCGCAGGAACAAAGTACAGGATATTGGAGGAGACGAGCTTTCCTGCCTCGCGCAGCTCGGCTACCAGGTAAGTACGTTTAGGGTCGGCGCCTGCAGCTTCCACGAACTCGGCTCGCGGCGCGCTGAAGTAAATGCGGCTGGAGAGCGCCGGAACCGCGACGCTGCGGGTTTCGTCTTTCACTATGCGGCCGTCCGTATCCATCAGCGCCAGCTTGAGTTCGCCGGTGAAAGGCGCAGTCCGGTCCGATACAACATAGACGGCAACGCTGCCATTTTCTTCATGAGGCGAAACCAGCACCGGGGCGTAGAAACGCCGGGCATAGAACTGCAGCGCCTTCCAGCGCCCGAAGTAATCGATGCTGGACCAGGAAGCCACCGGCCAGCAGTCGTTGAGCTGCCAATAGAGCGAGCCCATGGCTCGCGGCCGCAGGCGGCGCAAGTGCTCGGCGCCAAGCTTGATGGCCTGGGCCTGCAGCAACTGGCTCACGTAAAGGAACGCCGCAAAGTCCCGCGGCTCGCCGTATTCCTGCAGCATGTAATCGCGGATCTTCTGGTTGCCGGCGGCGTTCTTCTGGTGCGCCAGCATCACCGGGGTGGTGATGCCGCGCCGGTCATCGGGCGTGGTAAAGGCTTCAATGGTGCGCATTTCGGGGAATGACTGGAAGCCGAATTCGCTCATGAAGCGCGGAAAATACTTCTCATAGTCCCTTATGGGTTCCATGCCGTGCCAGATGGCCCAGTTGTGCATGTCGCCCGCTTTATAGGTGGCGGTGGTGTCTTCAAAATCGGCGCTCGGCGAGCTCGGCCAGTACGGCACCTCCGGCTGCAGGCGCTCGACTACGCGTGGAATGACGCCGCTGAACACCGTGAGGTAATCCTGCTGCATGCGGAGCCGCGCGGCGGCGGGAAGCTCGCTGCGATTGCCCCAGTGGAACGCCTCCTCGGTTTCATTGTTGCCGCACCACAGCACAATGCTGGGATGGTCGCGCAGCCGCCGCACCTGGTACTCGGCTTCCTGCTGCACATTCTGTTTCCATGCGTACTCGCCCGGCTGCCAGTCGTTGCCGAACATGAAGTCCTGCCAGACCATGATTCCAAGCTCGTCGCAAAGCTCGTAAAAGCGGTCGGTTTCGTAGTAGCCGCCGCCCCAATGGCGAATCATGTTCATGTTGGCGTCGCGGGCTGATTGCAGCACGCGGCGATAATCCGCCTCAGTTACGCGCGCCGGGAAGCTGTCAAAGGGGATGACGTCGGCGCCTTTGGCAAACATCGGTATGCCGTTCATGAC
>JAFAIN010000104.1 GCA_019236695.1 Acidobacteriota bacterium | reverse complement strand
CCGGGCGATGGCTTTGAGGTTGTCGGCCACGGGCGCATCCAGGTCGCATGCTCCCTTGCAGGACGGCCCAACCACCAGTTTTTCCATGTAGCAATCCGGTGCGTGCAGCAAACCGTGCCGCTCGCTGGCCGCCAGAACCGTAATCGCCCCGGGCGATCCGGTGGCGCACAGGTTCGTGCCTTCCAACGGGTCCACCGCAATATCGACCTGGGGAAATGCCATGCCGTCCTGGCGCGGGGCTCCCACCTCTTCGCCGATGTACAGCATGGGCGCTTCGTCGCGCTCGCCTTCGCCGATGACGATGGTGCCCTGCATATGCACCGTATCCATGGTGCTGCGCATGGCCTCGACGGCTACGTGGTCGGCGCGCTTGCGGTCGCCCTGCCCCATGGTTTTCGCCGAAGCCACGGCTGCGTCTTCGACCACGCGCAGGAACTCCAGCGCCAGTTCGAATTCCATGTGCTTCGTCGGGGGATGACTATTGGCGGCAGATTTGCTTCCCGATAGTGCCTGTTGCGTGGGCATAACTTTGCTCCAGGGTTTCGTTCAGACCTGCAATCGAAAATTGTGCTCACGCGGAAAGGAAAAGTCAAAAGGCAAAAGTCAAAAGGCGTGAGGCAAGTTGGGACCACGGCTTCAAGCGTTGGGCGTTTTCCTTTTGCCTTCCTCCTTTTGCCTTTGTCTTCTTTTATCTTTCCCCGGCTATGTATCGCTCGATCACGCTCTCCAGCGACCCCTGGCATTTCAGGATGAACTCGATGGCGTCGCGGGCGGCGCCTTCGCCTCCCCGGTGTTCGGTGACGAAGTGAGCCTCCCGCCTGACGTCGTTTCGCGAGTTGGCAACGGCGATGGCGAGGCCGCAGCATCGCATCACTGGAAGATCAATGATGTCGTCGCCAACGAAGGCAGCCTGGTCAGGTGAAAGGCGCTCAGCGGCAAGGATCTCGCGGAATGCGCCCAGCTTGTCCTGGATGCCCTGCCGAATGTGCTCAAGCTTCAAATCACGCGCGCGCAACGCTACGGTTTCGGAAATTCGTTTGGTGATGATGCCGGTCTTCAGCCCGCCGAGCCGCGCCAGCGACACGGCGGTGCCGTCATGAGCGTGAAAACCCTTGGCTTCAATCACGTCGCGGCTGGCAATTCCGAAGCCCGGGCTCTCACTTTCGGCATGGCGCGCCGAATCGGTAGTTTGTTGCATGCCGTGAGGTGCTGGCAGCAGCAGGATTGTGCCGTCGGTCAATACGCCATCCACATCGAACAAAACCAGCTTGATCTTCTTTGCCCGCGCCTCTGGCATGCGGCCATTCTATGCAACGCCAAGCCCGGAGACACGGGGATTCCGTGCCTCCGGTATGGTTTGGATCAGGCTCCAGCCCCCGCCGCCTTGCCCGCGCCCGCGCCCAGAAAGCCCGCCGCCAGCCCGGCAATCCCCACGATGAGGTGGATGACGTTGTAATTGGCTGAGAGGTGCAGCTCCATCCCGGCCATGGCGCCCTGCCAGCCCGCGAACCCGGCGATTGCGATAATCGTATAGACCACCCCAAAGATTTTCGCGTAAGCGCCTGCGTTTTTTCCTCCCCCGGCCAGCCCGCAGTAAAGCCCGATGATCCCCGACAGAATGTGAATGAGGTTATGCGGCGTCGTGAACACCATTCCCATCATTCCCTGCGGTCCCGCAATGAACCCGATGATTCCCACCAGCAACAGAACTGCCCCCACGACCACAGAATAGGTCTTGGCCATACAGTCTCCTTAGCAAAGGGAATTGGACTTAGGCGCGAAAACTACGCTGAATGTGCCTGCAGGTCAACAGAAAAGAGAATTGCCGCAACGGTTAGGGCGGGCTTACATCCTCGATTGCCACTTCCAGAATGGCGCGGCAATCGCCGCATACCGCGATCACGGGAGGCCCTTCGCTCACCATCGCCAGGTTCAGGCTGTCGCATAGAGCACAACCCGTGGTGGGGTCTCCCGATACCGGCACCGACGGCGCAATCGCGGCTTCGCGCTCGAACCGGCCTGTCTTATGCGTCACAATCTGGAATGAAGTGCGGCAGTCGGCGCACACATGGTTGAAACAACACTTCGGCTCGCAGGAGTAAACCAGATCGGAGCCGCCACAATTCGGGCAGCGGGTAATGTCCTTCAACTCCACGCCAGCTTTATAGCAAAAACGTGAGCGCCTCGGCGTCCGCCGCATCGGTAACGCGCCGCGCGCTCATTTGGGATTGACCTCGAATGGCTGCATGGCTGCATGGCTTGACCGGCCTACTCAGCCATCCAGCTATTCAGCTCTCGACCATTCTGTCATCCTTTTGTCAGGCAGGGGCGTAAACTCTTTTCACTTTAGAGGCCCATCATGAAATTGAAATGGATGCTTGCGCTATTGTTCGTGGTCCCCGCTGCCCTGGGGCAGGCACGCTTGACCGTCGGTACGGCTGCCGCGCAGCCAGGCCAGAAAGTGACCGGAACCATCGATGTTCCCGCCGGGGTTGACGCCGGCATACGAATCCCCGTCGTGCTGGTGGCCGGGTCTCGACCGGGTCCGGTGCTGGCCATTATCAGCGGCGCGCACGGAACTGAGTACGCCTCCATCATAGCCGTCGAAAAGCTCATATCGAGCCTGAACCCGGAGCAGATATCCGGAACCGTGATTCTGGTTCCCCTGGTGAACCAGGCGTCGTTCGAGCAGAAGGTGCCGCATGTAAATCCGATTGACGGCAAAAGTATGAACCGCTTCTATCCCGGCAGGCCGGATGGAACTCAGACCGAACGCGCCTCGCTGGCAATTACCCGTGAAGTGGTGGAGAAATGCGATCACCTCATTGACCTGCACGGTGGCGATCTCGACGAAAACCTGCGGCCATACAGCTATTGGGCGCCCACCGGAAAACCCGAACAGGACCGCGTTTCCCGCGAGATGGCGCTGGCTTTTGGACTCGATACCATCATAATCAGCCGCGACCGCCCCACCGACAGAAACGCTTCACGCTACCTGGAAACCACCGCCAGCCTGCGTGGCAAAGCTTCCATTACCGCAGAAGCCGGCCGCTCCGGCCGTGTCGATACCGACGATGTACAGCGCCTGGTAAGCGGCTGCCTGGGGGTAATGCGCTATCTCGAGATGCTCGCCGGATCGCCGCAGTCCGTGCACCACCCCGTCTGGATCGACCATGTGGAAACCGTAACCAGCGAACAGACCGGCATCTTTTATCCCCTTGTGGATCGCGGTGTCTACATGGAACAAGGAGCCACCATCGGCTACGTCACCGATTACACCGGCAACACCGTTTTCCGGGCGTATGCACCGTCAGCCGGCATTGTTCTGTACGTATGCGGGGTTCCCAGCATGATCAAGGGCGGCACCGTAGCAAACATCGGTGTGATCGCGGCAAAACCTCCAGAGTAGGCTTCGCGCGGATGCCGGTTGCCTGGCGAGGAAACGACGTGGGTCCGGCCGCCCTCGGCCCCGGGGTCCCCAGCGCGCGCTTCGTTTCCCGCGCGTGCTGGGGTGGTGGAACGGACAGGGCGAGCAAAGCTCGCGTGGGTTGACCTTCATTCAGGGCTCGCTCGCAACTCACGGCGAGCGGCCTTTCAGGCCGCATGGCCGACCAAGGGCGGTCGGCCCCACGTCACCTCTTTCCCGTTTGCCTATGCGCTGGTGCTGACCTGTTCGGCGTGGTGCCGGACATCGGCGCCTCGCACCCAGAAGATGACGTCTTCTGCGATGTTGGTGGCGTGATCGGCCACCCGTTCCAGGGCGCGGCCGATGAGAAGAGCATCCAGCGCCTGCTGCACGGTATCGGGGTGGTCGTGCATGCACTTGACCAGGGATTGGAACATCTCGCGATTCATGCGATCAACCACGTCATCCATCTGCAGCACCGCTTCCGCCATGGGGCTGTCGCCGGCAATGAACGCTTCGAGCGCGCGACGCACCATGCCGGAAGCTGCGCCGGCCATGCGCGGTATATCCACCGGCAGGTCCACATCGGGCAGCGAAGCTGAACTGATGACCCGCTCGGCGATGTTGACGGCCTGATCGCCCACGCGCTCCAGGTCGGCGTTGATCTTCATCACGGCGGTGATGAATCGCAGGTCCACGGCCATGGGTTGCTGCATGGCCAGCAGGTCAAGGCCGAGTTCGTCGATTTCGCGCTCGATCATGTTGATGGCCTGCTCGCCCTCCAGCACCAGTTGGCAAAGGGTGAGGTCGCGCGCCTCGTAAGCCTGGGTCGCGCGGTCCACCGCCTGTTCCGCCATCCCGCTCATGGCCAGCAGCTTCTGCTTCAACTCGTGGAGACCTTGCTGGAAGCGTGTACGCATTATCCGAACCTGCCTGTAATGTAATCTTCCGTACGCTTGTCGTGCGGCTTGGTAAAGATGGTTTCAGTCTTGTCGAATTCCACCAGTTGTCCCAGCAGAAAAAAGCCGGTGAACTCCGCCACCCGGGCCGCCTGTTGCATGTTGTGCGTGACGATGACAATAGTGTATTCCGACTTGAGCTGGTAAATGAGTTCTTCAATCTTGGCGGTTGAAATCGGGTCGAGCGCCGAAGCAGGCTCATCCATCAGCATCACTTCCGGCTGAACCGCCAGCGCCCGCGCAATGCACAGCCTCTGCTGCTGGCCGCCCGAGAGGCTGGCGCCCGACTTCTTTTTCAGTTCGTCCTTTACTTCGTCCCATAGTGCGGCCTGCCGGAGCGAGTGCTCGACCGTTTCATCGAGGATGCGCCGCTTGCGAAGCCCGTTCAGCTTGAGCCCGGCAGCCACATTGTCATAGATCGACATGCTCGGAAAAGGATTCGGCTTCTGGAAAACCATGCCGACTTTGCGCCGCAGTTCGACTGCGGAAGTGCCGTTCCCGTACACATCCGTTTCGCCCACCTTTACGGTGCCCTCCGCGCGCGCGCCGGGAATGGTTTCGTGCATGCGATTCAGGCAGCGCACGAAGGTGGACTTGCCGCAACCGGAGGGGCCAATCACAGCGGTGGCGTGGTTGGGCGGAATATCAAGGTTAATGTTGTCCAGCGCCTGCTTCGATCCAAACCATGCGTTCAGGCCGGAAACGTGAATTGGTGTTCCCATTTCAGGCTGCTCCCCGCAGCGTGCCCCGGGCCGCCACCAACCGCACAACGCCAATGGTCCCGATGATCAGGACGATCAGGATGAGCGCGCCCGCCCACGCCTGCTGGTTCCAGTCTTCGAAGGCGGAGATTGCGTAAGTGTAGATCTGCAGCGGCAGAGCGGCAGTAGGCTGGTTCAGCTTGAAATTCCAGAACTGGTTGCCGAATGCGGTAAACAGCAGCGGCGCGGTTTCCCCGGCCACGCGCGCGAAGGCCAGCATGATGCCGGTGATGATTCCGGAAGTGGCGGTGCGCAGCACAACCGAAACCGTGGTTCGCCACCGCGGTACCCCCAACCCCCAGGCCGCTTCGCGTATCGACTGCGGCACCATGCGCAACATTTCTTCCGTCGAGCGGGAAACCGTGGGCACCATCATGATTCCGAGCGCAATGCCGCCGGCCAGCAGCGAAAAGTGCCTCTGGGTTATGACCACCAGCCCATATACCGTCATGCCGATCACGATGGACGGCACGCCGTTCAGCACATCCGCGGTAAAACGAATGATGGTGCCGTAACGGTTGTTGCCGTACTCGGAGAGGAACACGCCGCAGCCAATGCCCAGCGGAACCCCGATGGCGCTGGCCACCAGCAGCATCATGAACGAGCCGGCAATGCCATTGGCCATGCCGCCGCCGGCTTCCCCGGGAGGCGTGGGCAGGTTGACCAGAAAGCTCCAGTGCAGCGCCCCGGCTCCCCGGCGCACCAGGTCGCCGAGAACGGCAAAAAGTGGCGCCAGCACCAGCAGCGCCATCAGGGACATGACGCATGTGGCAAACAGGTTCTTGAAACGCCGCCACCGCATCAGGCCCCTGCCCGACCTCGTATTATGCATGCGCCCTCGATGGCATTCCGCGGGTGACGCTCCATACCAGCATCCGCGCCAGCGTGTTGACAATGAGCGTAATGATGAACAGCGCCAGGCCGATCTCCACCAGCGCGCCCAGGTAGATTGAGCCAGTGGCTTCGGAGAATTGATTGGCAATCACGCTGGCCAGGGTGTCGCCGGGAGCCAGCAGCGATTTCGAAATCTGCGGTGTGTTTCCGATCACCATGGTGACGGCCATGGTTTCGCCGATGGCCCGCCCCAGCCCTAGGATCACGCCGCCCATGATCCCCACACGCGCGTTACGCAGCACGCTGATGCGCAGCATCTCCCATCGCGTCGCGCCCAGCGCCAGGGCCGCTTCGCGCTGCTGTGAAGGCACCGCCATAACCACTTCCCGCGTAATGGAAGCGACAATGGGAATCACCATGATCGCCAGAATGAGCCCGGCTGCCAGCATCCCGATTCCAAACGGCGGGCCCGTAAAAATTCCCGTCCAGCCGAGGTTTGCTTTCAACCAGGGCTCGACGAACTTTCGCAGCACCGGCGCCAGGACGAAGATGCCCCACAATCCGTAGATCACGCTCGGAATGGCGGCCAGCAGCTCCACGGTGAAGGAAAGCAGGCTGCGCAAGCGCCGCGGGCAAACCTCGGTATTGAACAGCGCCACACCCACCCCCAGCGGAACTGCCAGCGCCAGCGCCAGCAGGGATGAAACCAGCGTCCCGTAAATAAAAGGCAGCGCGCCGAACTGCCCGGCCACCGGGTCCCACACGCTCTGCACAAAAAAACGCCAGCCAAACTGCTGTAGCGATTCGCGCGAGCGGGTCACAAGCGACATCACGATGAGGCCAACGATGGCGAAGAGCGAAATGGCCGCCAGAAGAATGAGCGAAGTGAACAGCGGATCGGCAAAGCGCGATGGAGTGGGAATTTCCAACGGCGGGCGCGCTTCGGCCTTCGCCGGCTGGACAATCGGTTTCGCCCCATCCGGGCTGGCAGCATGGGGGCCGGCAGTCCCGGAAGGCCGCTTCAGCCGCTGCGGATCCAGGCCCGGAACCCCCACCAAGCGCGGCTCCTCGGGAAGGGCGCTCATGCTTGGAAACCTAGCAGAGCATTGTTAAGCCAATATGAAATTGCGGCCCGAGAGCGGGTTTTGTGGCCGCCAATCGCCATCTTTTTGTGGCCGGTCAAGGCCCCCCTCCAAGTGGGAGAGTCATTGGGAGCCCGCTCTGGCGGGCGAAGAATCTGGGAGGGCACTCGCCTTGCGCGCAGGGTAGTCGTCCTCTGCCGCGCGTGAGTCCAACTGCCTCTCGACTGAGAGCAAGGCGCGAGGCCTGCGCTGGGGGAGAACGACTAACCTTTTGCGGCCGGTCAAGCGTGCTCCCAGATTCTTCAGCCGCTGGCGCGGCATCAGAATGACCCCCGCTGGGGGGCCGCCGCCCCAAGTGGGAGAGTCATTTGCGGCCGAAAGAAAACCGGCGGCCTTGCGGCCGCCGGTTTCAGGGTGGTTCCGGGAGTGTTGCCTAAAACTTGAACCGGATCCCGAGCTGGATCTGGCGCGGGCTGTAGGCGAAGTTGCTGTTGGCGTTGTTGGGCACGTTGTAAAGGTTAATGCCCGAATTGTTGAAGGGGTTAAGGCACGGCGCCGTCTTGCTGCACGTATAGGTCGTGCCGTTCACCGTTACATTGCCGGTCGCCAGGGTATATGGCGTGTTGCTTTCGCCGGTGATGTTTTCGTGATTCAAAACATTGAACACCTGCGCCATGAACTCAAGCGATTTTCCTTCGGTCACTCGGAAGTTCTTGGAAAGGCCGAAATCCAGCACGCTGGTGTTCGGGAACCGGAAGGTGTTGCGGAAACCACCGAGGCGGAATGCTCCGTTGGACCCGTTGATGCCGCCGAGGCCAATGCTGCCCGACGTGCCCAGCGAATACGGCAGCCCATTCTGCCACTGATAGATCGGCGAGGCCTGCCAGCCATTCACCAGCCATCCCAGCGGGCCGCTCACGTGCCAGGGCGCCTGGGCCACGGCATTGAACACGAACCGCAACGGAATGTCGTAGGTGGAGTTTCCGTAATCCTTCTTGATGTTGGTGGGATCGAAGTAGTCGTTGGTGTCGGTAAACGTGGTCTCGTTTGCGGCGTTGTAGTCAAGCGCGTGCGCCCACGTGAAGTTGGCATTGAATTGCAGGTGGTTGCTGTATCGCTTGCTGAGTTCGGCCACCAGCGCGTTGTAATTCGACGTGCTGGAACTGACAATGTCGGTCACAGAGCCGTATGAGGTTGTGGCCGGGCAGGGCTGCCCGCCCAGCAAAGTATTGGTGGTGGGGAGAGCCGCAGTTCCCGAGCAGGGGCGCGGCACAACGCCCCCGGTCGCGGGATTCCAGTTGAACGCCGGGGTCGTGTAACTGGTACCGCTGAACGGTCCTCCCGCAATCACCGTGTAAGTGACGTTGCTGGTGGAGGGCGACAGGTTCAGATCCACGAAGTTGGGCAGTTGCTTGCCGTAGCTGCCCAGCCAGCTCACCTTCGCCACCAGTCCATAATCGAACTCGTGCTCGAAGGACAAATCGAACTCGTCAATGGCCGGCGCCTGGAAATGCGGATCGTAGAAAACCACCCCCAGCGCGCTGGTTGAAGCGGGCGCCGCTGAAAGCACTTGCGGGAACACGGGCGAAGTGGCGCTTGCCGGAATGGTGTAGGTCAACTGGCCCTTCAAATTGCCGGTCTGGGCCAGCGCATTGTAAAGAGCGGAGTTGATGATGCGGCCGTAGAAGATGCCGGCGCCGCCCCGCAGTGAGGTCTTGCCGTCGCCAAACAAGTCATAGGCAAAACCAAAATGGGGCCCCACGTTGTTCTTGTCGTGCGGCAGCTGGGCCGTTTCCGGAAAATCCGGATTGGGAATCTGCGCGGCCGGAACCATCTCATACTCGTACCGGACCCCGAGGCTCAGCGTCAGGCGCGGCCGTACCTTCCAGTCGTCCTGACCGAAGAATCCAAGGTCGTCGGTGTTGAAAGTGAATCCCAAAGGCCCGAAAGCCTGCTGATAGCTGCTCGTGTAGCAGGGCAATCCGCCGGGGCAGCTCTTGATCACGTTCAGGTCTGAAAAATAAGCCAGCAGGTTGCTGTAGCTGAAGCTGCCAAACTGGATTCGGAGATTCTGCGAGACATCGTTTACATGCCGGATCGAGCCGCCGAATTTGAACGTATGGTTGCCGTGGATCCAGGTTACGGTGTCAGAACCCTGATTCTCGCGCTCATCCGGGTACTTTGGGCGCGTCAGGAAAGTGGGAGTGCCCAGCGTCAGGCCGTTCACCACCACCGACGGCGGGTAGGGGAACGGATTGGTGTAGCCGGGGAACAGCGCCGAGGTCATGAAATTGCTTTGCTCGTATGCCGTGGTCGGAGTCTGGGGATTCTCATATTCGTTGTCGCGCGCCCACTGATACCGAATCTCATTCGATATGGTGCTGGTGGGAAACGTGTCGAACTTGCCGATAAACCAGGTATCGGCCACATAGTCATTGCCGAAGCTCCGGATGCCGTAATTGTTGGTTGCCTGCGTCTGAATGCCGGCCGGCGACGCCCAGCGGAACCGGTTCACTTCCACGGAAGCATGGTTTTTGCTGTTGATGTTCCAGTCAAGCTTGGGGAAGAAAATCGATTGATCGCCGGTTCGAGGGACAGGCCCCAGGATGCCGGTAATGGCTGTCAGGTCGTTGTTCCAGACGGTGTTCGCCGCCGCGTCATTGGGCTGGGTGTTTGAGCCGTACAGGCGGGTTGCAAATGTCGCGAGTGCAGTGCCGGCGGCGCATTGGGACCCGTTGTAGCCGCTGTTATTGGCATTGCAGGAAGGAGCCGCAAAAAATGCGCTCGGGCTGCTCGGGACCGCCGTTCCCGGAAAATTATGGAAGAAGCGGTCGTAGGCAAAGAACCAGAACAGCCGGTCCTTGATCAGCTTGCCGCCGATGCCGATGCCGGTCATCTTGCGCACGTCGGTCGGCTTATAGGGGTTGCTGCAGAACCCGTTGACGGGAGTTGCGCAGGTGAAAGTGGCGCTCTGCGCCTGCGTGATCGTGGTGAAGGGATTGAACGCGCCCAGGGTGTTGTCGCGGTCGTAAAAATAGGCTTCGCCGTGGATGGCGTTGCCGCCGCCCTTGGTCACCGTGTTAATCACGGCGCCGGCCGCGTGGCCGTACTCGGCGGAGTAATTGGACGTATTTACCTGGAACTCGTCAACCGCAACTTTCGGGCTGGAGTAGCCGGCGCGCGTGCGGCCGCGCTCTTCCGAGAAGAACGCCTGATTATTGTCGGCGCCGTCGAGCGTGTTGTTGTTCATCAG
>JAFAIN010000099.1 GCA_019236695.1 Acidobacteriota bacterium | reverse complement strand
ACGGCAGCATAAATGCGGCGCTCGTGCCCGTACATGCCGATGAGCAGCGCCATGGGGATCAGGGTGGCTTCCCAGAAAAAGTAGAACAGGAAAAGATCGAATGCGACGAACACTCCGGTCAGCGCGGTTTCAAGCACCAGCAGCAGGAAGAAGAATTCGCGCACGCGGTCATGAACCGAGCGCCATGAAATCAGGACGCAGAACGGCGTAAGGAAAGCCGTAAGGATGACGAGCCAAATGGAAATTCCATCGAGCACCACGTGGTAGCGAATGGCCGGCGCCGAAATCCAGGCGTAGTTCTCCTGCATGAAGAAAGCGGCGCGCTCGAAGTGGTGACCCTGCATGAAGGGGATATGCACGGCGGCAAAGAATTCGACCACCGAGATGAACAAAGCCCAGCGCCGAATGAGGTTATCGTTGCGGGGCAGCAGCAGCAGGATGAGGCCGCCGGCGAGAGGAAGGAAGGTGACGATACTGATGATGGAGGTATTCATCGTGCCCCCAGCCACAGCATGTAAATGAGCACGCAGGCGGCGCCGGCGGCGATCCAGCCGGCGTAGGAGCGAATGTTGCCCGATTGCATCTGGCGCACTGAATCCGAAAGCTCGCGCGCGGCCGATGCGCTGCCGTTCACCGTGCCATCAATCAAGCCGGCATCCACACCGCGCCACAGCACGGCGCGCGAAAAGCTGATCAGCGGCTGCACGAACACCGCCGCATAGGTTTCATCCACCCAGTATTTGTTCTCCAGGATGCGATAGGCGCCTCTGAATTTATCGCGAATGCGCACGTGCAGTTCGGGGCGGCGGTGATACATCCACCAGGCGAGCAGGAATCCCCCGAGAGCCGCGGCGGTAGCGGCAAGCGAAAAGGCGATTTCTCCGGGGCCGTGCCGCACTTCTTCAGTGGCTGCGGGCGCTGCCTCGGCCGGAGCGGGCTGGGATTCGAAGACCGGCGCCAGGAATTTTTCGAAATGGTTGCTGCCGCCGAGCACTGCGGGAATGCCAATCCAGCCGCCCACCAGCGAAAGAATGGCAAGAATCATGAGGGGCACCAGCATCACCGGCGGGCTCTCATGTACGCCATGCCCGTGACCGTAACCGTGCGCCGGAGCGACGGAATGGGATCCGTGGGCCGGC
Organism: Acidobacteriota bacterium; assembly: GCA_019236695.1. GTDB lineage: Bacteria > Acidobacteriota > Terriglobia > Terriglobales > Acidobacteriaceae > JAFAIN01. The sequence continues at coordinate 7,007 of JAFAIN010000099.1, read as the reverse complement.
GGCGCAGCCGTAGCCGCATCGGATGCGTGCCGCTCGCGGCCGGCGGCTTCCGGTTCCTCGTGCTGCGCGCCGCGAAAATCGCCGAAAAACGTGAGGAACCACAGCCGGAACATGTAAAACGAAGTGAGCCCAGCCGTAATCCAGCCCACCGCCCAGAAGCCCCAGCCGCCATGGGAACTGGAGAAGGCGCGCCACAGAATTTCATCTTTGCTGAAGAACCCGCTGAACGGCGGCGCGCCTGCGATGGCCAGCGTGGCGAACGTCATGGTCCAGAAGGTCCAGGGAATTTTTGTGCGCAGGCCGCCCATGCGCCGCATGTCCTGCTCACCGCCCAGCGAGTGAATTACCGATCCGGCGCCGAGAAAAAGCAGCGCCTTAAAAAAAGCATGTGTCATCAGGTGGAAGAGCGCGGCCGAATAAGCGGCCACGCCGCAGGCCAGAACCATGTAGCCGAGCTGCGAAACGGTGGAATAGGCCAGCACGCGCTTGATGTCATGCTGCACCAGGCCAATGGTGGCGGCGAAAAGAGCGGTGGCGGCGCCGATGCAGGCAACCACAAGCAGGGCTGCCGGAGCGCGGTCGAAGATGGCATGCGAGCGCGCAATCATGTACACGCCGGCTGTGACCATGGTGGCCGCGTGGATGAGCGCGGAAACCGGGGTGGGGCCTTCCATGGCATCCGGCAGCCAGACGTACAGCGGAAGCTGGGCTGACTTGCCGCAGGCGCCGCCCAGCAGCATGAGCGCAATGGCGGTGAACAGCCCCGTGGCTTCGCCGGCCGGCATGGCGCCGATGCCGGCAAACAGCCGCGTGAAATCCAGCGTTCCGAAATGCTTGAGCAGCAGGAACAGCCCGATGAGGAACGTGAAATCACCAATGCGGTTGACGATGAAAGCTTTCTTGCCGGCGGCAGCAGCGGAATCGCGCCGGAAGAAGAACCCGATGAGCAGATACGACGCCAGCCCGACGCCCTCCCAGCCCACGAACATCTGCAGATAATTGCCGGCCAGCACCAGCGTCAGCATGAAGAACATGAAGAGGTTCAGGTAGCAGAAGAACCGGTAAAAGCCGCCTTCCTCCCACATATAGCCGACCGAGTACACATGAATGAGGAAGCCCACGCCGGTCACGATGAGCATCATGACCATGGAAAGCCGGTCGAGGTAAAAGCTGTATTCCGCGCGGAAGGTGCCGGCCTGGATCCAGGTGGCGAGGATTTCGGTATGGGGCTTATCCAGGGCGCCGAGAGAAACCGCCGCGCCTAGCGCCCAGGCAAAGGAGGCAGCGGTGAAGAAAAGCGCAATGCCGGCGACGAGCCGGCGCGAAAAGCGCCTGCCCAGCAGGCCGTTGAGGGCGGCGCCGGCGAGAGGCAGGAGCGGGATGGCGGCGAGGTGAAGATTCATAGACAGTGCGGAAGTGCGGAAGTGCGAAAGTGCGGAATTGAGAGGAAACGCACCCGGCTTACATGGATGCCGGCAGTGCGCGCCCCCAATTTCGCAGTTTCGCACTTTCGCACTTTCGCACTCCTAAAGCTTTAACAGGTTCACATCATCCACGTTGAGGGTGTCGCGCGTGCGGAACACGGCGATGATGATGGCCAGGCCGACCGCCGCTTCGGCGGCCGCGACCACCATGACGAAAAACACGAAAATCTGGCCGCTCAACTGCTTCCAATGGGCGGCGAAGGCGACAAAGCTGAGATTCACCGCGTTCAGCATCAGCTCAATGCTCATAAAGATGGTGATGATGTTGCGCTTGATGATGAAGGCGAGAACGCCCAGGGCGAACAGGATGGCGCTCAGCGTGAGGTAATAAGAGAGCGGCACCGTCATCGGCGCACCTCCTGCCGCGCCCGCTCGCGCGCTCCGGTAGCGCTGCCGTGGGTTCCCGCGATCTCGAGCAGTTCCGCCGCTTCGTCGGGGTCCAGAGCCCGGGCAACGGGCGGGTGGGGCGCATGGTAGCGCGCCAGCAGCACGGCGCCCATGATGGCAATGAGGATCAGGATGGAAGTAACTTCAAACGGCAGGAGGAACTGCCGGAACAAGGCTCTTCCGACCTCTACGGGCGGCCCAAACATTGCGCCCACGGGCACGCGGTCGCGCGCCGCCGGGTTACGCTCGCTGAGCGAAACCATCAGCGCGCCGGCCAGCACAATCAGGCCGGGGATGCCGACTGCCATGGCCACGCGTGAACCGCGCGTGCGTTCTTCCTCGCCTGCATTCAGCAGCATGATGACAAAGATAAACAGCACCATGATGGCGCCGGCATAAACAATGACCTGAATAGCCGCCACGAACTCCGCCCCCAGCAGGAGATAGAGCACAGCCAGCGAGCCCATTACGACCACCAGCGAGAGCGCGCTGTTAATGGGATGGCGCTGCGCCACCAGGTTCACCGCGGAGGCCACAGCAAGCGCGCCGAAAATGAGAAACAGGGCAAGATGCATGGTTCAGCGACCCTGGAGCCCAATTACTAGACTCGTAACCACGATATTCGCCAGCGCCAGGGGCAGCAAAAACTTCCAGCCGAATGCCATGAGCTGGTCATAGCGGAAGCGCGGCAGCGTGCCGCGAATCCAGATATAGAGGAAGATAAAAAACAATATCTTCACCACAAACCAGACCACCGGCAACAGCACGTGCAGCCAGCCCGGCCCGAACACCGGGCCATCCCAGCCGCCCAGAAAAAGCAGCGTCGCAAGGCACGCCACGGTGAACATGTTGGCGTATTCGGCCACGAAGAACATGGCAAACTTCATGGCGCTGTACTCGGTGTGGTAGCCGGCCACCAGCTCGGTTTCCGCCTCCGGCAGGTCAAAAGGCACGCGGTTGGTTTCGGCGAACGCCGCCATAACATAAATAAAGAAGGCGAAGACCTGTCCGCGATACCACAGGTTCCAGTGATATCCCGCCTGGGAGTTCACAATCTCGCGCAGGCTGAAGCTCCCGGCGCCGATGAGAACCCCGATCAACGAGAGGCCGAGCGCCAGCTCGTAGCTGATCATCTGGGCGCTGGCGCGCAGCGAGCCGAGCAGCGAATACTTGCTGTTGGAAGACCAGCCGGCCAGCGCGATTCCGTAAACCCCCACCGACGTAATCCCCAGGATGATGAGCAGCCCGATGTTGACGTCCGTAATCTGCAGCGGGATGCTGGCGCCGCCCAGGGGAATGGCCTGGCCGATGGGGATCAGCGCCACCGAGGTGAGGGCCAGGGTGAGGGAAAGCATGGGCGCCGCGATGTAGAGCGGCCTGTACACATGCGAAGGAATGATGTCTTCCTTCAGGATGAACTTCAGCCCGTCAGCCAGCGGCTGAAGAAAGCCAAACGGGCCCACGCGGGTGGGACCCCAGCGATTCTGCATGCGCGCAATCAGCTTGCGCTCGGCGAGCACCACGTAAGCGCATGCCGTGAGCAGCACGAAAAGCGCAATTGCGATTTTAACGAGCGCGATCAGAATGTATTGCTGAATGGGCAAATGGCGTTCTCGCGTTGTTCTGTGTGGCCGAAAACTGTGCCGTGCCTGCGGCACTCGAATCCGTTCCCCACTTTACCCGGCACTTACGTGCCGGGCTACCCTTCCGTCGCCCGCTTCACGGGCTGCGACCTTTACTCCGTGGCTCCGTGCCTCCGTGGTGAAAGCATTCCCTCACACCGGGGTCTTTTTGCCGGCTGCCTGCTTACGCCGGCTTTCCATCACTGACTGCAAAGTACTGGAGTAGCGACCCAGGGTGCCGGAGGTAAACAGCGTGTCCTCGGAAGGCACGATGAGGTCAGAATCCGAGAGGCCGCCGCTGCCGGATTCAAGGGCAGTGGTGTGCTCATCATTTCCGGCGTCCAGATTCAGCCGTGAAACACCGGCGTAGCCGGGCACCAGCCGCTGAATTTCATCGAGCAGCGCCATGGGATCGGACGGCGACATGCGGGGCTCGAGGTTATGCGCCTCGAGCCAGACGGCATGGCGGTCGGCTTCGCCGGCCTGGGCGCCGCGCGACTGCCCCATATCGGCGCGGACCGCGCCGCCGAACGGCACCAGCAGGCGCACATCAAAGCCCATGCGATCGGCAAGCTCGACGATGATTTCAAAATCCGGCTTGGTGCCGGTCAAATCGCCGGCCTTTTTCAGGATCTGCAGGTCACCCATGGTGTTGGTGTACGTGCCTGCTTTCTCGTAGGCGCAGGCCGCAGGCAGCACCACGGTGGCGAGCGACGCAGTTTCGGTCATGAACATCTCACTGACCGCGAGGAACGTATTCTGGAGCACGAAGGGATCTACGGTGTAGCGGACAACCGGGTTTGAGCCCACGCAGAGGAGGGCGCGCAGCCTGCCTTCTGCGGCGGCCGCCGCCATCTGCTCGATGTTCATTCCCGGGCCGGAAGGCAGAGCTCCCCATTCGCCGCGAAACACGGTGTCACCCGAAAGCGGCGTATAGCCGGGCAGGAGATCGGGGTAGAGGCCCATATCGGCAGCGCCGCGCGAATTGGCATAGTCGGCCAGGCAGGCGATGCGGCCCTGGAGCGAAGCTGCCAGATTCACCACCGCCTTCACCTGAGCGCCGCGAATCTCCGAGCCGAAAATCACGACCACGCCGGGTGCGTCCTTCAGTTGCCGGCGCATGGAGAGCAGCGCGTTGCGCGCATCGCCGCCCAGGGTTTCGCCGACCGTATCCTGGCCGGCGAGAAACGCCGCCGCATACGCCTCAGTTCCGGGCGGCACCTGGGCAAAGCCCGCGGCCTGGCGCCGGAGCTTGATGGGCTGCGAGTTCACCACGTAGAGCGTGGCCCGGCGCAGGCGAATGTTGTTGCGGATCTGCCAGGCCAGCAACGGATGCTGATCGGTTGGATTGCCGCCGAGCAACACAATCGTCTTCGCCTGCCCCACATCGCGCATGCTCGCGGTGGCCAGCCGGGCGGATTTCAGGGCGGCAGCCAGCGCCGGAAAGTCGGCCGTGCGGTGGTGGTCAATGTTGGGGGTGCCGAGAACCAGGCGAGCGAACTTCTGCAGCAGGTAATTTTCTTCGTTGGTGGTGCGGTTGGAACCGATGACGCCGATGGCGCTGCCGCCCTGCTCGTGGCGAATGCGCCGGAAGGTGGAAGCGATGATCTCCAGCGCTTCATCCCAGGTGGCGGGGGTGAGCCGGCCTTCCCGGCGCACCAGCGGTTCGCGCAAGCGCTCTTCAGAATGCGTAACGTCAAACGCGTAACGCCCCTTGATGCAGAGGAAGTCGCCATTGATGCCGCTTTTGTCGCGATTATCGCCGCGCACAATCTGCATGCCGGTTTCGTGGCGGCGAACCCCCAGCGTGGTCTTGCAGCCATCGCCACAATGCATGCACACCGTGCCGACATGCTTCATTTCCCAGGGCCGGGTCTTATAGCGGTAGGCGCCGGAGGTGAGCGCGCCCACCGGGCAGATATCGATGCACATGCCACATTCTTCGCACTCGAGGTGGTCGCTCTGGTTGGGCGCAATCACCGAGGCGGCGCCGCGGTTCTGCACGCCAAGGGCCCACACGTCCATGGCTTCGCCGCACACGCGCACGCAGCGGTAGCAGAGAATGCAGCGCGGGCGGTCAAAGAACACGACCGGCGACCACTGCTGCTCATCCTTGTGCAGCTTGGCTTCCATGAAGCGCGATTCAGCCGCGCCATAGCTGAACGTCATGTCCTGGAGTTCGCACTCCCCGCCGGCATCGCAGACCGGGCAATCGAGCGGATGATTGCCCAGCAGGAATTCCAGGGTGCTCTTGCGCGCCTGGCGCACTTTGCCGGTCGAGCTGTGCACCACCATGCCTTCGGTCACCGGCACGGTGCAGGCCGTCTGCATCTTCGGCATCTTCTCGATTTCCACCAGGCACATGCGGCAGGCAGCCTGCAGCGAGAGCCCAGGGTAATAACAGAATGCCGGCACCTCGATGCCGAGGCTCCTGCACACTTCAATCAGCAGCGTGCCCGCGGGCGCGGTGACCTTGTTGCCATCGATGGTGATGGTTACGTCAGCCATAAAAATTGCCGAATTGCGGAATTGCCGGATTGCAACGCCGCGTTTCAGGGTTTCGCCATCTCGAGCGCAGTGAGGCTCCGGCGTGCTCAAATTCGGCAATTCGGCAATTCCGCAATTCGGCAATCCTCTTCACGCCATCACCGGCAATTGTTGTATGGCCGCGCCATGCTCCTCAAACGGGCAGGGGCGGCCTTCGAGGTGCGCCTCAAATTCTTCCCTGAATTTGCTGATCATGCTCATTACCGGCATGGCCGCCGCGTCTCCCAGCGGGCAGAAGGTGCGGCCGAGCATGTTCTCCGCCAGGTAACGCAGGTTGTCGATGTCCTTCATCACCCCGCCGCCACTGTGAAAGCGAATGAGCGTCTTCTTCATCCAGTCGGTGCCTTCACGGCAGGGGATGCACCATCCGCAACTCTCGTGCTGATAGAACTTCGTCACGCGCAGCGCGAACTTCACGATGCACATCTGATCGTCGCTAACCATCACGCCGCCGGAGCCCAGCATGGAGCCCGCTTTGAGCACCTGGTCAAAGTCCATGCCAACGTCGATCTCATCCGCCGTGAGAATCTGCACCGAGGAGCCGCCGGGCACAACGCCCTTCAGCTTCTTGCCTTTCACCATGCCGCCGCCCACGTCGTAAATCATCTTCTTGAGGTTGTAGCCCATCGGCAGCTCGTAGACGCCGGGCCGCTCCAGCTCACCGCTCAGGCAGAACAGGCGCGTCCCGCCATTGCGTGGAGTGCCGAGTTTTGCGAACCACTCGCCTCCGCCGAGAATGATGTGCGGCACACTGGCAAGCGACTCGGCGTTATTGATGACCGTCGGCCCGCCCCACAAGCCGACCACTGCGGGGAACGGCGGGCGAATGCGCGGTATGCCGCGCTTGCCTTCGAGCGATTCCATCAGCGCCGACTCTTCGCCGACTTCGTAGGCACCCGCGCCGGAATGTACGAAGATGTCGAGCTCGACGCCGGAGCCGAAGATGTTCTTGCCAATGAAGCCGCGC
>JAFAIN010000305.1 GCA_019236695.1 Acidobacteriota bacterium | reverse complement strand
GCTGAATGAGGCGATGTACGCCGTGATGGAAGGCGTAGCAACGCCTGAAGCGGTGGACGAGGTGTTCAAGCTGGGCATGGCGCACCCCATGGGCCCGCTGACGCTGGCCGATTTTATCGGGCTCGATGTGTGCCTCGACATCATGCGCGTGCTGCAGAGCGGCCTTGGCGACCCCAAGTACCGCCCCTGCCCGCTACTTATAAAAATGGTGGATGCCGGCTGGCTGGGGAGGAAGAGCGGGAGGGGATTCTATAAGTACTAGGAGGGGCATCGGGTGGCGGGGAGGAGGGGATCGGGTGGCGGGTGGCGGGGATCAGGTGGCGGGTGGCAGGTGCCGGGTGCCGGGTGCCGGGGGCCCGGGAAATAGTGACTCCTCAGCCACCCAGTACTCAGGGACGACCAACGCCCGAAACGAAATGCCCGACACCCGATACCCGGATACCCGAGACCCGACAGGAGACGACAGGATGAGTTCATATCGCGAACTGAGAGTCTGGAACGAGGCGATGGATTTCGCGGTTTCGGTCTATGCTGCTACCGCTAAGTTTCCCAAGCATGAGTTCTTCGCGGGCCTGGCCGGCCAGCTTCGGCGAGCCGCCATATCGATCCCGAGCAATATCGCCGAAGGGAAGGGCCACCGAACGCACCGCGAATGCTTAAATTTCCTCGCACATGCCCGGGGTTCCCTTTGCGAAGCTGAGACCCAAATCGAACTTGCTTGCCGCCTGAGCTATATCTCAAATGAGCAGGCGGTCGCCTTGCAGGCCTCGGCAACAAGGATCGCCAAGGGCGTCGCAGGACTGATGAATTTCATGAGATCTACGGGCCCGGAGAAAGCTACATAGTGCCTCCTCCGCCACTCGACGCCCGACGCCCGACACCCGACACCCGACGGCCGACGCCCCGATACCCGACGCCCGACGCCCGACACCCGACAGCCGGCACCCGATAGAGGATCCACGCGATGAACAACCATTCCGACTCCTGGGCCTGCATCCACGCGGGGGAAGACCGACGCGGCAGGAACACACCGTTGACTGAGCCGATTGCTCAAACCTCGGTCTTTGCGCTTTCCGGGATCGAAGAGCTGCGGAGGATCGCAGAGGGTCAATCAGCCTCGTACCTGTACACGCGTTACGCCAACCCCACGACGCGAGTCGCCGAACAGAAACTAGCCGCGCTGGAGCATGCGGATGACTGCCTGGTCACCGCCAGCGGCCAGGCGGCGACGCTTTGCGCCGTGCTGGCGGTGTGCGTTGCGGGCGATGAGATCGTCAGCATGCTCGATCTCTACGGCGGCACGCTGAAGCTGTTTGAAGATGGCCTGCGCCGCTTCGGAATTCGCACGCGCTTTGTGCCTTTCGGCGAGCTTGGGAATATCGAGCGCTATTTCAGCGAACGCACCCGCGTGCTATTCCTCGAAACTCCCACGAATCCCACGCTGCGCTGCGTGGATCTTGAGGCGCTCGCCGCAATCGCCCGGAGGCGCGGCATGGTTACGATTGTCGACAATACCTTCGCAACCCCCATCCTGCAGAAGCCGCTCGACCTGGGCTGCGATCTGGTTGTGCATTCGGCGACCAAGTACCTTGGTGGACACAATGACATCACTGCGGGCGCGCTGTGCGGCTCGGCGCTCGCCGTCGCTGCGGCCCGCGAACTGATGAAGCAACTCGGAGCGTGCCTGGATCCCTTTGCCTCCTACCTGTTGATTCGCGGGCTCAAGACACTCGAGGTCCGCATGCAGCGCGCTTCGGAGAATGCAGGAGCGATCGCCGGGGCTCTGCAGCAGCATGCCAGGGTGGCTCGCGTTCTCTACCCGGGCCTCGCCAGCAATGACGGGCATGCCTGCGCCCAAAAACAAATGAGAGGTTTTGGCGCCATGGTTTCATTCGAAATCCGGGGTGGAACGCCGGAAGTGGAACGGTTTGCACAGGCGCTGGAAACCTGGACCCTTGCGGCCAGCCTGGGCGGAGTGGAATCCACGTTCAGCTATCCTTTGCTGTCGTCGCACGTCGGATTGACTGAAGCGCGATTGCGCGAACTGGATGTATCGCCGGCAACAATCCGGCTCTCTGTTGGCATCGAAAATGCAGCAGAGCTGATTGGCGACCTGCGCCAGGCCCTCGACAGGACATAACCAAAGGTCACTACCTGTGCACGCCTTTGGGAACCAAGTTCCATTGACCAGCGTTGGCGCGCGTGGGTAGCATCGAGGTACTACTCGCAATGCGGCATTGCCGCTTGCTGAATGCCCGTCAGCTACAGGGGTTTGATGAGAGCTCTTCGAATTCTATTTTTGCCCTCATTGGCACTGGCTCTCCTCGTTTCCTGCGAAACCAACGATCAGAAGCGCGCAGCCACCGTGACCCCGCCGCCTGAGGCAATGGCGCCCGCAGTCCCGGCACCTGCGGCGCCGGCGCCCGCGCCGCCACCGAGGATCGCCGAACAGCAGGCGCCCAGGCCCGACCCGGTCACGCAACTCATCGCCACCGTGGAAGCCGAGTTTGCCGCCGGGCAGGCCAACTACAACGCGGGCCACCTGGAAGCCGCCAAGCAGAACTTCGATCGCGCATTCAACCTGCTGGTGGAGGCGCCCTTATCGATTCGTGACGATGAGCGCCTCGACGCCGAGTTCGAAAAGATTGTGGATGGCGTGAATGCGCTGGAGATGTCGGCCCTGAAGATGGGCGACGGATTCACCGAACAGAAATCGGAGCCCGCGCCCATCGACGAGGCCAATGACGTAACTTTTCCGGTTGATCCCCGAATCAAAGCGCAGGCTGAGGCGCAGATCCGCGAAACCCATTCCGACCTGCCGCTGGTGCTGAATGACACGGTGGCCAGCTACATCAATTACTTTTCCAGCCGCGGCCGCGGCGTGCTGGAACACGCGCTGGCCCGCGCCGGCCGATACCGGGAAATGATTGAAGCGACGCTGCGGCAGGAAGGCGTGCCGCAGGACCTCATCTATCTCGCTCAGGCGGAATCGGGCTTTCATCCCCTCGCGCTGTCTCGCGCCTCGGCGCGCGGAATGTGGCAGTTCATGGCCAGCCGGGCCGCGGGTTACGGGCTGACGCGGAACTGGTGGCTGGATGAGCGGCAGGATCCGGAGAAGGCCACTCGCGCCGCTGCCCGCCATCTGCACGATCTTTACAACCAGTTTGGCGACTGGTATCTGGTCATGGCAGCCTATAACTCCGGCCCTGGGGTGGTGCAGGCGGGCGTGGAACGCACCGGCTATGCGGATTTCTGGGAGCTTTACCGGCGCGGCGTGCTACCCAAGGAAACAAAAAACTACGTACCCATCATTCTGGCCATCACCATCATGGCCAAGAACCCGACCCAGTACGGGCTCGACCATGTCGTGCCCGAGCCTCCCCGCCCGGCGGATCGAATCACGATTGATTATCCGGTTGATTTGCGCCTGGCAGCGGAGTGCGTGGACTCCAGCGTCGCGGAGTTGCAGGAGCTGAATCCCGCGCTGTTGCGCATGACCACTCCGCCACAGGGAAGCTTCGACCTGAATCTCCCGGGCGGAACACGCGACAAGTTTTTGACCAACATCGCGTCCATTCCAGCCGACAAACGCACCTGGTGGCGGTACCACAATGTTTCCGCGGGCGACACCCTGGCGGAAGTTGCGCACCGCTACCACACATCGCCCAGAGCAATTGCCGAGGTGAACAATCTGCACGGAAATGAGTTGATCGCCGACAGCAAACTCATCATCCCGATTGCGGCCGGCGGCAACGATACCGGCGAGAACTCGGTTCACTATTCAAAAGCCATCGTGCGCTACAAGGTTCGCCAGGGCGATACAGTGGAATCCGTGGCGGGTGACTGGGGCATTTCAGCCGCCGCGCTGAGGAAGTGGAACCATATTAAAAGCAATCAACTTGCGCGGGGGCGCCTGCTGGTGATCCATCGGCCGCTGGATGCGAGGGACCAGGAATCAGCCTCCCCGAACAATAATAAGTCGTTGACGCACAGCAGCTTACGAGCATCCAGCCACCCCGCGGCAGCGCCCGCCCATCACTCCGCGCAAGCCTCCGCCGCGCCACAGCACTCAAGGCAGCCCGCGGCTGCTGCAAACAAGACCGTGCATCACACCGTCAGGGCGGGCGAAACGCTCTATGCGATTGCCAATCGCTACAACACCACAGTTGCAGCGCTGCGCCGCGAGAATGGCCGCACCGCTGACCATCTTCGGCCGGGGATCGTTCTCACCGTCGCTGTGGATCGCTAACCCCGCTGCGGTTTGCAGCGGTCTGACTCGCCCTGCTATACTGCGCGCCGGTTCAGATTGGGGAGTTGTTTTTCTCGGTCTGTTCCTGCACATATTCCTGCGGTGCGCGCGCGGTCAGCCTCCGCAGACCAGATCGAGGAGGAGCAAATGACTTCAGATAACGAAATCCTCTACGGGCGCGACGACGAGATGGAGGAGGACGGTGAAGTAGGCGCGTACGGCGAGGATGAACTGGAAGACGAAGGTTACGAGGAAGAGGAAGAAGAAGAGGAAGAAGCCGGCGCCAGCGGTGGTGCGGGAATGGGCGGTTCTGCCCCTGGCGGAGGCGGCGGCGAAGCAGCAGCGGCGGCACCTTCGAGCGGCGCTCGCAAATCGGGCGGCGGCGGCCGAAAGGGCGGAGCCAAAAAAGGCGGAGCAAAGAAAGCCGCGAAAAAGAAAGGCGGCGCTAAAAAGGGCGGCGCCAAAAAGGGCGGAAAAAAGAAAGGCGGCGCCAAGAAGGCTGCGAAAAAGAAGGGCGGCGCTAAAAAAGGCGGGAAGAAAAAGGCCGGCGGGAAAAAGGGCGGCCGGCGCCGCTAGCGGAACTTTGCAGGGATTACGGGGCTCCAGATTCTGCTGCACTTCTCAGCAGGAACTGGAGCCCCGAAGCTTAAGTTCCTCGCCTGACGCATAATTGGCACGGGTCGCCGCCACCTCCAAAAAGTGCAATGCACGTCCAAGTCTGCGCCCAGGACGGCGGGATTCCCGGAAATCACTTTTTTCCGTTCACCGCCCGCAGGCAGCGGTCATACAACTCAAGCAGGAGGTGAGCATACTCTTCCGCTTTGCCGACGGTCGCGCCCTGAAAGCCAGGGCCGGGGGCGCCGGTCTTGCCATAGCCGGTGGTGAGGGCGATGAACTTCATCATGTCGAGCGCAATATCTTCGTTGCGGCGCGAACCCAGGCTGAGATTGGGAACTTCATCGGCCATGGTGCCTTCTCCTGCGGTTAGATGTCGAGGTTCTTCACGTCGAGCGCGTTTTCCTCAATAAACTTCCGGCGCGATTCCACATCTTCGCCCATCAACGTGGTGAAAATCGTCTCGCAGGCCTCGATGTCCTCGGCCTTCACGCTGAGCAGGGTCCGCTTCTCCGGATCCATGGTGGTTTGCCAGAGCTGTTCCGCGGTCATTTCGCCCAGGCCTTTGTAGCGCTGCACGGTGAAATCGCTGCGGCCTTCGTCCAGCACATGCTGAAACAGCTCGCGGACAGAGCTGGTTTCAAACGTAAGCGGCTCGTTGCGCTTTCTTGCGGCGGCGCGGGCCGCCTGCGCTTCGCCATTCCCGGCTTCGGCGCCCGCCTCTGCCTCGCCATTGGTCTCCGCCTTCGAACCCGGTCTGGCTCCCGATTCGACTACGAACGGAGGCTGCATGTATTGCTCGATCTGCTTGTACTTCGCCATCATCTGGCGGTACTCAGGAGCGGAAATCAGCTCCCAGTTCACTTTTCGCTCGGCGCCGTTTGCATCCACGAAAAGTATTTCCCAAAGGCTGTGCTCGGCCTCAAACTGCAGGGCGGCGGATTTCAGGTCTTCCTGCTTCACCATGGGCTTCAGCTTGCGCTCAAGCTCGACGAGCTTTTTCGGAGGGGCGCTCTGCTCGCCTTCAAGATCCGCGCGCCGCGCCAGATCGAGGGCCGGCAACAGCCCGGTGATGCGCTCGTTGCGCAGTCGCTTGTCCACCTTGTCAAAGAACCCCAGATAGTCGTTCAGCGTGGTGATGAATTTCGTCAGTTGCACACCTTCGAGCCGCGCCGCGCCTTCTCCATATCGCAGCACCAGGCCCTCAGAGGCACGCTTTACCATTACGCGCACGAACTCGCGATCATCCTTGATGTACTGGATGCCTTTGCCCTTGCGCAATCCGTACAGCGGCGGCTGCGCAAGGAAGACGTGGTTGCGTTTGATGAGGTCCTGCATGTGCCGGAAGAAGAAAGTCAGCAGCAGCGTGCGGATGTGCGATCCGTCAACATCGGCATCGGTCATCAGAATGACTTTGCCGTAACGCAGCCGGGCAGCGTCAAAATCGTCTTTGCCGATCCCGGTGCCCAGCGCCGTGATCATGGCGCGTATTTCTTCATGGCCCAGCATCTTGTCGTAGCGCGCCTTCTCCACGTTGAGGATCTTACCTTTGAGCGGCAGGATGGCCTGGAAGCGACGGTCGCGCCCCTGCTTGGCCGTGCCGCCGGCCGATTCACCTTCTACGAGGAACAACTCGCAACGCTCGGGCTGCCGCTCGGAGCAGTCGGCCAGCTTGCCGGGAAGCCCGCCGCCATCGAGCGCGCCCTTGCGGCGGGTGAGGTCGCGCGCTTTGCGCGCCGCTTCGCGCGCGCGCGCCGCCTCAATGGCCTTGTTGATGATGCGCCGTGCGACGGTTGGATTCTGCTCGAAGTAGGACCCGAGATGCTCATTGACAAATGCCTGCACCGTGCCGGCAATGTCGGAGTTCAGCTTGCCTTTGGTCTGGCCCTCGAACTGCGGCTGCGACAGCTTCACGCTTACGACTGCCACCAAACCTTCGCGCACGTCTTCGCCCTGCAGGTTCTCCTTAACCTCCTTGAACAGCGCAAGCTGCTGCCCCGCGTAATTGATGGTCCGGGTGAGCGCAGTACGGAATCCCGAAAGATGCGTTCCGCCATCGACGGTGTTGATGTTGTTGGCGAAGCTGAAGACATTTTCCGAGTAGTTGTCGTTGTACTGCAGCGCGATCTCCAAGTGCACGTTGTCGCGGTCGGCTTCCATATAGATCGGCTTGTCGTGCAGCACATTCTTTCCGCGGTTCAGGTGCTTGATGAACTCGACAATGCCGCCCGTGTATTTGAATTCCACCTTTTTGGCTTCGCCGGTCTTGGGATCGGTGGTGCGCTCGTCCGTAAGGGTAATCAGCAGGCCTTTGTTGAGGAATGCGAGTTCGCGCAGGCGGTTGGCAAGGGTATCGAAGTTGTACTCGGTGGCGGCAAAGATTTCGCGGTCGGGCAGGAAGTGCACTTTGGTGCCGCGCTTGCGCCCGACGCTGCCGGTTTTCTTGAGCTTCGTTGTGGGTTCGCCTTTGGAATATGACTGCTCCCAGGTGAAGCCGTCGCGCCAGATCTCGAGGTTCAGCTCTTCCGAGAGCGCGTTGACGCAGGAAACGCCTACGCCGTGCAGCCCGCCTGAGACTTTGTAGGATAAGCTGTCGAACTTGCCGCCGGCGTGAAGCGTGGTCATGACGACCTGGGCCGCAGACACTTTTTCGCCATCCACATCCATGGTGTCCACCGGGATGCCGCGCCCATCATCCACCACGGTGATGGAATTATCGATGTGGATGGTTACGTCGATGCGGTCGGCGTGGCCGGCAAGCGCCTCATCCACGGAGTTGTCGACCACCTCGTAAACCAGGTGGTGCAACCCCATCTCGCCGGTCGAGCCAATGTACATGGCGGGACGCTTGCGAACGGCTTCCATTCCGCCGAGCACCTTGATGGACTCAGCCGTGTACGCGTCGGCGCCATTGCTGCTGCCGTTGTTTTTCGTTTTTTCCGGCCTGGGAGCTTCCGCCACTGCCGTACCTGCCTGCACGTTTTTGAGGACCATAAGAGCGAAACTCGAACGCGCCTTCACCCTCCCGGCCAGGGTTGCAGCCGGGCTGCTGATTTCGGCTCAAATTATTGAAATTTAAGTGACTTAGGCGCTACTCATCTACTTTGGATTATAACACAGGGCCGGGAGGGAAAGGGTTGCACAAACACGGTCAACTTCCTATGACGGGCTAAGTGGAGAACCGGCGGAACCGGGCGTTCGTTTTCGGACATGGCTGGCCGCATCTGGACACCTGCGGGCCCTAGAACTCCAATCATTCCAGCACTTTCGGCGGCAGCAGATATGCATCCTTTCGAGGCATGCGCTGGCTGAGGGATGATATTCGCTATGGGTTGCGCATGCTGCGCAACTCGCCTGGTTTCACCGTGGTTGCGCTGCTCACGCTGGCGCTGGGAATCGGCGCCAACACTACTGTTTTTACGCTGACGTACGCAGTGATGCTACGAGCCTTGCCGGTGCAGCAACCAGAGCGACTCGTCCTGCTCACCTACGACAATAAGGCACGCCACACAGGGCTTTCGGAGCCGCTGATCGATGACCTGCAGCGCCGGCAATCCGTGTTCTCAGGCATGCTGCTATGGCGCGATGCCGCGCTCTCGCTCAGCGAGAACGGCGATACTCGGCTCATTCAGGGCGCTCTCATCAGCGGGAACGCGTTTGACGTGCTGGGAATACGGCCGAATCTCGGGCGCGAAATCAGCCCGGCAGATGACGAGGAAGGCGGCGGCCCGAACGGCTGGACCGCGGTGCTGAGTTACAGCTTCTGGCAGGCGCACTTTCATGGGGATCCCGAAGTGCTGGGGCGCAGCATTGCGCTGGAGGGCCGGCCTTTTACGATCGTCGGAGTTGCGCCGCCGCATTTTCAATCAGTGGTGGTCGGGTCGCCCGCCGATGTTTTCATTCCCCAGCGATTTGACCGAATCCTACTGGGCCAGCCACAAGCCGGCATGATGATGTACACCGTGCTTGCCCGCTTGAAGCAAGGCGCAACACTGCAGCAGGCCAGGGCGCAGGCTGACGCGCTGAGCTCCGCCATCATCGAGGAGAATGACCCGATGTTCCTGCTGCGCCGCGGCTTCTTTGCCGGGGGACACATCGCGGCCACGGAAGGCAAATACGGCCGCAGCGCGGGAGGCAGCTTGAAACAGCCGCTGCTGGTGCTCGAGGGGCTGGTTGGCGTAGTGATGCTGATCTGCTGCGCCAACATTGCCGGGCTGCTGGGAGCGCGCATGGCTTCACGGCGGCACGAGCTGGCGGTACGCAGCGCGCTGGGCGCCAGCCGTTCACGCCTGCTGCGGCAGCTCGGCATTGAGGCCGTGCTGCTGGCCGGTGCGGGAGCGCTGTTTTCCATCCTGCTGGCGCAGTGGTCTGCGCCGCTGCTGCTGCGCGCCCTGCTGCCCAAAGCCAGCAATCTGGCGGGCGCCGATTACTTTGCGCTTGAGCTCGCGCCGGGCCGCCCAGTGCTCCTGTTCACCTCGGCAGTGGCGCTGCTCAGTGCGGCGCTCATCTCGTTTCTGCCGGGGCTGCGCGCCACGCGCGTCGATGTGACACGCGATCTCAGCGCGGGCTCGCGGCAAATGGCGCCGGGGCACGGTCGCATGGGAGGCTGGATCGTCGCCGGCCAGGTGGCATTTTCGACGCTGCTGATCGTTGCCGCCGGGCTGTTCGCGTCCACCGTGGTTCACCTGCTGAGGGTGGATCCCGGGTTCCAGACCAGGGGCGTGCTCCTCGTACCCACCGACATCCACCGCATCGCCTCGACGCCGGAGCAATCGGCCGCGCTTTACGGCCGCATGCTGCAGCGGTTGCGCGCCATGCCGGGCATCGAGAGCGCCAGCGTGGAGAGCATTCCTATGCTGAGCGATTGGACCGCCAGCGCCCACTTTGCTTCCGTTCAGAGAGATGGAACGCTCCGGGAAGCCAAAGACCTGTACTTCAACAACGTGGGGGCAGACTATTTCAGGGCCACCGGAACCCAGGTTCTGGCGGGGCGCGATTTCCGCGACACCGACAATTCCGATAAACACTGGGTATGCGCGCTCAACCGCTCGGCAGCCAATTTCTTTTTCCCCGGGAGCAATGCGCTTGGATCCGTAATTCGCGATTTTTCGGAGAACAAGCCGGCAACGCCCTGCGAAATCGTTGCCGTGGTCGCGGACACCCGGTACACGTCGCTCAAAGATGCGGTGCCGCACGTGGTTTACCTGACGGTGATGGAAGCGCCGGGCTTTGGAGTGGATGTGGGGCACCTTTATGTGATCCTGCACACCAGCAATGCCTCAATCGCGGCGGCCAGCGCGCGCCAGGTGATGCGCGAGCTGGCTCCGGGTTCGCCCATGCTGGCGCCGATTTCCATGGATGACCAGTTGCTCGATTCCATTGGCCGTGAGCGGGCACTCGCCACGCTTTCCGTTGCCTTTGCTTCGCTGGCGCTGCTGCTGACCGCGGTAGGGCTGTACGGAACGCTAAGTTACCAGGTGAACCGGCGCACGCGCGAGATCGCCATTCGCATGGCCATCGGCGCGAACTCCGCCGAGGT
>JAFAIN010000295.1 GCA_019236695.1 Acidobacteriota bacterium | reverse complement strand
TACTACCTATTCTTTGCGGCTCAGAAGGAGACGGCTGAAAACATCGTCGTGGACATCCTGACCAAGTACAGGAGAGAGGGCGTGCTTTAGTGGCTGAGCGATCCTCAATCGAGTGGACGGACGCTACGTGGAACCCGGTTCGAGGCTGCACGAAAATCAGCCCCGGCTGTAAGCACTGCTACGCGGAGACGTTCGCGGAGCGGTTTCGCGGGGTCAAGGGGCATCCCTACGAGCAGGGGTTTGACCTGCGCCTCGTTCCTGAGAAGCTGGAAGAGCCGCTGCGCTGGCGAGCACCCAGACGAGTGTTTGTGAATTCCATGAGCGATCTTTTCCACGAGAAGGTGCCGGAGAACTATATCGCTGCCGTGGCGGAAGTAATGGTGCGAGCCGATTGGCACACTTACCAGGTGCTGACCAAGCGCTCCGCACGGATGCGCGACCTTCTGAAAGATCGCCTTCGCTTTGCCTCTTCCCAAAGGCACATTTGGTGGGGTGTGAGCGTCGAGGATAAGCGCAACGGGTTGCCGCGAGTCGAGCACTTGCGTTCCGCTCCGGCGCGGGTTCGATTCCTGTCAGTAGAACCTCTGCTGGAGGATTTGGGTTCGCTGGACTTATCGGGAATCCACTGGGTGATTGTAGGAGGCGAAAGCGGGTTCGGCGCAAGAGTGATGAAGCCCGAGTGGGTGATCTCAGTTCGGCGTCAGTGCCGCGAGCAGCATGTTCCCTTCTTCTTCAAACAGTGGGGAGGCGTTCGCAAATCGAGGAATGGAAGAAAACTTGAGGGTCGGACTTACGATGAGATGCCGATCGAGCAGAAGCCGCCCCAGGCTCACAGCTTAAGGCTTATGGCTTAGAGCTTCCTGTCATGACCGAATCCGCCCGCATTGCCGCCCAGTTGCACCATGCCTTCTACGGCGAGGCCTGGCATGGGCCTTCCGTACGTGAAGTCCTCGACGGCATCACGCCGGAACAGGCTCGCGCGCATCCGCTCGGCGCCGCCCACTCCATTTGGGAACTGGTGCTGCACATCACCGCCTGGGTTACAGCGCCGCATCAGAGCATCCATGGCAAGCCCATGCCCGATCTCGCAGGCATGCCCAAAGAAGTTGACTGGCCGCCGGTTCGAGGGTCGGGCGCCGATGCCTGGGAATCCGCAAAGCAGGCCCTGTTCAACTCCGCCAACGAGCTCATCGCCGCCCTTCCCCAGCTTGGCGATGAACGCCTGCGGCAAACCGTTCCCGGGCGCGATTTTGATTTCTACTTCATGCTGCACGGCGTCGTGCAGCACACGCTCTACCACGCCGGCCAGATCGCGCTCCTGAAGAAGGCCGCGCAGGCACGTTGAATCTGGAAATGTGAAATCTGCAAAGCTCCCCATCCTCACTTTTCACATTTGAAATTTCAAATTTCACATGCTTTCCCCATCCTCACTTTTCACATTTGAAATTTCAAATTTCACATGCTTCCGGGTCTATAATCACGCCGCCCGCCAAACGCCCAAAAACGAGGAATGTATGAACAGGCTTGTGTCCTTCATCCTGCCGCTGATTGCTGTTGCCTGCCTGGCCGAGAATGCCCCGGTTCTGCTTCGCCAGCCCTCCGTGGGCCGCGAACTGATCGCATTCACTTATGCCAACGAGATCTGGGTCTCGCCCCGCACCGGCGGTGACGCTCGCCTGCTGACCAGCGGTCCCGGAGAAAAGACCACCCCTGTCATTTCGCCCGACGGAACCATGATCGCCTACACCGGGTTGTATGACGGCAACGCCGACGTGTACTGCATGCCGGCCGCGGGCGGTGAGGCCCGCCGGTTGACCCATCATCCCGGCGCCGACATCGTCCTCGGCTGGACGCCCGACAGCAAGGCCATCCTGTTCCGCTCCGCGCGCAACAGCTTCAACGGCTTCAATCGCCTGTTCACCGTGCCGGTATCGGGCGGCTTGCCCTCGGAAATTCCGCTGCCCACCGGCGAGGCGGGATCCTTCTCTCCCGATGGCTCGCACCTGGCATACGTTCCGGTCACCAACTGGCGCGCCGGCGCCGCCTGGAAGCGCTACCGCGGCGGCCGCACCGCGCGCATCTGGCTGGCCGACCTCAAAGATTCGGCCACCGTTGAGATCCCGCGCGACAATTCCAACGACATCAATCCTATGTGGATTGGCGGCAAGGTTTACTTCCTCTCTGACCGCAGCGGCTCCGTCACCCTTTTCAGCTACGATACGTCAGCCCGCCGCGTCGAACAGTTGCTGCCTGCCAGCGGTCCCGACATCATCTCGGCGGCTGCCGCCGCCGGGGTCATTGTCATCGAGCGTGTCGGCGCTCTGCAGATTTACGACATTCAATCGAAAAAACTCGCCGATATTCATATCCGCGTTGCCGGCGACATCCCCAGCCTGCGCCCGCATTTCATCAAGGCCGATCGCCAGATTGCCGCCTACGCAATTTCCCCCACCGGCGTCCGCGCCGTATTCGAGGCGCATGGCGAAATCCTTACCGTTCCTGTTGATAAAGGCGACATTCGCAACCTGACCAACTCGCCCGGCGTGGCCGATCGCGATCCTGCCTGGTCGCCCGACGGCAGGCAAATCGCCTGGTTCTCCGATGAAGGCGGCGAGTATTCGCTGCACGTCGGCAATCAGGATGGAACCGGTGATGTCAAAAAGCTTGCGCTCGGCTCGCCATCCTACTTCTATGAGCCCCGCTGGTCGCCTGACAGCAAGCGGATTCTCTATACCGACAAGCACCTGGGCCTTTACTTCCTCGAGCTGGCCAACCCCAAACCCGTTCTGGTGGATACAGATTTTTTCCAGAGCCGCACCATGGATCCCGCCTGGTCGCCTGACGGCAAGTGGATTGCCTATGCCAAACAACTGCCCAGCCACCTGCGCGCCATCTGGGTTTACTCGCTCGAGGACGGAAAAAAGACTCAGGTCACCGACGGCATGAGTGACGCTTTCTCTCCCTCATTTGACCGCAGCGGCAAATATCTGTACTTTCTCGCCTCCACCGACGATGGCCCCACCCAGGGCGGCCTCGATCTTTCCAGCCTGGGCCGTGACGTTACTTCCAGCCCCTATGTAATGGTGTTGCGCAAAGATCTGCCTTCGCCCATCGCGCCGGAAAGCGATGAGGAAGCAGCCGCCGAAGCCGCAAAAGATCGTGGCGAGGGCGCCGGGGCCAATCCCGCCGAAATGAGTGCGGGAGCGCAGCGTGCCGCCCAGAACGGCGATGAGCCTAAACCTGAGGCGGAGGCCAAAGGCCCGGGCGCAAAAGCGCGTGAGCCCAAAGTCACCGTCAAGGTTGATTTCGAGAACATTGACCAGCGGATTCTTGCGCTGCCCATGCCCGCCCGCAATTATCAAACTCTCGAAGCCGGAACCGCCGGCGTCATCTTTCTTACCGAGTCGCCTAACGCCCGCGCCCTCGGTCCCGCTGCCGCAGCCGGCAGCACCATCCACCGCTTCGAGTTTTCGGTTCGGCGCGCCTCCCCCATCCTGCAGGGCGTAACCGCGTTCGCGCTCTCGGAAAATGGCAAAAAGATGTTGTATCGCCAGGGGCGCGGCGCCGCCGCCAAATGGCTGGTTGCCAGTGTCCCGCCGCCCACTCAGCCGGGACCGCAGCCGGCCGAAAATGCCGCCGGCCCCGGTGCAGGCGCAGCCCGCGTCAACGGCGAAACCCTCAAGACCGATGCCATGCAGGTCATGATTGATCCCCGCGCCGAGTGGCGGCAAATGTACCACGAGGCTTGGAGGATCGAACGCGACTTCTTCTACGACCCCAGTCTGCACGGCGTTGACTGGCGCGCGTATGACCGCGCCTATGAGCCTTATGTCGCCGCCCTCTCCAGCCGCGCCGACCTCGATTACATCTTTAATGACATGCTGGGAGAAATGAGCGTAGGCCATATGTTCATTGCCAGCCCGCCTCCGCCCGAGTCTGACCAGCCCAAAGGCGGCCTCCTCGGCGCTGACTATAACGTCGAAAATGGCCGCTACCGCTTCGCCAGAATCTATCAGGGCGAAAACTGGAACCCCAGCCTCCGGGCTCCGCTCACCGAGCCCGGCGTCAATGTCAGGGAAGGCGAGTACCTGCTTGCGGTGAACGGCAGCGAGCTCAAGGGCAATCAGGAAATATTTGAGCTCTTCGAAGGTACCGCCGGGAAACAGACCGTGCTGAAGGTCTCATCCGATCCCGAGGGCAAAAATGCCCGCAGCGTGACCGTGGTCCCGCTGGAAACCGAAACCGCGCTGCGGAACCGTGCCTGGATTGATTGGAACCGCCGCAAGGTCGATGAGCTCAGCAACGGCCGTGTCGGCTACGTCTATTTGCCTGACACTGCCCAGGGCGGCTATACCAGTTTTAACCGCTACTACTTTGCCCAGCTCGGCCGCGAAGGCACCGTGATTGATGAGCGCTGGAACCGCGGCGGAATGGCCGCCGACTACGTTGTGGATTACCTGCGCCGCCCGGTGATGAATTACTGGCAGCCGCGCGATGGCCACATCTTTACCACCCCCGCCAACGTCATTCAGGGCGCCAAGGCCATGATCATCAACATGTATGCCGGCTCCGGCGGCGATGCCCTGCCCTGGTATTTCCGCTTCCACAAAATCGGCCCCTTGGTCGGCACCCGCACCTGGGGTGGTCTGATCGGCATTGGCGGTCATCCCAGCCTCATGGATGGCGGCTCCGTCACCGCTCCCTACTTCGCGTTTTACAACGCTCAGCGGGAATGGGATGTCGAGAACCACGGCGTCGCGCCCGATGTGGAAATCGAAATGTCTCCCAAGGCCTGGCGGCAGGGGCATGACCTGCAACTCGAGAAATCCGTGGACCTGGTGCTCGAGCAGTTGAGGAAAATGCCGGTCAGAATGGCCGAGCGGCCGGCCTTCCCCAACTATCATCCCGGCGGAAAAGGAGCCGAGCAGGTGGCGCCCGCCGCCACCGGCGCTTCCCCAACCACACCACAGCCATAGCGGCCGAGAAGGAGTGACACTCCCGGCAATCGTCATTCCGATCCCGCAAAGCGGGAGAGGGATCTGCATTTCCCTT
>JAFAIN010000291.1 GCA_019236695.1 Acidobacteriota bacterium | reverse complement strand
GCACGCGGGCGAGTTCGCAGTGGTTCACGTGCACGGCGTGTTTACGTATCCGTGCACTGTCGCCTGCCGCATGGCGGAGCAAAACCATGTTCCCTACATTGTGCGCCCGCTCGGAGGGCTGAGTGGTTATTCGCTCAGCCGGCATGCGTTGCGCAAGAGCTTCTACCTGGCGGCCTGGGAACGGCATAACCTGAACCATGCCGCTGCCCTGCACTTCACGGCGCCGGCGGAAGCGGCTGAGGCTCGGGGCCTTGGTCTGAGGTCGCCATCCATCGTGGTCCCGCTGGGTGTGGCGGCGCCTGCGCCGGTGGGTGATGCTGAAGTCGCAGCCTTCCGCGAGCGGTACCGCACAGCCGGCCGGCTCTCACTGCTGTTCCTTGGGCGGCTCGATCCCAAGAAAGGTTTGGAGTTGCTCTTCCGCGTGCTGGCGGAATCCGCCGATCGCCTGCCACCCTGGCGGTTGCTGGTTGCGGGATCGGGAACTCCCGCCTACGCCGAGTCGTTGCAGCAGGTCGTGGTTCGTGCCGGGTTGGGCAGTCGTGTGGAATTTGTCGGCGAAATTCAAGGTCGCGAAAAATGGACAGCATTTCGTGCAAGCGACCTGTTTCTGCTGACCTCACGGCACGAAAACTTCGCGGTCGCCGCGGCTGAGGCCATGCGTTGCGGCGTCCCCGTTATCGTGTCAAACCAGGTCGGCATTGCTCCTTACGTGGAGGAGCAGCGCTGCGGCCTCTCCGTCTCCCTCGACAGTTCAGAATTAGCGGCGGCGATTCAATGCCTCGCCGTGGACCCGGGCCTTCGGCGTGAAATGGGCGCCAATGGCCGTGAGTTGGCCTCGCGCATGTTCGACTGGCCTCTGATCGCTCAGAAGCTGATTGGGATTTACAAAGAGCTGCGCCCGCAGCCGCACAGCTGATCGGTGAAGCGGCCCGCCGGCCTCCGCTGTGGGGTTTGAAGCTGAGAGACAGGTACCGCCGCTCCGCCATCTGTTTACAGTTATAGAGTCAGTCCCCTGTACACTGAACACCAGCGATGCCATCCCCGGTTTCCGTCCTCATCCCGGTCAAGAATGAAATTGCGAACATTGAGCACTGCATTCGCAGCGTGGAGTGGGCTGACGAAATTTACGTGGTCGATTCCAACAGCACTGACGGCACCATCGGCCGCGCAACCGCACTTGGCGCAAAGGTAGTGCAGTTTGCCTATACGGGTTCGTGGCCCAAGAAGAAAAACTGGGCGCTGGCGAACCTGCCTTTCCGAAACGACTGGGTGCTGATTCTTGATGCCGATGAGCGCATCACTCCGGAACTGCGCGATGAGATCGCCGTCGCCATTCAGCAACCGGGATTTGATGGCTATCACCTCAACCGGCGTGTCATTTTTCTGGGCCGATGGATCCGCCACTGCGGCTGGTATCCGAGCTGGAATCTTCGCCTGTTCCGCCATCGACTGGGCCGCTACGAGTTTCTGGGCGAGGGCACCGATGAGGCTCGCACCGGCGACAATGAAGTCCACGAGCACGTGGTGCTGCAGGGACGCGCCGGCTACCTGAAGCATGACATGCTGCATGAGGATTTTCGCGACCTCTTTCACTGGCTGGAGCGGCACAATCGCTACTCATCCTGGGAGGCCAGGGTGCAGGAGCGCCTTCGTGAACCCCAACGCGAAGGGCAGATCAAGGCCGGCCTGTCGTCCCCTCTTCAGCGCAAGCGGCTCCTGCGCCGCATTTGGGTCAGGCTCCCTTTCAAGCCCACACTCAAATTCGTGTACATGTACTTTTTTCGGCTTGGCTTCCTCGATGGCCGCCCCGGCTATTACTTCTGCCGCATCCAGAAGAACTATGAATTCGACATTCTGGCCAAGCGCTATGAGATCCGCCTGCACGAACAGATTGCTCAGGAGAACGCCAAGCTCACCGGCCAGCGCAACCCACATGTAACGGAATCGTAAAACTTGCATTTGCCTGCAATGCGCGAGTTAGAATGGCCGCAACCGCATGACAAAGGTGAGCGTTTGCGCTGGCTGAAATGGATTGTGGCGCTGGTCCTGGTGGCCTTGATCGCCTACATCTGCATTGCGCCATCGGTTGATCTTCCGCTGACCGCGCTGCGTGGGATTCTGTACGCAGCCTTCGTCATGGCGATGCTGCACTGCGCCGCCAAATGCCTCCAGGGCCGCGCCCGGGCCTGCCTGCGGGAATTCAATAGCGTTGCTGAAAGTCATGCCTCTGTTCCCCCTGGGCTGTGTTACCGTTCGTTTGCGCTTCGCTGCTGAAGAATCGCTGCCCTGCCTTCGGCCGCCCTTCGCGGCTACTGTCAGTCCGCAGATGCGAGTACCGGTACACCATGAATCCATCCGGGGTAACGAATAGCCCGCAGCCAACCAAGCCAGGCAGGTCTGCGCGCCGCCAGCGAATCGCGTTTGTCAGCTCCGGCCTGGGATCGGCCTGGGGCGGAATCGGCGTAGCTTCCGAAATGATGGTTGAGGCGCTGCAGCCTGACCACGATGTCCGCCTGTGGGTAAACGATGCCCGCCTTCCGCGCAGCCTTCGCCATGCCCTGGTAGTCAGCAAAGCCTGGGTTACGGGGCCGCCCGAGTTCGTTTTTTACGGGCACGTGTTTCTTACCGCGCTGCACCGGGTTACTCCGCGCCTGCGTAACGTACCCTACGGCGTGTTCCTGCACGGAATCGAAGTTTGGGAGCCCCTCCGCGAAGGGCATCGCCGTGCGCTGGAAGGCGCCACCGTCCTGGTCACGAATTCGCAGCATACTTTGGATCGTGCCCGCCTTGCCAATCCGTGGATGCCCGAGGCACACGTTGCCTGGCTCGGCGTTCCGGTAGGCTCTGCGCGGCAGGAGGCAGGCAGCCAGCCGCCGGTGGCCGTCATTGTGGGCCGCATCGTTTCGGCTGAGCGGGGCAAAGGCCACGATGAAGTGCTGACTGCCTGGCCGGCAGTTCGTGCCGCCGTTCCGGCTGCACGCCTGCTTGTTGTGGGTGAAGGCGACGATCGCCGCCGGCTCGAGCGACGCATTGAAGCCGAGAAGATCGGTGGCGTGGAATTTCGTGGCTATGTTTCGGATCGAGAACGCGACGTCATCTACCAGCAGAGCCGCGCTTTGCTTTTTCCATCGCGCCAGGAAGGGTTCGGCCTGGTTCTGGCCGAGGCTGCCGCGCATGGCCTCCCTTCGCTCGCCGTGCGCGGCAGCGTGTTCGAAGAAACCTTTCCCGAAGGCCACGGAGTGGTGTTCCTCCAGAGCACGGCGCCCGATGAACTGGCGCCCGCAATCATTCGGCTCCTCTCCGACAACGCCTTTGCTTCTTCTGCCGGCAACGCCGCTTACGACCGCACCCAGGCCTGGTTCACCAAGCAGCGCTTCATGAGCCGTTTTCGCGAGGCCCTTCGACCGCTTGTGCCTTGATAGCATGGGGCGTGATGCCGGGCCGCTATGCGCCGCTCATTTGCCATCCCCGCTCTCGTGTTCGCCGCGCTGGCGTTCGCATTTTGGAGCGCCGCTCGATGGTTCCGGATCAATGTCCCGTTCGGGCCGTCGCTTGCCAGCCTTGTCCTCCTGCTTGTTCCTTTCTGGTTTTTCGGCTTCGGATGGGCTGAATTTCTGCGCGCGCGCCTTCCGCGCTCCGCTCGGGTTGGAGCCGCTATCCTCTTCGTAACGCCGTACCTTGCGTTTGCGCTGCCGCTTGGGACATTCCGCTGGCCGGTCGCCGCCGCCATGATCGGCATCGCATTCACGGTTGCCGTTTTGCTCGAGTTTGCGGCGCCCGCCGGGTCCACCTTGCAGTGGCAGGACGCTCTTGCTCTCGCGATAGTGGCTGCGCCCATTCTGTTCGGGTGGTTTCGCAGCGCATGGCCGGCCGGCGGCCTCGGCGGCTTCCCAAAACTGCTGTTAACCGATATCGCCCTATATGGCTTTCTGGTCTGCCGCGGCCTTCCGGGCATTGCTGCATCCGGGCAGGTGGGCTACAGTTTCATTGCGGAGTGGCGCGATGCCGTGGTTGGGTTTCGCGAATGGCTGTTGTTTGCTCCCTTCGGGATAGGGCTGGGGCTGACGCTGCACTTCATCCGGTTCGGGGCGCGAGTACCGCCGCCGGGCGCCGCGGCTGCAGCCTGGCTGGTGACCTTTTTTCTGGTGGCCGTGCCCGAGGAACTGTTCTTTCGAGGGTTGCTGCTCAACCTGCTGCTCCCGCGCCTGGGCAGCCGCCGCGCCGTGGCCCTCAGTTCCATCCTTTTCGGGTTGTCGCACTTCAACAAAGGCGCGACCTTCAACTGGCGATACGTAACGCTCGCCTCGATCGCCGGCGTTTTCTACGCCCGTGCCTGGCTGGACCGCCGCCGGATTTTCTCCTCCGCCATTACTCACACCGCAGTTGACGTTACCTGGTCACTCTGGTTTCGCTGAAACGGAGAAAAGAGCCAGTTGCGTGTGGACTTCCGTTGGGTCCACCGGGTTTGGTTCTGTTGCCGCACTCGCCTCCTCCCGCGACACAACGCCGTACTTTCGGCGGAGGCGGGCCATCGTTTTCGAGAGTTGCTTGCGGTATGCCGGTCCCAGGAATGCGTTGCCTTCATATTGCCGGCGGTATTGCTCAGCCAGTTGCGGGAACTCCCTTTCGACAAATGGCAGGAATACCGCTGCGGAACACGGCTTCAGGAACAGGGCATTGGCAAAAATGTATTGCCCTCCCGCATGGGCCACGGCCGCAACCAGCTCTTCCAGTTGTTCCGGCGAATCGGTGATCCCCGGCATAACCGGCGCGCAGATTATGCCGGCAGGAACTCCATTTTCGTTCAGCCTTCTTACAGCCTCGAGTCGCAGGTCAGGCCGCGGAGCGCGCGGCTCAAGGATGCGCGCCAGCGCTGCGTCCAGCGTCGTGACGGTCAGGTTGACAAAAAGCGTGTTCTGGCGAGCAATGGCGCGCAGGATCTCCAGGTCCTCCAGCACCAGGTTCGATTTTGTGACAACGCCGATGTGGAGGCCGCTGTGCCTCGCCAGTTCCTGCATGATGGAACGAGTTACGCGAAATCTCCTTTCCGCGGGCTGGTACGGGTCCGTGGCTGTGCCGACCGCGATTTCCTCGCCCGGTTTCACCCGCGCGAGTTCTTTCGCAAGCAGAGCGGCTGCGCGCTGCTTGCCGAAGATCTTGCGTTCAAAGTCCGCGCCGGCGCCGAGCTCCATGAACTCATGGGTGTAGCGCGCATAGCAGTACCTGCATGCGAATTCGCATCCACGATAGGGATTGATAGTCCACTTGAAAGGCATGCGCGGCGCTGTACACCGGTTCAGGAGGGAACGCACCGTAATGCCCCGGTATTCGACGCCGTGCCCATCATCCAGGTGCTCGCTGGCCGCTGCAAGCCGGGCAATTCCCACCAGTTCTGAGCCTATTGGCTCCTGCTGAAGGATCGGCAACATGGGCTGAGCCGCCATAATGATGGATTGATTATAGCGAATAAAAAGCGAATTTGACAAGGCGGACGTTGAGGGCCAATGGGGGCCATCCCGCGCGATTCATCACGAGATTAAGAATTGCGAACCCCACAAGGTCCTGCCATGACCCTGGTAACCAGGCCTGCGTTCCCGGGTGTATCGCGGCGAACCATATGGCAACACAATGATGGGAACTGTGACCGATGACGCAGCATTCGATGGCGGGCGCCGGCGGCGCCGCCGTACGTGGTATCGCCGCCGTATCCGGCGGCGCCGCGTCATTCTGTCTCTGACATTCGGCCTTCTTCTCGCGTTTTACGGAGCCCTCAACCTGCGCTCCATTCACGTCCAACGGGCAGAGATCGCAAAAGCTGCAGCCCAACAAAACGCACCCGGCCCTGCGCAGCCGGGCGTGCCGCAGAACTGGCCCGTGTTCCGATACTCCATTGTGGATGGCGGGGTTCGCAGCGTGGAGGACGTGCAGCGCGCTGTGGCCAATGACCCGGTGGTACGACACCACTACGCCAACCTCCAGACGATTTATCTGGAAATGTCACGCCTGCAGCAGGCCATCCAGGCCTACGTCTCCTACCGCAAAGATGGCAAAGTTTACTGGACGTGCAAGCCCATTCCGATTCCGGCTGGCGAGCAAGTCCTTACCGATGGCCACAACCTGGTTCGCACCCGCTGCGGAAACCAACTCTCGAAGACCCCGCAGTTCCCGACCAACGCCAGGTTCGAGCCTCCGGCAATTGAGTTCGATTTCTTCGAAATAACCCAGAACGGCCCGCTGATGCCGCCCGTTCCGCCCTTGCCGAAGGATGAGCGGCGCCTTTCCTACAATCCCCGCTACTACTGGACGGATGGCCCCCCATTCGGCTTTAAGCGCGATAAGAAGCCTGGCCCGCCGCCATACCCGCCATTCGTGCCTCCGCCGCAGAAATTTCCTTTGCCGCTGGTTCCCGAACCGGGAACATGGGTCATGATCATTTCGGGTATTTCTATCATCGGCTGCGAAATGTACCGCATGTCCCGTTGAGGGAGCAGCACCCCCTTGAAGTCTCCAATTTCCCGGCGTCAGACCCCTGGACGTTTCCCGCACTCTGCATCTAAGTTGTTAAACGCCGGTTGTGGCTCGCTGATGGCCGAATTGCACGACAAGGTTGAGAACGCGCTGAATGAAATTCGCATTCTCATTCTTGGCGGCCAGGTGTTGATCGGGTTTTTCTTCCGCGCCGCCTTCGAAAAGGAATTTCCCAAACTCTCGCCGCGAGCGCAATTCCTGGAAGTGGCCACTCTGGCGCTGATGCTGGTTGGGCTGGGAGTGTTGATCTGGCCGGCAGCATACCACCGGATCGTGGAGCGAGGCGCGATAACAGCGTCGCTGCATCGCTCCGTTTCCGCAGCGCTCGCAATCGGGCTGCTCCCGTTCGCCATTGCGGTCGGCAGCTTTGCCTACCTGGCGTGTGTGCGTGCATACCTGCCTCCGGTAGCCAGCATCCTCATAAGCACCCTTTTGGAAGCGTTGTGCCTGGCCTGCTGGTACCTGCTGGAGTTGCATGCGAGGCGGCTAAACTCGCGCAGCGCCAGCCTTCACGACCTGCTTCACCCCGGAGGTCACAAAATGCGCGGCCCTGATGAGCGGACCGGCGGGAAACTCGGCGATCGCATAAAGCAGGTGCTCACCGAATGCCGAATGGTTCTCCCCGGGGCACAGGCCCTGCTGGGCTTTCAGTTCATCACGGTTTTCCTGGAAAGCTTTGAAAAGCTGCCGCCCGGGCTGAAGCGGCTCCACATCGCCAGCCTGCTCGCTGTAGCCATATGCACCATCCTGCTCGTCATGCCTGCCTCGTACCATCGCATCGTCGAAGAGGGCGATGACAGCGAGCGAATCCACGACTTTGCCGGCCGCGTGCTGCTCTGGTCCATGGTGTTTCTGGCGCTCGGTTTTTCCGGCGATTTCCTGCTGGTCCTGCTCGTGGTTTTTCATCACCAGGCATTGAGCTTCGCGCTGGCTTCAGCTCTCCTGCTTTTTTTCTATGGCCTGTGGTTCGGCGCGACCTTGTATTGGCGCAGCCGCAGTGCGTAATCCGGCGGCTGCCAACCCCGCTGCTATGATGCTGCCGCATGCTCATGATCGATGCGGCTCTGCCCAGCTACGAACTGGCTTCTGTGCCGACGCAGGCGCGGCGCCTCGAAGAATTGGGATTCGGGGCGATCTGGACGCAGGAGACCCGCAATAATCCGTTTCTTCCCCTGGCTGTCGCCGCCACCGTTACAAGTTCCATCCGCCTGGGCACGGCGATTGCCGTTGCTTTTCCACGCAGCCCGATGGTGCTGGCATATCTCGCCTGGGACTTGCAAAGGGCATCCCGCGGGCGCTTCATTCTTGGGTTGGGTTCGCAGGTGAAGGCCCACAACGAACGCCGCTTCTCAGTCCCGTTTGATTCCCCGGGTCCCAGGCTGCGCGAGGTTGTGCTCTCGCTGCGCGCCATATGGGAAGCATGGCAGCAGCGAACCATGCTCAATTTCAGCGGCCAGTTTTACCGCTTCAGTTTAATGACCCCGTTTTTCGACCCGGGCCCCCTCGAACACGCGGGTATTCCCGTGTACGTCGCAGGCGTGAACCGATACATGTGCCGAATGGCCGGCGAGGTGTGCAATGGCCTGCATGTCCACCCTTTTCACAGTGTGCGATATCTGCGCGAGTATGTTCATCCGGCGGTAGGTGAGGGGCTGAGGCTTTCGGGCCGAAGCCGCTCCGAATTCACTCTGGCAAGCTCCACCTTCGCAGCCGTTGGCGACACCGAGGATCAGCGCAGCCGCGCGGCAGAAGCCGTCCGGCGCCAGGTGGCTTTCTATGCTTCCACGCGTACTTACGAGCCCGTGCTGGCCACACATGGCTGGGAGGGCATCCTTCCCGAATTGCATCGCAAGTCGCTGAGTGGAGATTGGGATGGCATGGCTGCCCTGATCTCTGACGAGATGCTGGCCACTTTCGCCGTGACCGGAACCCTGGAACAAATCGGTGTTCGCCTCCGAGAGCGATATGCTGGCGGCCTGCTCGACCGGACAGCACTGTACGAACCAGAGGCAGTGGAGCACGACGACGACGGCCTGCGAGCATTGATCCGCACCGTTGCTCACCAGGAGTGAGTGGCGGGTCACACCAGGCGGCTTCGTCGTCCTACTGGGCACAACGCTTCAGCAGTCGATCGATCGCCGCGTCACGCGTTCCCCTGCCTTCCAGCCACGGCTTCCATGCGGCTTCGAGCGCCTGCCTGAGCGGCTCCAGCCCGCGTTTCCACACACCGTTGGCGCTGGCATAAGGCACGTGTTCCGGAAAGATGCTGCGCACTGCTTCACCGGCCGTATAGAAAATCATCGCATGCGAGAGCCGCGGTGGCACTTCGAGCCTCAGTGCCCGGGCATGCCCTTCAAGCAACGGGATCATCCGGGCGTCCCATTGATGCATGCCTTCATGGAAGATTGTCTCCAGGCCCTCCGTTCCTGCAAGCGCAGAATCAAGGCTGGAGAACACCAGCAGGATTCCGCCAGTGGAATAGGCGCCTGCCCAGTTGGCATATCCCGAAAAGTGGACGGGAAAACCTTCCGCCGGCCATTTCATTCCGTAAGCCCGTGTTATAAACGCGAGAACTCGCTCGCCATGGGCGTTTACCAGTTTCTGCAGCTCAACACGTCGCGCTACGTTCGCCAGATGATGCCTCGGCCACCACGCCCTCCGGTACATGGGCGCTGCCTGCTGCAGAGTGCGCACTACTTCCGGGTTCGCATCCAGGCCGGCCAATGAAGACGTGTCCCGTTTCCCAGCCAGCGCAAGCGTCAGTTTCGAGGCGGAGTCGTCAAACACTGCGTCCCTCAGGCTCAAACCTTTGGCATAGAAGCTGACGGCTTCGCCCCACAGCCGGTCCTCGCCGGGTGTGAGTTCCTGCAGCCCTGCGGCAGCATCGGATGGAGCACTCGCCACCGCCGCTCGATTGGAATCCGGCGTCTTTGCCTCGGCGCGGCCGAGCACGTAAAGAAAATGGTGCAGGTTGAGCCAGAAGTCATCGGTCTCGAATCGAAATAATGAACTCGGCTGGGCGAAGCACGAGGTTGCGAGCAGCAGCAGGAGGGCAGGGAGGGAACCGCGGTTCATAAACCCTAAACGCCTCCACCTGACTTTATCGTCCAGCTAATGTCAGGGAAATATTGCGACAGCCCGGTGTTGGCAGCCAAACAGTTCCTGGTTTTGCTTTTTCGTCGCCTGATATGCTGGAAGCAGTGCTCCCTCCTTCGGATCAATCCGTAAAGGGCGCCCTTGAGTGGGCGCACCCGGTGGTTCGCGAGTGGTTTCTGTCGAAATTCGGCAGCGCCACCGAACCCCAGGCCGAGGCCTGGCCGAACATTGTTGCAGGGAAGTCCACGCTCATCTCCGCGCCGACCGGTTCCGGCAAAACCTTTGCGGCGTTCCTGGCATGCATCGATCGCCTGCTGCGCAGGGCCATCGCCGGCGAACTGCAGGATCGAACCGAGGCCCTGTACATCTCGCCGCTGAAGGCGCTGGGCAATGACATTCAGAAGAACCTGGAAGCGCCGCTCGCCGAAATCCTTGCCCTGGCTGAGTCGCGCGGCTGTTTTGCGCAGCAGGTTCTCCCGGGCCTGCCACCGGTGAAAGCAAACGCGGCCAAAGAAGCAGTAATTCGCACAGCCGTGCGCACCGGCGACACGCTCATGCATGAGCGGCGTTCCATGTTGAAGCGGCCGCCGCACATCCTGGTCACCACGCCGGAATCCCTCTACATCCTGCTCACCGCTGAGAAGAGCCGCGACATCCTGCCCCATGTCGAGACCGTAATCGTCGATGAAATTCATGCGGTGGCGAACTCGAAGCGCGGCTCGCACCTGGCGCTTTCCCTCGAGCGCCTCGATACCCTCATCCGGCAGCGCGGAGGGCGCAAGCCGCTCCGCATAGGACTTTCGGCCACGCAGAAACCGCTGGAAGAAATCGGAGCTTTTCTGGCCGGAGGTGGGGAAGAGCCCGTGGTTGTAAACATCGGCCACCGGCGCGAACTCGACCTCGGGATTGAAGTGCCGTCATCGGAACTCGGCCCTATTGCGACCAACTCCATCTGGGATGAAACGTATGACCGGCTGGCGCATCTCGCAACCCAGCACCGGTCTACCATCGTGTTCGTCAACACACGCCGGCTCGCTGAACGGATTGCGCATAATCTGTCCGAGCGCCTGGGCGAGGATGCCGTCGCCGCGCACCACGGCAGCCTGGCGCGGCGTCTGCGGCTCGACGCCGAGC
Source organism: Acidobacteriota bacterium (assembly GCA_019236695.1). Lineage (GTDB taxonomy): Bacteria > Acidobacteriota > Terriglobia > Terriglobales > Acidobacteriaceae > JAFAIN01. The sequence continues at coordinate 13,870 of JAFAIN010000291.1, read as the reverse complement.
GCCGGTTGAAGGCCGGCGAAGTGCGGGTGCTGGTGGCCACCGCGTCGCTCGAACTGGGGATTGACGTGGGCGCGATTGACCTGGTGTGCGTCATCGGTTCCCCGCGATCGATTGCGGTTGCGCTGCAGCGCGTAGGCCGGGCGGGCCACTGGCGCGGCGCAGTCCCAAAGGGCCGCATCTTCGCCATGACCCGCGAGGAACTGGCCGAATGCGCCGCCCTGGCGCGCAGCATCCGGCGGGGCGAACTCGATCGCGTGCTCATTCCCCATGCCCCGCTCGACGTTCTGGCGCAACAGATCGTGGCAGTGTGCGCCAATGAAGAATGGAACGAAGACGCGCTCTTTTCCATGGTTCGCGGCGCCTGCCCGTACCGCAATCTGGCGCGCCGCGAATTTGATGAAGTACTGGCCATGCTGGCCGATGGCATCGCGGCCAGCCGCGGCCGCTACGGCAGCTATCTGCACCGCGACCGCGTGAACGGGTTGGTACGCGCCCGACGGGGCGCTCGCCTTGTCGCGATCACCAACGGCGGCGCCATTCCCGAGAATGCCCTGTTCACGGTTGTCTCCGAGCCGGAAGGAGTGGTCGTCGGCACTGTGGATGAAGACTTTGCCGTCGAGAGCCTCGCCGGCGACGTCATCCTGCTGGGCAACAGCTCATGGCGAATCCGGGGGGTTGAATCCGGAGCCGGACGCATCCGAGTCGAGGACGCTCACGGCGCGGCGCCGAACGTCCCATTCTGGCGCGGGGAAGCGCCGGCTCGCACCGAGGAGCTGAGCTCGCAAGTTGCTGAACTGCGCCGCGACATCAGTGATCGCCTGCCGCCCCCGGCGGCGCGCGGTTCGGCCCAGTATGCCGCCCTCGTTCAATGGCTCACGCAGGAATGCGCGCTCGACCAGCCGGGCGCAGAGCAACTCATTGACCACATCGCCGCAGGCCGAGCTGTGCTGGGAACTGTGCCGACCCAGCAGACCGTTATCGCCGAACGCTTCTTCGATGAAGGCGGCGGCATGCAACTGGTGATCCATGCTCCTTTCGGGGCACGCATCAATAAGGCCTGGGGCCTGGCGCTGCGCAAGCGTTTCTGCCGCTCGTTCAATTTCGAGCTGCAGGCCGCCGCCACTGATGACGGCCTGAACATCGCCCTGGCCGAGCAGCACAGTTTCCCGCTCGCTGACGTGTTTCAGTTCCTCAGCGCTGAATCGGTGCAGCCCGTGCTGGAACAGGCGGTGCTCACCGGTTCGCCCGTCTTTGGTACCCGCTGGCGCTGGGATGCAGGCCGCGCCCTCGCGCTGGTTCGCTATCGGGGCGGCCGCAAGGTCCCACCGCAGATACAGCGTATTCAGGCCGACGATCTGCTTGCCTCTGTTTTTCCCCAGGTTGCTGCCTGCCAGGAAAATGTGGAAGGCGACATCCAGATTCCCGATCACCCGCTGGTGCACGAGGTTATGAAGGATGTTCTTACTGAGGCCATGGACATTGGCGGGCTTCAGCGGGTGTTGCGCGCCATCTCCCGTGGTGAAATCCGAACCTTGGCGGTCGATACGCCGGTTCCATCGCAATTCTCGCATGAGATTCTGAATGCCAATCCCTACGCCTACCTCGACGACGCTCCGCTGGAGGAACGTCGCGCGCGTGCCGTGGAAATGCGCCGCGTGCTGCCCTCGCAAATGACGGGCGAGGTCGGCGCCCTGGATCAGGACGCAATCGCCGAAGTCCGTGCCGATGCCTGGCCTGATGTGCGTGACGCTGACGAGTTGCACGATGCGCTGCAATCCCTGGTCGCCGTTTCGGAGAGCTTTGTTTCTCCTTCGGGCGAGCCGTTGATTTTTCTGTGGTCGCACGCGATGCAGCGCCTCTTGGCAGAACGGCGCGCGGGCTGTGCCGTTTGGCAGGAACATCGCATCTGGTTCGCCGCCGAGCGCGCTGGTCACATCCTCTTGCTTTATCCCCACGCCCGCGTAGAAATTGTGCCGGGAGCTGTCGAAACGCTGCCGGTTTCGCCCGAAGATGCCCTACTCGAGGCGGCAAAAGGCTGGATGCAGGCGCTCGGGCCCGCCAGTGCACAGGGGCTCAGCCGCATTTTCGGCCTTCCGGACTCATCGCTTGCGCAGGCCCTGCTTCGGATGGAGGCCGCGGGCAGCGTACTGCGTGGTCAATTTGTGACCAATGGTCCCCAATCCGATCCTGCACTCCCCGGCACTCAGTTTTGCGACCGCCGCCTCCTCGCCCGCATTCATCGCCTCACAATTGGCCGGCTCCGCAAACAGATTGAGCCCGTCAGCACCGCGCAATTTTTGCGCTGGCTGCTGCGCTGGCAGCACATTGAGCCCGGCTCGCAGCTTGCGGGCGAGCGCGGCCTGCTCGAAATTGTTGGACAGTTGCAGGGGTTCGAAATTCCTGCGAATGCCTGGGAGCGCGAGGCGCTTGCCCGCAGGCTTCGGGAATATGATCCTAAGCTGCTGGACCAACTTTGCCTCACAGGCTCGGTTGGCTGGGGCAGGCTCTCGCCGCATCCGGCGACTGTCGCCGAATCGAAGGACTCGCCGAGCTCCGCAGTTCCGCCTGGCGCTCCCGCGCCGCTGCGCCGGGTTGTCCCCACGAAGGTGGCGCCCATCACGTTCTTCGTGCGCGAGCAGGCGGGCTGGCTGGCCTACCGGCGGCGCGCCGAAACCGATGAGCGTGCGCTCAGCCCCGCCGCCCGCGAAGTTCTGCAGTGGCTCCGGACGCGAGGCGCTTCGTTCTTCGCCGATGTTGTCCGCGGGACCGGGCGCTTGAAGGCCGAGATCGAAACTGCGCTGTGGGAGCTCGTGGCGGCCGGGCTGGTCACAGCCGATGGGTTTGACAACCTGCGCTCGCTCATCGATCCAAAGCGCCGTTCGGGCCATGGCTCGGGCCGGCTCGCCCGGCCGCGTCACAGCGTGGGCCGCTGGGCCCTGCTCATGCCCGAGGCCGAAATCAGCGACCTCGCCGGTTCCCGCGATGCCGCCGTGGAGAGCATCTGCCGCATGCTGCTTGCCCGCTACGGCGTCGTCTTCCGCGAGTTGCTGGCTCGCGAAACCATCCTGCCGCGCTGGCGCGAGCTGCTGCTCGGCTTCCGCCGCCTGGAAGATCGCGGCGAGATTCGCGGTGGCCGCTTTGTTGGGGGTTTCATCGGCGAACAGTTTGCGCTGCCGGTTGCTGTGGAATCGCTGCGCGCCATGCGCAGTCTCCCGCCTTCGGGAACGGTGGTTACGGTTTCCTCCTCTGACCCGCTGAACCTGGTGGGAATCATTACGCCGGGTGAGCGCGTGCCGGCTCTCTCCGGCCGTCCTGTCGCTTATCGCGACGGCGTCCCTGTTGAATCCCATGGCGAGGATTCGGCTGCCCCCGGCCAGGCCGGGGATGCGGCAGCCCCACCGGCTGCGGGAGTTGCCGGCTTGTGATCACCCAGCTCAAGAGCGCCCCGAACCAGCTCACGCTGCTGCGGCTCGCCACCATTCCGTTTATCGTAATCGCCGTGCTCGACGCCCATTGGGCATGGGCGCTCACTCTGTTTCTCCTGGCCGGCATCAGCGATGGGCTCGATGGCCTGCTGGCGCGCCTTCTCAAACAGCGAACCATGCTTGGCGCCTACCTTGATCCCATCGCCGACAAGCTGCTGCTCAGCACTTTGTTTCTTGAGCTCGCGTTCGTCGGCCTGATTCCCTGGCGCGTCACCGTCCTGGTGTTCAGCCGCGATGTCATCATCCTTGTGGTGTGTGCCGCCCTCTACACTGCCGCCAATTTTCGTGACTTCACGCCTACCATCTTCGGGAAGATGAACACGTTTGCCCAGGTGGCCACTGTGTTTGTCATCCTGCTGCGCCAGGTTTGGCCAACCACGATTACGTCCGCCGCCGTGTGGCTGGGCATACGCGCTACCGTCATCCTGACAGTGATTTCCGGACTGCACTACACCCTGCGGCTGGGCTGGCAATTGCGCGCAGGCGATCGCAAGACCGGCGCCTCCCAGGGCTAGCTGGTTCCATCCCGCTGCTATCATCAAGCTTTGCCCATGCCCCTCTGCCTGTTCAACACCTTGTCCGGCCAGGTGCAGGAGTTTGCGCCGTCTGACGATAACCTCATCCGCATGTACTGCTGCGGGCCTACCGTTTATGACTATGGGCACATCGGCAACTTTCGCACCTTCGTTGCCGTAGATGTGCTGCGGCGCTTCCTGAAGCAATCAGGCCGCAAGCTCCGGCACGTCATGAACATTACCGACGTAGACGACCGCATTATCGAGCGCTCGGCCGCCGCCGCCATTACGGTGCGCCAGTACACCGAAAAATACGAGCAGGCGTTTTTTGAAGACATGGAACTGCTGGGCATTGAGCGTCCCGAACTGATCGTTCGCGCTACAGACCACATTCCTGAAATGGCCGGGCTCATTGCCGGCCTGGCGGCGAAGGATATTGCCTACCGGGCTGACGATGGCTCGTATTACTTCCGCATTGCCAGATTTCCCTCTTACGGCAAGCTGTCGAAGAAAGACCTGGCGCACATCGAAGACGGCGCCCGCGTAGATTCAGATCGCTTCGATAAAGAAGAGATTCGTGACTTCGCTCTCTGGAAGGCGCCGAAACCCGGCGAAGCGAAGTGGCAGACCGCCATCGGCGAAGGCCGGCCCGGCTGGCACATCGAGTGCTCCGCCATGGCCATGAAGTACCTCGGCCCCGGCTTTGACCTGCACGCTGGCGGCGAAGACCTGATGTTTCCACACCACGAAAACGAAATCGCACAATCCGAGGCGCTCACCGGCCAGGTTTTTGCCCGGTTCTGGATGCACGTGCGCTTCCTGCTGGTGGAAGGCCAGAAGATGTCAAAGTCGCTGGGCAACTTCTACACGGTGCGCGACCTGGTGTTGATGGGCCACAAGCCCTCTTCCATCCGCTTCCTGCTCGCCGGCGCGCCTTATCGCAAGCAATTGAACTTTACGTTTGATGGATTGAATGCCGCAGCCAGTTCGGTCGAACGCCTGCGCACATTTCGCCTGCGGCTCCAGGGACCGCTCCCGCCCGGGCGCAGCGAGCCGATGCAGCGTCTTGCCGGTAATACGCAAACCGCCATGCGCCGCGCCCTCGACGACGATCTGAATACGGCCGAGTTTTCCGGCGCCCTTTTTGAATTGGTGCGCCAGGCCAACACTGCCGCTGATGCCGGCGAAGTGCGATCCGAAGACGCCGCGCCCCTGCTGGCTGCGCTGGCTCAATTTGATGAAATCTTTGACGTGCTCGAAGATGGCGACGCGCAGCGCGCGGCCGTCGTCGTTGCCTGGGCACAGCGGGAGCGCCCCGGCATGGCCATCAGCGCCGCCGCCGAACGACTGGCGCGTGCCGCCGCATTTACTGACGAGCAGATTGAGGCACTGGTCGGCGCCCATGTCGCAGCACGCAAGGCTCGCAATTTCAAAGAATCCGACGCCATTCGCGGCCGGCTGGCTGAGCAGGGCATTGTCCTCGAGAACATGAAAGACGGCACTGTGCGGTGGAGGCGCAAATGAATCCGCCTGCGCCTTGCCGCAGGCATTATTTACCGAACACCCTGTGCCTCATGTCGGGCCAGAATTCCTTCAGGATATTGAAACCCGTATCCAGCGCGAGTTGCTGGCCCCACTTGTTCATTGTTTGTGGGATGGAACGATCGGCAGAAGGGTAGTAGGCATTCGATATGCCTGCCGCCACGGCGTTGCCCGCGATCTCCGAGGTGTTGAATTCATTCCGCCCCTTGTCATTGCGCGTCACGACTTCACGGCTGATGGCGTAGCCCGTGCGTTTGAAGAAGCCTCCCGTTCCTTTCGTAAAATAACGAGGATCCTGATGCAGCGCCATCGGGAACAGCGCCTCCGTCATCATGTTGCCGATGGCCTGATCGGCAAATGCGCCGCCGTAGTATTTTCCGAACCCTGCCGGGCCACCGCCGAATGAAGCATACTGGTTCTGCAGCATCGAGGTCCCGGCAAATACTCCCGCCACCAGAAACGCCGCGGGATCGAATGAATCGTCGGCAGCGACCTTCAGTTTTTCTTTGGCGCGCAGCGGCTTGAATTCCGCGCTGCTCTCATCCGTGCGGTAATTGGGAAAAACCCACAGGATGTGGTGCTTGCCGTATTCGCCGCCGTTCTTCTTCTGAGGCGAAGTCGAATCCGGCATCTGCGGCTGAGGCGCGTCCGGTTTCGCCTGTTGGGCAAGCGCAACTCCGGAAAGCAGCAGCAACCCAGGCAGCAGGACGAAGATGCCACAGCGATCTGTCGGCGGCCGTGTAATCCCCATATCTCAGTTCGGATGCCACCCTGCACTCGGGAGATTCAGATTCTCGGCAAAACCGTGCCCCGCTTTCGAGTTGCCGCCGAAATTTATCCTCCACGAGTCGCGGCCGGCAGCGAAATGCGCATCTAACCCGAGCTGCTGTTTGCAGATGGGCGCAGGCCGGCGGCAACGCTTGCATCGCCTCATCGCAGTGGTGAATGCTGAAAAGGGGGAGAGCTTGAAAATTTTGGTCACCGGTGGCGCCGGCTTCATCGGCTCGCATATTGTCGATGCTCTGATTGCTGCGGGCCACGAGGTGCGCGTGCTTGACGCGCTGGTTGCCCAGGTGCATGGATCGCGCGACTCCGAAAGCACGCGGCCGCCGTATCTCCACACGGATGCCGAGCTTGTGCAGGGCGATATCTGCGATGCGGCCCTCATCGAACAGGCTCTCGAGGGCGTTGAGGCCGTCTTTCACCAGGCGGCTGAGGTCGGCGTCGGGCAGTCCATGTATGAGATCACGCGTTACGTTGACGCCAACACCCGAGGCACGGCCATCCTGCTGCAGGCGCTCATCAGGCGCCGCCGGCACATTCGAAAACTCGTTGTGGCCTCCTCGATGTCCATTTACGGTGAGGGAGCCTGCGAATGCCGGCAATGCGGCCCCGTGGCCCCTCCGCTGCGTTCTGCCGAGCAGCTCGGGGCGCATGAATGGGAAGTGCGATGCCCCGGTTGCGGGCGCGAAGTGCGCCCTTCTCCCACGCGAGAAACCAAGCCTCTGTTCCCAGGCTCGGTTTATGCCATCACCAAGCAGGATCAGGAGCAGCTTTCGCTTGTACTTGGTCGCGCATATGGCATTCCCACCATTGCCCTGCGCTACTGGAATGTGTATGGCGCGCGCCAGGCGCTTTCCAATCCTTATACCGGCGTCTGCGCCATCTTTTCCGCACGCCTGCTGAACGGCCAGCCCCCCTTGATCTTCGAAGATGGCTGCCAGCTTCGCGATTTCGTCCACATCCGTGACATTGTGCAGGCCAACCTGCTCGCCCTCGAGAGCCCCGACGCAAATTACCACGCCATCAACATCGGCTCCGGCGAGGTCATCAATATTCGCCAGGTCGCGCAAATGCTCGCCGAAGGCCTCGGCAGGAGTATTGCCCCCATTTTTCCCGGCAAGTCCCGTGAAGGCGATATTCGCCGTTGCATTCCCGATCTCACTCGGGCGCGCTCGGTGCTCGGCTACAAGCCACAGGTCACGTTGGCGCAGGGCATCCCGGAGCTGCTGGACTGGGTGCGCAGCCAGACCGCGCGCGACAGTGTAGAAACGGCCACCGCCGAATTGGCCGCGCGGCAGCTCGTTCGGTAACTCTGCCCCCCTGGCAACTCATTGACTCGCCCCGCCGGGTGGCTTAAGCTCGTTTGGAGAGCTGTTTCAGAGTTGCTGTACTCCATTTTTGAGTTGTCATCCCGACCCTGAGCTTGCCGAAGGGGAGGGATCTGCATTGTGTCCCCGGACACAGTCACTGTGAAGAAGCTCTGGCAGCTCACCCCCGGGCAGGATCGTCGAAATACACTCATGAGTCGTTTGCGTCAATTTGTGCGGCTGTTCGCCGCTACACAGCTTCTCCCGGTCCTGGAAAATGGCGAAGAAACCACGCTCGTCGGCGGTCAGGCAGTGTTTGAAGGCGTTATGATGCGGTCGCCGCATGCATGGGCCATTTCGGTGCGAAAGCCGTCAGGGGAAATTGTCACCCACTCGGAACCGCTCGAGCGGCCCTCCGACCGGCACCCCTGGATGCGCTGGCCTGTGGTTCGAGGCGTGGTCACGCTCGGCAATGCCATGGCGCTGGGCTTCCGCGCCACCCGGTACTCCGTCAATGTCCTGCTTGAGCAGTTCCCGCGCGAAGAAGGTGAGCAGCCGGTTCAGATCTCCGGCTGGGTCGCTACTCTGAACGTCCTCGTGTCGATTGCATTCTTCATTTTTTTATACAAATTCGTGCCGCTCGTCGCCACCACCGGGCTGCGCCGCCTTGATCCGCGCTTCGGCGGCCAGGTGTGGTTCAACCTCGTCGAAGGTATCATCCGGATTCTGTTGCTTCTGCTTGTGATCTGGGGAATTTCACTCTTCGGCGATATTCGCCGCCTCTACGAATATCACGGCGCCGAGCACAAAACCGTGTTCTGCTTCGAAAGCGGAGAACCGCTCGAAATCGCGGCTGCGCAACGGTTTGTCACCTGGCATCCACGCTGCGGAACAAGTTTCCTCATTACCGTGCTGCTGCTTTCCATCCCGGTTTACATGCTGTTTCCGGTCACCCATTTCTGGGCGCGCTTCGCCATTCGAATTGCTCTGCTTCCGCTCATTGCCGGCATCGCTTATGAAATGATTCGCTATGCCGCACGTAAGCGGTCATCCTTTTTCGCGCTGCTTACCCGGCCCGGCCTGTGGCTGCAGCGCATCACCACCAAAGCCCCGGGCAACGACCAGGTCGAGTGCGCCATCTCTGCGCTGAATCACTCAATGGAAATTGAACGCGCCCAGGGCGGGGAACTCATCATTGCCTGATGCCATTGAGTGATTGTGCCGATGAGTCATTGAGCCGATGATGAATCTACGAGTGTGCCAGAAGCCGCGCACATTCCGTCGACTGCCCAATAGCCCAATGGCCCAATAACTCAATGGCTCGCTAGTCTCACTCTCTTGCCCGGATCATGGTGGCTTTGCTGTAAGCCACGCGGAAACCCAGGCGCTCGGCGTTTCGCTGCGAGGTGGTGCCGCCGCGGGTCACGGTCACGGCCAGCTTGCATCCCTTTTCTTTGGCGGCGTTAATGCGTGCCCCGAACAGCGCCGTTTGGATTCCCCTGCCGCGATAGGCGGGCAGCGTTCCCGCGCCGAACAGGGCGAGCAGTTCCGCCTCTTCCATTAACAGGCCGGTCGCAACCGCCACCAGAGCGCCATCGGTCATCGCCAGAAAAGTCAGCGCGGGCGCAGCGAACATGGCTGCGACGGCTTCGGCAATTTCAGGGGAGAAGCCGCCAAAACAGCGGCCGAGCACTTCGGCGCAAACCAGCGATTCCTCGGGACCGGCCCGGCGGATCTCGATGCCCTCAATCTGGGTGTGGAAGCGCCGCGAAAGGTCGAACTCCAGCGCCATCACGTTGTTCAACTCGAGCAGCCGGTAAGGCCGCTGCTTGAGTTCGGCAAACAGCGACTCATCTGCCGCCGGCACAACATCAATCTGTGCATCGGCCCCCCGCGAAAAATAGAACGTCTCCACGCGCTCCATATCGGCGGCGCTGACAGGGCCATCCAGTCCCAGCCCAATCGCCCTTCCAATGGGCGACTGTGGTCCGGTGAACACCATGTGCCCGCCGGCGATTTCTTCAATTGCCACTTCAATTTGAGGCTTGGCGAGCTTCAGCCCCTCGGCGTACCGGATCTGCCCAATGCGCTCTACCGATTCAAGCCGCGCTGCCAGCCGCCGGTCAATAAACTGCATCGCTACGCCTGCTGCTGCGCTTCGCCCAGCGTGATCTTCACATCCATCTTCTTTTTTCCGCGTATCACCGTTGCCGTAACGGTGTCGCCGGCTTTGTGCTGATCCATGATTCGGGCCAGGTCCTGCTGCGTCTCAACCGTCTGCCCGTCGATCGCGATGAGCAGGTCGCCGCCCACCGTGATCGGAGTGTTCCCCAGGTAGGCTCGTTGATTGCCGCCGTGCAGGCCGGCGTGGTCGGCGGGCCCGCCTGGCACTACCTGCACGATCAGCAGCCCATAATCCGCCGCGAGCCCCATCTGTTGCGCCAGTTCCGGCGTAATGGGCAGCGTCCGCACTCCTACTGCCGGCCTGCGAATGTGCCCGAACTGCACCAGGTCATTGAGCGCTGCCCTGGCCGAGTTAATCGGAATGGCGAATCCGATTCCCGCGCTCTGCTCCACGCCGCCCGTCGCAATCATGGTGTTGATGCCGATTACGTCGCCGCGCGAATTCAGCAGCGGCCCCCCGGAATTTCCGGGGTTGATGGCCGCATCTGTCTGGATGGCATTGTCGATGTCGCCCGTCTGCGTGCGCACCGAGCGAATCGAGCTGATGATCCCGCGCGTCATCGTGCCGTTCAGGCCAAATGGATTGCCGATGGCAAACACGTTCATTCCCACCTGCAGGTGAGACGAATCCCCCAGTGTCACCGGCGCAAGGTCGTGCTCCGGAATTTGGATGACCGCCAGGTCGTGCGAGCGATCGAACCCGACCACCCGCGCGCCATATCGCTTGCGGTCGTGCAGCGTAACCTCGAGCCGTTGCGCGTTCGCAATCACGTGATAGTTGGTGAGGATATGGCCTTCTTTGTCGATGATGAATCCCGATCCCTGACCCTCCGCCGGCACCACGCCGTAAAAGAAATCGTATTGCACGGTTCGCGAAGTCACATTCACCACCGAGGGCACTACGCGGCGGTAAACGTCAATGTTGGTCTGCTCCTGCGGCGAAAGCGTCTCCGGGCCGGCCGCTTGGGTCAGCTCCAGGTGCTGCGGGCGGGTGATCCAGCCCGCGGGTGAAAAAGCGTTTCCGCTGCGGTGCGAGGTATATACGTACACCCCCGTCACGATCACGGTGGCAATAACGAGCGGCCGGAGCATTCTCATGAGGGTTCACGCGAATTATATTCCAGCGCGGCAGGCGCTTCGGCTTGCAACTCTTCTGCCTCGGCCATCTTCTTACATACTTCGTCGCACCCGGCGCGCTCTGCCGCCCCAACCCGTTTCATCGCTGGGCGGCGCACAGGGAACATCCGCATGTCATGGCTCGATGAAGAACTGGAGCATGTTGAGGAGCTGCGCCATTCTTCCGAAACCCCCAGTGACGCGCAGGTTTATTCGGCGGTGCGTGCCTGGTGGCAGTGGTTTGGCGAGGCCTTGAAGCGCAACGCGGAAGAGGCGCGCCGGCACGAGATCTCTGCCGAGTTCAGCCAGTCCGCCACCGGCCATTACCGCCTGGCCAATCGCGAGGCCGGCCTGGCTGCTGATTTCGCGCTCGATGAGCAGATCCGCAGCGTGCGCTTTGACTACTCTTCCTCACATCCCGGCACGCCCGCACCTGAGGCCGCCCCGGCCAGCGCGCCCGCCATCGCCGGCGCCGCTCCTGAGGGCGGAGTTCTCACCCTGCGGCCCCGCGGCGCTGCACGCGTCGCGCCATTCCTCTCCGATCAGCACCTGCATGAACAGGAGTTGATGCGTACCCTGCTGAAGCCTGTCCTCTTCCCCGACGCGCCCTCCACCGAATGAGCATCTGAACCGGGCCTCTGCGGCCTTTCCCCAGGCTCTTCGTCCAGCAGTTCCGCAATTCCGCAATTTCTCCGTGCTAAACTCCCAGAACCTCCCCAGTTACAACCCACCATGACTTCACAACCCGCCGCAGTTCCCGGCCGTGACATTACGGCAAGCCCACTCTATAACCCTGACCTGGCGCCGGTTCCTGCAGAACGCCGCACCTGGACTACCTATAACTACGCCGCGCTCTGGGTCTCCATGGCCCACTGCATCCCCACATACATGCTGGCCTCCGGCCTCATCGGCGCCGGCATGAGCTGGCGCCAGGCTCTGTTCACCATCCTGCTCGGCAATAGCATCGTGCTCATCCCGATCCTGCTGAATTCACATCCCGGCACCAAGTACGGCATTCCCTTTCCCGTATTTGCACGCGCATCCTACGGCGCCATTGGTTCCAACGTGCCTGCGCTCATGCGCGCCCTGGTCGCGTGCGGCTGGTTCGGCATTCAGGCCTGGATTGGCGGCCAGGCGCTCTACGTTCTGGTTCGCGCCCTTTGGCCCCGCTGGCCGGCCATGATTCCTGGCAGCTTCGGCGGCCACAGTTCGGCGGAGTGGATCTCATTCCTGATGTTTTGGGGCCTGAACATCCTGGTGGTTTATCGCGGCATGGACTTGTTGCGCAAAGTCGAGAACTGGGCCGCTCCGTTCGTGCTGGTTATGACCGCGCTGCTGGTGTGGTGGGCCATTCATCGGGCCCACGGTCTCGGGCCAATCCTTGCGCAGGGCGGCAGGTTCGCCACCTGGCACGAGTTCTGGCCGATTTTTGTTCCTTCTTTGACGGCAATGATCGGCTTCTGGGCCACCCTTTCCCTCAACATGCCCGATTTCACCCGCTTTGGGCGCGGCCAGCGCGAGCAGGCCATCGGGCAGGCCATTGCGCTGCCAACAACCATGACGGTCTTCGCCGCTATGGGGGTTATCATCACCAGCGCCAGCGCCATCATCTACGGCTCTGCCGTTTGGGACCCGGTCGAGCTGGTGGGAAAGTTTACTGAGCCGTGGATCATCGCAATCTCCATGTTTACCGTGGTCGTCGCCACGTTGTCGGTGAATATTGCAGCCAACGTGGTATCGCCCGCCAACGACTTTTCCAACGCCTTCCCGCGCTTCATCACTTTCCGCCGCGGAGGTCTGCTCACCGGCATCATCGGCCTGCTTATGCAGCCTTGGAAGCTGCTGGCCGACCCCTCCGGATACATTTTCAAGTGGCTGCTCGGCTACTCCGGCGGCCTCGGTTCGATTGCCGGAGTGCTGATTGCCGATTATTGGCTGGTTCGTCGTCGCCAGCTCGCAATCGATGATCTGTATGTCACCGACGGAATTTATGGAATGTGGAATCCCGCAGGCATAGTGGCCACCCTGCTGGGCTGTGTTGCTGCCTGGATTGGGTTGGTAGTGCCCGCCCTCCATACTCTCTACGACTATGCCTGGTTTGTAGGCTTCGGCGTAGCCTTCACCGCATATGCCCTGGCGATGCGCCTGAAAGCCAACCAGGGAAACGTGGCCCCGGCCGCCTAGGGCGGAGATTAATGACGTGGGTCCGGCCGCCCTCGGCCGGACATGCGGCCGAAGGCCGCTCATCGTCGGGCAGCGGGCAGGGCTCCTCTCACCCGGGTCGAAGCCCTTTGGTAACTGGGTACGATCCCGGTTGGACCCTATAATCTGATTACTCTGGACGATGTCCCCTCCGCCGGTCAGGGTGGGCAATTGCTACTGCATATGACACTCCTGCGCACTGGCCTGATCTCCTTGTGCACCCTTGCCCTCAGCCTGGGCTGTCGTGCGCAAACGATTGTGTCGGTTGAGGAGAATGGCCGCACCGTGTTCACGAATGCCGGTACGGCCAACGCCGCGCCCAGCGGCCTGGTCTATTGGAGCACGGTGGAGCGGCGCTGGAAACCGGTGCCTGCGCCCGGCTCCTTAACCATGCGGCATGCGCAATCGGCGGTGGCCGAAGTAGAAAGGGAACTGGCAACCCTGGCTGCCGGCCCCGGGCTAAACCGCTCTTCCCGCATACCGGTTCGCCAGGCCAGCGGCGGCAGTTCCACAGGGAACGATCTTTCCACGCTCATCGACCTTGCGGCAGTTCGCCATAGTGTGGATGCAAACCTCGTGCGCGCCGTCATCAAGGTGGAATCCAACTTCAACCCCAACGCGGTTTCCCGGAAAGGGGCCTTGGGGCTGATGCAGCTCATGCCTGCAACTGCCCACGAGCTCAACGTAAGTGATCCTTTCGATCCGGAGCAGAATCTCGAGGCCGGCGTGCGCCATT
>JAFAIN010000168.1 GCA_019236695.1 Acidobacteriota bacterium | reverse complement strand
TCTTTACCACGAGCAGGTTTCCGGCCTGCTTCAGCTCGATTACAAACTCGCGCAGCAGGCGCTCGAGTGACGGCAAAGGCCGGGGAGCGAAATCCTCGGGAACGCGGTAGCCTTCGGCAGTCTTCACCAGTCCCAGGTCCGTAATGTCGCGCGACAATGTAGCCTGCGTGACCTGGAAACCGGCCCGAGCCAGCTCCCGGCGCAGCTCATCCTGGCTGGCAATGGCATGGCCGTTGTTCACCAGTTTCAGAATGCTCTGCTGCCGCGTTGCCTTGGACACAAGAACTCCTGGAATGAATAATTATTCATTAAAGCTAATATTTATGCTTCATGCTTGTCAACCCAGAATTTGGGCGGGAGTCGCGGAAGGGGTGGGTGTACCGACTGAACCGGCCGTTCGTGCCCACTTTCCTCAAAAATGGGGCTTCTTCCGGGTGCGCGAAGGCAAAACGGGAAAACCTGGCCAGAGTTACCCGGCAGCAAAATAAGAAAAGCTCGCGCGGCAACACACATTCAATTGGAATGGTTGCGTTTGCGCAGCTCTTCCGCATCTCCCAGGTCGCGAGCGCGCCCGGTTGCTTCCTTGTTGCGGATCAACTCCTTGCGCCCTATGTAATGCACGGGAATGCCATCGAGGGTTGCATGTTTGCGCCCCTGCCAGGCCTCTTCGAATTCAACGCCCGATATGGAGGTGAGCAGATCAATTCGATTGGGCTTGAGGCCGAGTTGGATTACGGTTCGAGGTCAGCGGTGTATCTGGGGCAGCGTAAAAGGCGACTGCGAAGGCGCCCACAACCAGGTATTCAACTCCGTTCGAGTTTAACGATTCTACAAACTCTCGCAAGTCGCTGCTGAGCGGCATCGGGATGACGGCGGTCGCGAAGATCAATCACCATTTTCACGCGCTCTTCGGGAGTCATGGTCATGTCACTTTGAGCCTCGGCTTCTTCAGCCTCCTGAAAACTGCGATAAATCCGGACCTCTTTCTTCACCGCCTCATTATAGATTGCGGGGATGAGCGCATGGCAAACTACGGCGGGCCGGATGGGGCAGGCGCAGGCTGCGCTCCCGGGCTTCATCCTCGCCAGCCCTCACAACCCGCATCTTTGCTGCGCGCCCCCCGGCTTTCAGTTAATAAGCAGAGGTTAAAGTTGTTGACAATTGCCCGCGCAAGCGATAAACCGTTGCGCATCCGGCGGCAGCGCGCGCTTTCTTGTACTTGGCGGTTTGAGGGGCAAAACCCGGAAGGCAGGTTCGGTGATGACAACTTCGCGCAGGGATTTCTTCAAGGTTACAACGGTTGGAGGCGTTGCCGCCTCCATGCTCGGATTCGATCTCACCCAGGCCCAGGCCGAGGTCAGGGAGTTAAAAATCGCCCGCACCACCGAGACGCGCTCCACCTGCCCATATTGCGCGGTCGGCTGCGGCGTCATCATTCATACACTGGGCGATAAGTCCGCCAACGTGCGGCCTGCAGTTGTGCACATCGAGGGCGACCCCGACCACCCCATCAATCAGGGTGCGCTGTGTCCCAAGGGCGCTACCATCAAGCACAACATAGTCAACGATCGCCGCATTACCCGCCCCATGTACCGTGCGCCCGGCAGCGGCAAATGGGAAGAAAAGTCATGGGACTTCATGATCGACCGGATCGCGCGCCTGCTCAAGGACACGCGCGATTCCAAACTGCGCGAAGCAAACGCGCTCACCGCGGTAGGTGTGATCGGCGGATGCACCGATAACAACGAGAACAATTACCTTCTGGTGAAGGCGTTTCGTGCGGGAATGGGCATCATCCCGATGGAGCAGCAGGCCCGTATATGACACGGCCCAACGGTGGCCAGTCTGGCCGCCACATTCGGACGCGGCGCCATGACCAACGGCTGGACCGACATCCAGAATGCGGATGTCATCCTCGCCATGGGCGGCAATCCCGCTGAGAATCATCCTGTAGGCTTCCGCTTCGTTATGGAAGCCAAGCGCAACCGCGGCGCCAAACTGGTTTCCGTTGACCCGCGCTTCAATCGCACGTCCGCCGTGGCGGACAGCTTTACCCAGATCCGCGCCGGCACCGACATTGCCTTCCTCGCCGGGCTGATCAACTACTGCTTCACCCATAACCGAATTCAGGAAGAGTACGTCCGCCTTTTCACCAACGCCACATTCATCGTTCACCCGCAATACGAATTCAAGGACGATGCAGGAGTTTTCAGCGGCTGGGACGAGGCCACCCGGAAATACGACAAGAGCACCTGGAACTACGACATCGGCCCCGACGGCTTCGCCAAAGTCGATCCGGCCATGCAGGACCCCCGCTGCGTGTTCCAGATGATGAAACATTTCTACGCGCGCTACACCCCCGAGATGGTGTCAAACATCTGCGGCTGCAGCGTTGAGAGCTTCAACAGGGCCGCGGACATCATCACCTCAACCTACCCGCCTGACCGGGTCGGCACCATCATGTACGCGCTGGGCTGGACCCACCACAGTTTTTCGGTGCAGTTGATCCATGCGGCGGCCATGCTGCAACTGCTGCTGGGAAACATCGGGTGTGCCGGCGGCGGCCTGAATGCCCTCCGCGGCCACTCCAACATCCAGGGCGGCACCGATTGCGGCATGGCCTACCACAATTTGCCGGGCTACATCGCCATTCCCAAGCAGGACCAGCCGGACCTGAAGTCGTTCTACGCCACGCTGCTGCCCAAGCCGCTGCGCCCCGGCGTGATGAACTTCACGCAGAATTATGACCGTTTCTTTGTCAGCCAGATGAAGGCCTACTACGGCCTGAACGCAACGAACGACAACGAATTTGGTTATTCCTGGCATCCGCGCCTGCCCAACGGCGCCGCGCCGGGAACTTACGAAAACTGGAGCTGGGCCTACATCTTCGACCATATGTCGAACGGCATGATGGAAGGCCTATTCAGCTTCGGAATGAACCCCGTCAACAACGGGCCGCACTCGCGCAAAGCGATTGGCGCGCTGAAAAAATTGAAGTATCTGGTCGTCGCCGAAAACTTCGAGACCGAAACGGCTTCATTCTGGAAGCCGGAGATCATCGCGCTCGACGAGGAGGGCACCTCGACAGCCGATGTGAGGACGGAAGTTTTTCTTCTGCCCGCTTCCAACTTCGCTGAAAAAGATGGTTCATTCGTCAACTCGGCGCGCTGGTTCGCGTGGAAGTACAAAGCCCTCGATCCGCCCGGCGACGCCAAAACCGATCAGGAGATTATTGCCAGAATCTTTCTCAAGGTTCGCGATCTGTATGCGAAAGAAGGCGGCAAATCGCCCGAGCCAATCCGGAGCCTGAACTGGTGGTACACGAACCCGTTCCAGCCTTCGCTCGATGAGGTGGCGCGGGAAATCAATGGCTGGGCTCTCGGGGAAGTCAAGGACGAGAAAGACCCGAAGACCGTGGTCCTCAAGGCGGGCGACCAGCTCGGCAAATTCCTGGATGCGCGCGCCGACGGCACCACGCTGAGCGGCAACTGGCTTTACATTGGCTCATACGCGGCTGCCGGCAATCTCGCCCAGAGGCGCGTGAACGCCGACCCCAGCGGCATGAAGCGGTTCGAAAACTGGGGCTACAACTGGCCTGCGAACCGCCGAATCATGTACAACCGCTGCTCCGCTGACGCCAAAGGCCAGCCGTGGGATCCTAAGCGCCCGGTGATTCGCTGGAACGGCGAGAAATGGGTGGGCGATGTTCCCGATTACAAGCCTGACAGCCCTCCAGAAGCCGGGATGGGAGCATTCATCATGCTGCCCGAGGGCGTGGCCCGCCTGTTCGTGCCCGGGCAGTTTGCCGAAGGCCCGTTCAGCGAATTCTACGAACCCACCGAGTCTCCCGTGGCGAACGTATTGCACCCCAGGACCAGCGCTAATCCCGGCGTGAAGCCGTTCAAGGGCAAGTGGGACCTGCTGGGCAAGCCTGATGAGTTTCCGATCGTCGCGACCACCTACCGCCTGACTGAACACTTCCATTACTGGACGAAAAACAACGCCTACAGCGTGCAGTTGCAGCCGGAGTTTTTTGTCGAGATTTCAGAAGAGCTTGCCAGGGAAAAAGATCTGCAGAGCGGCGACATGGTCCGGATCACGAGCGCGCGCGGCTCCATTCAGGGTAAGGCCATGATCACCAAGCGGATTAAGCCTATGCAGGTGGCCGGCAAAACGGTTCATCAGATTGGCTTCCCCATTCATTGGGGATTCCTCGGTCGCGGGAAACAGACCGGTGGAATGGCCAACATCGTCACGCCTACGATCGTCGACCCCAATTCCTTTGCCCCCGAGTACAAAGGCTTCCTGGTGAAGCTGGAAAAGGTGTAGAGAGGAGGACGCCATGACCACGCAGGCGCTTGAAGTGAAGAATGCATCGGCCGGCGCCGCTTCTCCCGGCATTCGCCTTACGGAGCCCGTCGCCAAGCTAATTGACACCTCCACCTGCATCGGTTGCAAGGCTTGTGAAGTCGCCTGCCAGGAATGGAACGATCTGCCCGCCGAGACCACCGTCAACCTCGGCACCTACCAGACCCTGCCCCAGATGACGCCGCACTTCTGGAACCTCATCCGCTTCATTGAAGTGGAAATGAATGGGCAGTTGCACTGGCTCATGCGCAAGGATCAGTGCATGCACTGCTCCGATCCCGGCTGCCTGAAAGCCTGTCCGGCGCCGGGCGCAATTGTTCAATACCAGAACGGTATTGTTGATTTTCAGCAGGAGAACTGCATTGGCTGCGGCTACTGCATCGCGGGCTGTCCGTTCAATGTGCCCAAACTCAGCGGGCAAACCAGGAAAATCTACAAGTGCACGCTGTGCGTAGACCGTGTTTCGGTGGGCCTGGAACCAGCCTGCATTAAGGCCTGCCCCACGAATTGTCTTTCGTTCGGCACCAAGGATGCCCTGCTTTTGAAGGCGCAAAAGCGTGTGGACCAACTGAAGTCCTCGGGATTCGAGGCGGCCGGAATTTACGACCCTCAAGGCGTGGGCGGAACCGGCGTCGTCACTGTCCTCGCGTATGCCGATCGGCCCGAAGCCTATGGCCTTCCGGCAAACCCGACCATTCCGATGTCTGTCGTGCTCTGGAAGCAGCCGCTGAAATGGATTGGAAATCTGGCCATACTGGGGGGAATTGTGGGCGCCTTCCTGCATTACCTGCGCTATGGACCAAAGCATGTTCCCGAGGGAGAAAAGTCGAAACAGGCAGCCGGCGGAGGCCCAGCATGAGCGAGCAGCGAATTCTTCCGGGCGGCAGGGTTCTGCGCTACACCCTGAGAGAGCGCATACTGCATTGGCTGGCGGGCCTCTCCTATATTTACCTTCTGCTCAGCGGGCTTGCATTCTGGACCCCGTGGATGTGGTGGCTGGCGATTTTCCTGGGCGGCGGCCCGGTGGCCCGCGAAGTGCACCCATGGATGGGCCTGATTTTTACGTTCGCCGTTGTGTACATGTACGTTATGTGGGCCCCCGACATGCGCATTACGGACCAGGACCGTGAGTGGCGTAACTTTATTGGCGAGTACGTGCGCAATGAAGAGGAGCAGGAGCGCGATCCGCACAAGGCCATCCGCACTTACCAGCAGTTTGCTCCCGTCGGCCGTTTCAACTATGGGCAGAAATACCTTTTCTGGGTGATGTTCTGGGGAGGCATCGCTCTGTTCGTGACGGGAATGATCCTGTGGTTCAGCGAATACATTCCCTGGAGCCTGCGATTCCTGCGCTTGATGTCGGTGATCCTGCACCCCATCGCATTTCTGGTTACGCTCGCCGGGTTCATTGTTCATGTCTATATGGGAACCGCGGTCGTGCGCGGCGGCTTTACTTCGGTCATCCGCGGCGAAGTCTCCGTGCCCTGGGCCCGGTTCCATCACCGGCTGTGGCTCGAGAAAGTCGAAGCGGAACAGGCGGCGGCTGACAACAACACGATGGCGGCCAGGAAGTAGGCGATGCAGAGTGCTGCCTGGGACCAGCGGATTCAGCGCGCGGAAGAACTGGCCCGGCTCTTCCCTTTCGCGGCCGAAATCCTGCGCTTTTACTCGGTGGTCGCGCGATTCCAGAAGGCGCTCTACGGCTATATTCACCAGGCGCATCAGAAATCTCCGCCTAGCCGCGTTTTTCGTGACTCACTCGACCTCTCGCTTCTTCTGCCGCGTTTCTCAGGGTTTCTGAATACCGTGAAGGAAGCCGCTCCGCCGCAACTGGCCGATTGTGCAGCCCGGCTCTCCGCCGAACCCGAAGCACGATGGGAAGAGTTGCTTTCCGCTTTCTGGCTGGGCGCGAAAGATCTGCCGCATGCGCATGCCTTTTGCGCCAGGGCATTTCTGCAGCCCTACGCAGCGTTTGTCGCCGCGCGGTTGGCGGCGCCATTAGGGCAGGGCGAAACCGCAACCTGCCCGGTGTGTGATTCGGAGCCGGTCGTGGGCGTATTGCGTGAAGAGCAACTCGGCGCGCGGCGAAGTTTTATCTGCTCCCTGTGCGCTTACGAATGGAGCTTCCCGCGTGCTGTGTGTCCGGGCTGCGGCGAGCACCGCAACGAAGCGCTTGCCGTTTTCACTTCTGACAATTTCGTGTACGTGCGCGTTGAAGCCTGCGACACCTGCAAGTGCTATATCAAGACCGTGGACCTCACCCGCAATGGGCTGGCGGTTCCGGTGGTGGACGAACTGGCTGCCGTTCCGCTCACCTTGTGGGCGCAAGAGCACGGC
This sequence comes from Acidobacteriota bacterium, assembly GCA_019236695.1. Classification (GTDB taxonomy): domain Bacteria; phylum Acidobacteriota; class Terriglobia; order Terriglobales; family Acidobacteriaceae; genus JAFAIN01. Next base: position 4,398 of record JAFAIN010000168.1, on the reverse strand, counting down.
TACATAAAGCTCCAGCCGAACCTGCTGGCGGTTTGAAGAAGTCGCGCGCGGTGATCTCCCGCAGACTAGAGCAATACTAAAGCTGCTGTATCCATAACCCGCTCTGTCATCCTGAGCACCCACGGCAGAGAAGCCGCCGTGTACGAGCAGAAACGCCCTGCCCATGCTGGTTCCAATCACTCACAAAAAAATCACTGTCGTCCTGAGCCCGCCACGGCGGGCGAAGGACCCCCACAGTGCTTACACCGCGACATCGCACGCAGATCCAACCGCCGCGCCCCGCTACACCCCGGTGTTCGATTCCCCCCGCAAGGCTTGCACCGGTAGCGCGGCTCGGAGATCCTCGCCTCAGGCTTTCTGCTGAGCCATCGTATGTGGGGCACAGAGATATAGCAACCTTACTTCCCGTTGAGCGGACCCCGGTGCCGGTCAGGGATTGCGTTTGTTATGGCGATTGAAGGCACGCACCTGTTCCGGACGCCAGGAGCGAGAGCCGCTCAACAGGACAGCACACGACAGCAGTTGCTGCCCAGCCCTCGAACTATTTAGGCGGGCTCCCGGAAGCCGGTGGCGGCTCGCCATGGATTTCCCTCGCAATTTCCTGGGAAATTTGCCCGGGTGCGGCGCCGTTCACGTTGCTGAGCACCACGATGGTCAGTTTTTCGTCGGGCCAGTACGCTAACTGCGTGTTGAATCCCTGAATGCCGCCACCGTGTGATATCTGCGTCCGGCCGTTCACTTTCCGGATGAAGAGGCCCAAGCCGTAATCGCTTTTGGCGGTCACTGCCGGATTGCCCGCCTCGGTTACGGATGTAAGCATTTTCTTCAATGACGCTGCCGAGAGCAGGCGCCCGCCAAACAGGCCCTGTTCCCAGCGCAGCAGGTCGTGCGTGGTGGAATACAGGGCGCCCGCGGAATATGGGACGCTCATGTCAACGTAGCCGGCGTTCACCAGGGTTTCCTTCTCGCGCGTGTAGCCGGCGGCGCGGTGGGGAATGATGGCCGAATTCGAGTCGTACCCTGAATCAGCCATATGCAGCGGGGCGAAAATGTTGTCCTGCAGAAACTGCTGGTAGGTCACCCCGCTCGCCTTCTCCACCACGTAGCCGAGCAGCGCATAGCCCGAGTTGCTGTATTGCCATTTGGTTCCCGGCTCGAAATCAAGTGGCTTGTCGCGAAACCGTGCGATCAGCTTTTCCGGCGGGTTCGCGGTCAACTGCCAATCCATATAGTCCTTGAACTCCGTAAAGCTGGGGATGCCGGATGTGTGGGTCAAAACCTGGAAGATGGTGATCTTGTCCCAGGCCGGCGGCGCATCGGGCACGTATTTCTTCACCGGGTCGTCCACCTTCAGCTTGCCGCGCTCTTCCAGCAGCAGGATGCAGGCCGCAGTGAATTGCTTGGTGATGGAGCCCAGGCGAAACTTGGAATCCGCTGTGTTCGGCAGCTTCCATTCCTCGTTGGCGTATCCGTAGCTCTTCTCGAATACCACTTGATCGCCTTGCGCCACCAGCACATTGCCCATGAATTGGCCGCTGTCGTAGTAGTGCTGCGCGATCTGGTCAAAGCGGGCGCTGTGGCCGGGCTGCTGCGCCCGAACCGGGAGCACGAACCAGAAAACGATGCAGAGAGCAACTGCGTTGCGCCGGCGTGAGGTCATCAACACACCTTCTTTTGGGAGATGGTGATGTTATACACAACCGGCTTCGGCGCGGCGAGGCCTTTAAAGCCGTTGGCGGCAGTGCCCGGGGTCGCCGGGTCATCCCCGCGCCGCGATCCGTTGCAATCGAGAGTCGCCAGCCGTTCCATGCTTATCATCCGGCGGCACGCGTGGTACTCTCCTGACGCCAATCTCTTCAGACTGTTTTCGGAGGATCACGCATGAAGCAGGCGCGATTCAGCTTTGAATTGCTGGTTGCACTCGTACTCGCAGCCCTGCCGCTATTCGGCCAGGGGTTCACTGTCGAGCAGGCCATGAGCTATCCCTTCCCCGACGGGCTCACTGCGGCGGCTCACGGCAACCGCATTGCCTGGGTGTTCGACATGCGGGGCGCGCGAAATGTGTGGGTGGCCGATGGCCCTGAATTCACCGCCCGGCCAGTCACCCATTACACCGGCGACAACGGCATGCCCATTGCCAGCCTGCGGCTGACGCCCGACGGCAGCACCATCGTGTATGCGCGGGGCAGCGAGACCAACGCGCAAGGCGAAGTGGCCGACCCCACCAGCAATGTGAACCGCCCGGAGCAGCAGGTATGGTCTGCGGATGTGGCAGGCGGGGAGCCGCGCCTGCTCGGGGCCATGAATTGCGCCTTCGAAGGCTGCGAAGACGTCGAAATTTCGCCGGATGGCCGGTATGCGGTGTGGAGCGGCGCGCACGACTTGTGGATTGCGCCGGTCTCCGGCAAAGAACCGGCGCACCGCCTGGCCTTCGTGCGGGGTGACAACAGCGGGCCGCAGTGGTCGCCCGACGGCAGGAAGGTCGCCTTTGTCAGCAATCGCGGCACGCATTCACTCATTGCGATTTACGAATTCGGCAGCCAAACCATTCATTACGTTGCTCCCAGCGTGTTCCGCGACCGGCTGCCGCGCTGGTCTCGAGATGGCTCGAAACTGGCCTTCATCCGAATGCTTGGTTCGGGCGGCGGATTTCTTTCCCGCCGTCCGCAGCCCTGGGCCATCTGGGTGTGGGAGGCTCAAAGCGATCAGGCCAGACAAATCTGGCAAAGTTCCAGTGACGCGAATGGCTCCTACCCTGCCGCCGGCGGATGGGAAGAAGAGGCTTTCCGCTTCGCCGCCGCCGATCGCATCATCTTCGCGTCGCAGGCAGATGGCTGGCAACATCTCTACTCCATACCTGCGGCCGGAGGCCCGCCGCTGCTGCTCACGCCCGGCGAGTTTTCGTTTCAGGGAGTTGCACTGGCGCCCGATGGAATGTCGCTGGTGTATGCCTCGAATGAAAACGACATTGATCGCCGCCATCTCTGGCGCGTGGGCGTTGACCAGGCAAACAAGACGGCGCTGACTCATGGGGACTCCATCGAGTGGGCCCCAGCCGTAACCGGCGATGGTCGCTTCGTGCTGTGCCTGAGTTCGACCGCCACGCAGCCGGCCATGCCTTATCTCATCAGCCGGGGGGAGCGGCGGATGATAGCCGCGAGCGCATTGCCGGCCGACTATCCTTCAGCACAGTTGGTCGCCCCCCAACAGGTGGTTTTCAAAAGCCTTGATGGACTGGAGATTCACGGCCAATTGTTCGTTCCACGCAACCTCAACGGTCGTGCTCCGGCGCTCGTGTTCACGCATGGCGGGCCGCCCCGGCAGATGCTGCTGGGCTTTCATCCCATGGATGCTTACAACTTCATGTATGCGGCCAATGAGTACCTGGCCAGCCGCGGATATGTCGTACTCTCGATCAACTACCGCCTCAGCATCATGTATGGCCGCGCCTTCCAGGAGCCGGCCCACGCCGGAGCGCTGGGCGCATCGGAATATCAGGACATCGTGGCGGGAGCGAAGTATCTGCAATCACTGCCCTATGTGGACCCGGAAAAGATGGGGCTTTGGGGCGGCTCTTATGGCGGCTATTTGACTGCTTTGGGGCTGGCGCGGAATTCCGACATTTTCAAAGCCGGTGTGGATTACGCCGGCGTGCATGATTATTCGGCGCTATTTGCCGCGCGGGCCGGAGCCGGCGTTCCCGACGATCTGCGAAAGACCGCCCTGGAGTCGTCGCCGGTGGGCTCCATCGATAAGTGGAAGTCACCGGTATTGCTCATCCAGGCCGACGACGACCGCAATGTGCCGTTCTCGCAAACCTCGAATCTGGTGCCTCTGCTGCGCGACCACCATATCCCTTACGAGCTGATGATCCTGCCCGACGAGGTGCACGATTCGCTGCTGTGGCGCACCTGGGTGCGCGTCTTCGCCGCCACCGGTGACTTCTTCGATCGAGCCCTGGTCAAGGGAGAAAGCATCCACACCGTTCCGCCGGAGGAATAGCACCGCGATGCGGTCACGGTTTTCTAGAGCAACACTAAAGCTGCTCTATCCATAACCCGCTCTGTCATCCTGAGCACCCACAAAGCCGCCGGTGTACGAGCAGAAACTGCCGGGCCCATGCTGGATCCAATCACTCAGTAGAAAATCACTGTCATCCTGAGCCCGCCACGGCGGGCGAAGGACCCCCACAGTGCTTACAATGCGACACCGCACGCAGATCCAACCGCCGCGCCCCGCTACACCCCGGTGTTCGATTCGCCGTCCAGTTCCAAGGCCCTCTATCGAAAGCACTTGCGAGTTGAGTTTCTGCAGAGTCCGCCGCGGCGGACGAAGGACCCCCGCAAGGCTTGCACCGGTAGCGCGGCTCGGAGATCCTCCCCTCAGGCTTTTCTGCTG
>JAFAIN010000314.1 GCA_019236695.1 Acidobacteriota bacterium | reverse complement strand
CCTGTTCCTGCTGGATGATGTCGCAGAAAATGCACCGCTCTTTGTAGCGGAAATATTCTTTGGCGCCTTCCAGTTCTTCCACCACCTGCTTGGGCACAATGGGCAGAGCAATGAGCTGGCAGTGCGCATGCTCCAGCGATGCTCCGGCCGCCTCTCCGTGGTTTTTGAAAATCAGGATGTAGCGGAACCGCTTATCCTGCTTCAAGTCAAGGATGCGGTCACGGAAAGCCCAAAGCACATCTTCTACCCGCTTGTCGGGCAGCGTGGCCAGCGTCTGGCTGTGGTCTGAGGTCTCGATTACCACTTCGTGAGCGCCGATGCCGTTCATGCGGTCAAACATGCCCTCAGCCTGCCGGCCCAGGTTGCCTTCGATGCCCAGCGCGGGAAACTTGTTGGGCACAACGCGAACCGTCCAGCCCGGTGTGTCGCGCTCGGCGGGGTTTGGCCGGTAGGCCAGCACTTCCGGCGGCGTCTTGTTTTCGTGCCCAGGGCAAAACGGGCAAAATCCGCCCTTGATCTTTACCTGGTCGCGATCAAAATCCGTGGGTCGCTTGGCCCGGTCGGTCGAAATGATGACCCAGCGGCCAACAATGGGATCTTTCCTTAGCTCGGGCAATGAAGACACCTGCCTTCAGGAGAATGCATCGCGAAAGAGCGTAATCTCAGGCGATTTCTTTTCATTTTCGCAGTAGATGCTCAGCACGTCAAAGCGAAACACCGGGCGGAACGACATGCGGCGGAGGTAGTCAGCCGCGGCCCGGTGCAGGTTCCGGCGCTTCTCATCGTCCACGGCGGCCTCCGCCGGCGCCACCTTCCGGCTGGAACGCGTCTTCACCTCGATAAAGCACAGCACGTCGCGCTCCCAGCCCACCAGGTCGAGTTCCGCGCCGGCGTGCGTGCGGAAATTGCGGGCAACGATCGTGTACCCAAGCTTGCGGAGATAAAAGTAGGCATGGTCCTCGCCTTCCCTGCCCCGCTGCAGGTGCGCCGCGCGGGCATCCTCGCGGCCAAGCATGCGCGCGATTGCGCCAAGAATGCGAATGGACATCTGAACAGTCCTGCGGGACATCGACGGGATTGTAAGCCGCAATTTCTCGAAATGAACAGTACCCGCTCGCCCGGCAGGCTCAGGATGCATGACCTAACCAGCGTACTAAGGCAACAAACTTGATGTATGTCGTTGCGCGACATATTAACCGACTAGTAAACTTTATGCAGTCCGGCTCAGGTCTTCCCTCTAGCTCGGCTGCACGAACCAGATCCTTAACCCCTGGAAGGTGTTGGGCTCATGCGTCGCTTCGGCGGTTCCGCGGTTATCTGCTGCCTGCTTTTTGTTTTTCCAGTCATTTCAGCGGCCCAATCCACCTCGCCCCAGGGCCAGTGGTCGGCGCTGGAGAACTGGCCCACGCGTGCCATTCACACCGCCCTGCTGCCCGACGGCCGTGTGTTCTTCTTTTCGTATTACGCCGAATCGCAGCAACCCAACATCTGGGATCCGGTAACCGACACCTTCTCGGCCACCACCGCCGCACCTTACGAACTCTTTTGCGCCGGTCATACTTCGATGGCTGACGGGCGCATCTTCATCGCCGGCGGCCATATCGCCGACTACACCGGGTACGCGCACGCGCTTATCTATGACCCGTTTCAGAACACCATGACGCCGGTTGCCGACATGAATCAGGGGCGCTGGTATCCCACCGTCACCGAATTGCCCAACGGCGACCTCCTCGTAACCTCGGGCGACGTAGATTCAAACACCAACGTAGATACGCTTCCCCAGGTATTTCAGGTTTCCACTGGAACGTGGCGAAACCTCACATCGGCGCAACTGCTGCAGGCGCTGTACCCGGTCATGTTTGTCGCTCCCAATGGCCAGGTGATTTATGCCGGCCCCGAGCCCGAGACGCGCTACCTCGATACAACCGGCACCGGCGCGTGGACCACGGTTGGATATCACCAGTTCAGCGGCTGGAGAGATTACGGGCCGGGCCTGATGTACGACTCAGGCAAGATTCTGGAGGTCGGGGGAAGCGATCCGCCGGTGGCCAGCGCGGAAACCATTGACCTCACGGCGGCGAGCCCGGCATGGAGCTACACCGGCAGCATGAACTACCCGCGCCGGCAGCACAATGCCGTGATCCTGCCCGACGGCAAAGTCTTTGTCGTTGGGGGAAGCAGCGGATCCGGATTCGACGACAACACCAACCCGGTGTACCCCACCGAAATGTGGGACCCCGCAACCGGAAAATTCAGCGTAATGGCGAGCATCGCGGCGTATCGCGGCTATCACTCCACGGCGCTGCTGCTGCCCGATGGCCGCGTGCTTTCCGCCGGCGGCAATGTTGGCGGGGCCAACGGGCAGGTGTTTTCGCCGCCCTACCTGTTTAACGGCGCGCGGCCGGCGATCGCCTCGGCGCCGGCTTCGGCAGGGTATGGCCAAACGGTTTTCATCGGCACGCCCGATGCCGCCGGCATTACGCAGGTGAGTTGGATCCGCACCCCTTCAACTACGCACACTTTCGACGAGAGCGCACGCTTCATGCGGCTGAGCTTTACGCAGGCCAGTGGCGGATTGAATGTCACCATGCCGGCCAATGGCAATATCGCTCCTCCGGGCCATTACATGCTTTTCCTGCTGAATGGCGCGGGAGTTCCGTCGGTAGCGAAGATCGTGCAGATCTCGGCGAATGGCGGGAGCAGCGGAACGCTGACGGGCGTGGTGACCAATACGGCGGGCCAGCCGCTCGCGGGCGCGCAAGTGACAGCCGGCAACTCGTCAGCTTCCACGCTCGCCGACGGCACTTACAGCATGCAGAATGTGACGGCCGGGTCAGCAACGGTGAGCGCTTCGCTGGCCGGTTACCAGAGCGCATCGCAGCCCGTAACCGCCTCGGCAGGCACAACCACAAGCGTTCCCACCATCCAGCTTGCGCCGCTGAACCCGGGCACGGTGACCGGAACGGTGGTCACGAGCGGTGGTTCACCAGTTGCAGGCGCCAGTGTTTCGGCTGATGGTGTAACCGCGACCACGAATGCCGGCGGCAGCTACACCCTGGCAAACTTGCCCGCCGGAGCAGTCACGCTTACGGTGTCGGCTCCGGGTGAGCAAACTGCCACCCAATCGGCTACCGTCGTCGCCGGCTCGTCCACCACTGTCGCGCCCGTCACCCTCACTTCCAATGCCGGCAACGTTACCGGGAAAGTGACGGATTCCTCCGGAAACGCGATCGCCGGCGCGTCCGTGGGGTTCGGAGGAGCCAGCACGACCACCGATTCCACCGGCGCTTACAGCCTGGACGGCATTCCCGCCGGAACCATACAGTTAGTCGCCTCGGCCACCGAATACCAGAGCGTTACGCAAACCGTCGCGATCACCGGCGGAAACACCACCACCGCCAACTTCTCGCTGGCATTGTCCTCGAATTCGCCCGGAACCGTGGCCGGAGTTGTTACGAATATCTCGACCGGCCAGGCGATCAGCGGAGCGAGCGTCAAGTGGAACACAACCACCGCGACAACCGATTCCAACGGAAACTATTCGCTGGCCAACGTCTCCGCCGGTACGCAAACCGTGACTGCCAGCGCCACCGGGTACCTGCCGGTCAGCTCGAGCACGACGGTGGCCGGCGGAACTTCAACCTTGAACTTCCAGCTTTCCACCGCCGGGATTCTTAACGTCACAGTGGTGAACTCCGCAGGAGCGGCCGTCGCCGCCGCTCCTGTGAAATTGAGCGGCGGAATCATCGCCACCTCCCTCAGCGGCGCCACCAACAGCGCCGGCCAGTACTCGAGCAACTGGATCCCCATCGGCAGCTACACGGTCACCAGTGGCAGCGTGAGCGAGGCTGCCACCGTGAACACCGGCCAAACCACCTCGATCACCCTGACTCAAGCCGGCAGTACGGCGACGACGGGAACGATTTCCGGAACCGTGACCAGCAGCTCCGGCGCGGCGCTGGCCGGCGCAACAGTTTCGAGCGGCAGCGCCAGCGTGACCAGCCAGGCGAATGGAAGTTACACGCTTGCGGCAATTCCGGCGGGAACCGTGAGCGTAACAGCTTCGCTCGGCGGCTACCAGACAGCAACCCAGAGCGTCAGCGTAACGGCGGGAACCACGGCTTCGGCAAACTTTACGCTTACGCCCGCGAGTTCCACGGGCAGCGTGACCGGCAAGGTGACCAACATTTCGAACGGCATGGCCCTGGCAGGTGCCACGGTGAAATGGAACAGCACTGCGGTATCCACCAATAGCAGCGGTGTCTATACCATTTCGAATGTCTCGGCGGGCAGCGAAACCCTGACCGGAAGCGCCAACGGTTACCTGGCGCGCACCGGAACCGTAACGGTAAGCGGCGGCGCAACTGCGACCCTCAACCTGCAACTGGCAACCGCCGGCATCATCAAGGTGACGGCCGTCAGTTCCTCAGGCGCAGCCGATTCCGGCGCCACCGTCACCATTGCCGGGGGCGTAATCAGCACCACTGTGACAGGGAAAACGAATTCATCCGGGGTTTACAACAGCAATTGGATTCCAGTGGGCTCGTACACGGTCACGATTTCCAAAACCGGGCACACCACGCAAAGCAAAACCGTAAGCATCAGCGCCGGGCAGACCGCGGCAATCGGGTTTACGTTCTGAGGTCCTCATGAAATTGAATAGACATTTTTCGCGGTTGTTCATGGCTGCGGCACTGCTGCATGCAGGTCTCGTGGCCGCACAGAGCTACACCGTCATCGACCTCGGCGTGGCGCGGCATGACAGCGCTCGCATTCACGCCATAAATTCGCTGGGCCAGGCTGTGGGCTCCTCGGGATATGCGCACGGCGCCGACAGCCATGCCTTCTTCTGGAGTCCCGCGACCGGAATGCGTGATATTGGCGTGCTTGCGGGCGGCGATTACAGCACGGCCGCAGGCATCAATGATTCCGGCCAGGTGGTTGGCACATCGAATTCGGCAACTTCCATTCGCGCCTTCGTCTGGACCTTGCAGAACGGCCTTGCCGCGCTGCCCCTGCCGGGCGCAACAAATTCCAGCAGCGCCTACGCCATCAATCAGGCAGGCCAGATCGCCGGTGTGGCAGGCGAGCATGCTGTGCTGTGGAGCGGGAATGCGGTTACCGACCTCGGCACGCTGGGTGGCGCCTCGAGCGAAGCCCGCAGCATCAATGACTCCGGTCAGGTGGTTGGCGGAGCCGAGACCGGCTCGGGCCGGCACGCATTTCTGTGGACCGCCGGCGCACCCATGCAGGACCTGGGCACACTGCCCGGTGACTCCGGCAGCCGCGCCGACCATATCAGCAGCCAGGGCGCGGTCGTGGGCGCCTCCGAAGGCATGAACGGCGTGCAGGCGTTCTACTGGACCCACACCGGCGGCATGCAGGCCATCGGCTCACTGCAGGGCGGCACGTACAGCGAAGCCTTTGCGGTGAACAAGGCCGGGCAGGTGGTTGGGCAATCCGGCAGCGACCTCGGGACCCGTGCCTTCCTGTGGACCAGCGGCGGCACCATCACCGACCTGAATTTTCTGGTCACGAACCTCCCGGCCGGAGTAGTGCTCACTGGCGCGTTTGCCATCAACGACAAAGGGCAGATTGCAGCCTTCGGAGTGAAGAGCCCCAGCCTCAACATCCACCACCAGGCAAATATGGATGATCACCTGCACTCCGGCGCCACCCACGTGTTCCTGCTGACTCCGCAGTAGAGTCGTCAGCCGACCCGGAAAAACCGGGCCGGTATTTCCTCCGCGTCTCCGTGCCTCCGCTGTGAATGCGCTGCGCTCAAAGAGTTCGGTCATTTCCGCGTCACTTTGCACGCGCCAAACGACTCGATGCCGCCCTTGCCGCTCCTGAGATAAGCGTCCCAGAACGCAATGGTTTCTCGAAGTATGCAGGGGTGGAACAGTTCGCCCACAGCGAACGACAGGTGGCGTGCGCCCGCAACCGTCACCTGGTACTTCTGCCCGGCCGGCATCCGCTGAAAAGGCTGCAAGCGCCAGGCCGGCGGTTCGCCGTTCACGCCGCCATCCTCGGTGCCGCTCATGGTCATGACGGGGATTTCGACTTTTTCCCACGAGCCGTCGCTGAATCCTTCTTCGCCTGAGCCCTGAGGCGACATGGCCACCACCGCCTCGACGCGCTCGTCGCGGAACGACTGTATGGCGCCGCCGGGGACGCCTGCCCTGGCGCCTCCGACCAGCAGCGCGGTTCCCGCGCCCATCGAGTGGCCGCCCACGCCAATATGGTTACGATCAATCCTGCCTCGAACCGCGGGAACCTGTTGCTCGATAGCCTCGATTGACGAGAGCACGAAGCGGATGTCAGCCACGCGCTCGGTTTGCAGATGGAATGCGCTGGCCGGGTCGCGCGCTGCCTGGCCGCCGCCCTGCAGGAAGGCATCGTGGTCGCTGCCCAAATGAGTCGGGAAAATTACGACAAAGCCGGCCGCAGACCAGCCATTTCCGAGGTATTCATAGCCTTCGCGGCTGCCGCCAAACCCGTGGGAAAAAACCAGCAGCGGAAACGGGCCGGCGCCGCTGTGCGGCCAATAGACCCGGATCGGAATATCACGATTACGGCTCGGGTCGTGCAGAACCGCATCAGCGCGGTCCGCGGCTATCGCCGGAACTGACAACACGGCCGCAGCCCAGCAGAGAATCGCCTTGATGAACAGCCTCATAATCATCGCCCTCCAACGTAACGCGATAAATTTACGCGGCTGCCGACACACTGGCGCATGAAGAAGTGGTGTTCATCGGCGATTCCGACAAAAAGCGGGCGTAGGGCGTGCGCTTCCTGGCCGACGAGAGCTGCGACTTCGCCGTCGTTCGGGCCTTGCGTGGCGCCGGCCATGACGTGACCGCAATCGCTGGCTCCCACGCCGCTCTTGACGACTCGAGCGTGCTCGCGCTCGCGCGCTCTGAAAACCGTATCTTAACTGACCGAAGACAAAGATTTCGGCCTACTCGCGTATGCGGGTGGAAAGAAAACGGCTGGCGTGATTCTGGCCGAAACGGGGACAGCCGCCTGTCCCCGTTTTCCCGTTTTCAGGGTGCGCGCTGGGAATCCTGGGAGCGTTTGCGGCCCAGCGCATGCTGGCGCACTCGTTGCATGGGACGGCAGCCAGCGATCCTCTGGTGTATGCGGCGGCGCCCGTGTTCCTGGCGCTGGTTTTGTGCGCGTGTTATGTGCCCGCGCGCGGGCCTCGCGCGTGGACCTGATTAAGGCGCTGAGGCAGGAGTGAGGCATTTGTGATTGGTGATTGGTGATTTGCGATTTACTTAGGGGCACGCTCCCAGACGTCAACAGCGCAATACATCCTCCGCGGCTCCGCGCCTCCGCGGTGAAAAACAACTTAAGCCACGCTCGGAATTGGCTTTGGCTGCGGGGCTGCGGCGGGGCAGCCGCTCTTGCGGCCGGGGCTGCAACCACGTCAGTGGAGCGGCCGGTTGGTTAAACTACATCTATGCATTCGTCACGCCCGCAAGCCTCGCCGGATACGGCAGCCGGAACCGCGATCCCGCCGGTTCCGCTGACCCTTGAAGGCTCATCGGTGCTGCAACAGATGCTGCGTTTTGACTGGACTACGTGGCGGCGGCT
>JAFAIN010000188.1 GCA_019236695.1 Acidobacteriota bacterium | reverse complement strand
GATTTCACCTGCGCGCTCGGAATGGGAAGCCGGTACGTAATCCCCTGCAAACCTGCCGCCGGCTTTGTTATATGCAGCGGAGGCTGGTCGCCCTCTGCAGCCCGAATGTCTGCGCCCATCCTTCGAAGGGGCTCCAGGATGCGGCCCATGGGGCGCCGGCTCAAAGATTCATCGCCCGCCAACTCGCTCGCAAAAGGCTGGGCCGCGAGGATGCCGGCCAGCATGCGCATGGTCGAACCGGAATTGCCGCAATCGAGCGGCGCAGCAGGCGGGTGCAACTTGCCCGCACAGCCGCTGACGGTTACTGCATTGTCATCGTGCCTCACGCTCGCGCCCAAAGCCCTGAGGCACGCCAGCGTGCTGGCGCAATCGGCGCCTGTTGAGAAGTTCTCAAATCGGCTTTCGCCTTCAGCCAGCGCTCCGAGCATGGCATAGCGATGCGAAATCGATTTGTCGCCCGGAAGCGTCAGCCTGCCGTTGATGCGCCGCGCAGGCTGCACCTCAACCAGCCCCGGGGATTCAATGCCGGCTGTCATGTTCATGCGAATGGCTGAAACGGCCTATCCACAATCTGTTCAACCCAAGTCCCTGCCGGCCTGAGTTGCCTCTGGCCGCGAAATTTATTTGGTCGCGTCGCTTGCGGTGAAGACAACTACTTCCATCAAAAACCTGTCTCACACCACAGTTGCGAGAGAGCCCGGTGGTTCTCAGTCCCCTGCCTGTTGAGCCCGGTACCCCTCGGTCTAGCGAGAAAAAAGCATATGCAGTACTGGGCAAAATTTTCCTCTTTCATTATGACAGCCTTCCTGGCTGCCGGAATTGCATCGGCGCAGTCAGGCGGCACGGCGTGGACCAGCGGCGATCCGCTTGCCCAGCGTCCTGCCATGCCGGGCATGGACCTGCGTGTTGGATTGGATGGCAGCTTCGGCGGCGTCGTGCATGACCTGCGCAACCAGCCGGTGCCCGACGCCCGCGTGGAGCTTCGCTCCCGCAACGGCAGCCAGCCCATCGCCTCCACGTATACAAACAACGAAGGCCGCTTCCTGATTGACCGCCTGGCGGTCGGCAACTATGACGTGGTGGTCACTCATGGTGTAACCCAGGCCAGCCAGGAAATTACCGTCGATGGCAGCAGCGCTCCGGTTACGATTCGCCTGGCCGAAGAACTGGGCGATGCTCGGGCCGGCTCCAGCAGCACGGTTTCTGTCGCCGAGATGAAAGTGCCGAAAAAAGCCCGGCAACATCTCGAAAAGGCAACGGCGCTCGCCCAGAAGCAGCAACTCGACGAAGCGGCGAAAGAAACCGAGCAGGCCCTGGCCTTGGACCCTCATTACGCTCAGGCGCTGGCGCTCCGCGGAGTGCTTAAGCTCGATAAGGGCGACATGCGCGGCGGGCTTGACGATTTTCAGTCGGCTATCAACAGTGACTCGGGTTGCGTTATGGCCTACACCGCGGCAGGGTCCGCCTACAACGCCCTGGGGGAATACGACAATGCGGCGCGTTCCATTGACCATGCGCTGGAGCTCGATCCCCGCTCCTGGCAGGCGCACTTCGAAATGGGTAAGGCCGAACTCGGCCGCCAGCGCCTCGATGCGGCGCTGCGGGAAGTAAATCGCGCCCTCGAGCTTGTAAGCCGGCCCTATCCTCCCATGCACCTTGTGCGGGCGCACATCTATCTGGACCAGCACAATTATGCGGAAGCCAAGGCTGACCTCGAAGATTACCTGCAGAAGGCGCCGCAGGACTCAGCCGCCGCCAGAGCTCGCAAAATGCTTGACCAGGTGAACGCGTTCGTGGCCGAGAATAACCCCAAGCCCTGAGAGGAACCGTCGGACCGGCCTGATGCACCGCCAAATGCCGCCCAGGACGGCGCTTTCGGAGCAATTGCGCCGCCACCCTTCCCCAACAATTTTGGAATTCAGGAATCAGTGCGCGGCGGTTGCTCTCGCATCTCCGTTGCCATTGCCCACGCGCCGGGCGACTGCCCGCGAGAGATTCGGTTCGAAGCAGCGGCGGCATCGGGCCTCGTACATTCCCACCGCGCCCACCACGATGAGGTCCTCGGATTCCACCAGCCGCTGGGTGTGTTTTGCCGGATTGCCGCATTGCATGCAGATGGCAAGCGTCTTGGTAATTTCATCGGCCACGGCCAGCAGCTCGGGCAGGGGATGGAACGGGCGGCCCAGGTAGTCGGTGTCGAGCCCCGCAACAATGATCCGCTTGCCCATATCGGCGAGCCGTACCACCAGATCGACAATTTCAGCCCCCAGGAACTGGGCTTCATCGAGCCCCACGACCTCCGTGCGCAAGTCGAGGCGCGATTGCACTTCTGCCGCGTCGCGCACCGTTTCAGAGCGGATCCGCAGCTCGCTGTGCGACACGATGTGGTCATCCGAATATCGCTGGTCAATGCCAGGCTTGAAAATCTGTACTCGCTGCCGGGCAATTTCAGCGCGGCGCAGCCGGCGGATCAGTTCCTCGCTCTTACCGCTGAACATTGGGCCGCAGACCACTTCAATCCAGCCGATGTTGCGGGATGCCAGGTTCATCAGCTCAGCTCGCAGTTGCCAGTTGGCGGTTCTCGGTCTGGTCGGGTGTCGGTGCATGCGCTCGGAAGAACGCCTCTGCCTCGCCGAACGTGCAAAATACATGCGTGGCGCAGCCCAGGATCCAGCCGCTTACGCGTTCCAGCGGCATGCCCAGCACCAGGTAAACCGGAATTCCGCGCCGGTAAGCAAGCGTCAGCTCGCCATGCGAGCCCGCGCCGCGCGTCGCATACTCGTCCCAGTAGGCCAGCACCGCGCCTGCCTCGCTTTCGACCAGGTTTAAATCATGATCGATAATCTTTCGTATCGCACGCTGGAACCGCAGCAGGTCGGTTTGCTTCCAGCTCCTGAAGCCGGCTGATTCCTCTTCCGTGAGATTTTTGCGGAACTCAATGGCCGGGTTGTAAACCGTGTGGCCGCATTGTTCAAGCGCCGGCGTAATGGCTGTGCGCCACTGCGCGCCCCCATCGGGGGCATACTCAATTGCGCCGGAGAGATAGATGAGCATCCGCTGTTGAGATTTTGCGTTTTCGCCGGAACCAGCGTCAACGCCTTATGCTGTCCGGGGAAGGGAAATCTGTGGAATTCTGGTACGCAACGAGAGTGATTGTCCGGTCATGAGCGACACTATGCTCGCCGCTGTCATTACCCGCTCTGGCGGCCCTGAGGTCATCGAAATCCGTGAAGTGCCGCGCCCGACCCCCGGGCCTGGCGAGATCCTGGTTCGGGTGCATGCCAGCGCCTTGAATCGCGCCGACCTGCTGCAGCGCGAAGGGAGGTATCCAGCGCCTTCCGGCTGGCCCGCCGATATACCCGGGCTGGAGTTTGCCGGTTCGGTTGAAGCTTGCGGCAACCGCGCATGGATGTGGCAGCCGGGCCAGCGAGTCATCGGATTGGTGGGCGGCGGCGCGCATGCCGAGTTCCTCGCGATACATGAACGCGCGGTCGCTGAGATTCCGCAGCCCCTGGACTGGTCAGAGGCGGCCGCGATTCCGGAAGCTTTTATCACCGCTCACGATGCGTTGTTCGTGCAGGCTGGCTTGCGGCCGGCGGAGCGCCTGTTCGTTCCTGCCGTGGGAAGCGGTGTGGGCCTGGCGGCGGTCCAATTGGCGCGAGCCGCTGGAGCGGAGTGCTGGGGAACTTCGCGCACCCAGTGGAAGGTTGAGCGGGCTATGGAGCTGGGGCTCAGCGGCGGAGCCGCGATTCGCGATCCAGTCGTGGAATTGCCTTCCTGGGTTGAGCAGTGGACCAATCGAAAAGGTTTCGATGTGGCGCTCGATCTTGCCGGCGGGCCCTATGTTCGGGCCGCAATTGAGGCGCTCTGCCACAAGGGCCGGCTCATCCTGGTGGGCACCGTGGCGGGGGGCAGGGCTGAGATTCCGATCGGAACCGTGATGGGCAAGCGGCTTACGCTGCGCGGCACCGTCATGCGTGCGCGCCCACTGGAGGAGCGGATTGGGGCGGTGCGCAGCTTCTCGGCCGAGGCGCTGCCGTTTTTCGCGCGGCGGCAGCTACGCGCGGTTGTCGATTCGGAGTTTGCCCTCGCGGATATTGCAGCCGCTCATCAGAGGCTTGCCTCCAATGCGACCTTTGGCAAGGTCGTGCTTCGGATACCTGCCGGTTAAAAGCAGCACGAGGCTGCCACGTCCTCCGGCACTGCGGTGGCATACAACATCGTTGCCAGTCGCCGGCGGAATCGCGGCAACCGGCAACGAAACAGACGCCAAACCCTACATCTGCTTGTCGTAAACCTGCGTAACGGTGGTCTTCTTCCCGCTGGCGTCGGTCAAGGTATTCGTCACAGTGCGGCTCATCCCGTCCGGAGAAACCACGATTCTTCCATGAGCGGTCTCTTTGCCGCCCTTTTTCACCACGAATGTGAACGTGCGGTCATCCACCTTCTTGACCGCGCGCGCGTCGGAGCCCGGGTCGCCCGTTACGGGATAATCTTTCCCGTCGAATTTCCCGATCCACTCATTGTGTGCGGGGTTTCCGTTCGCGTCGGTGCCGTCTATCGTAACCTTCGTTTGATCGCCGGCGGACGAATAAACAACGGTACTGTTCTTGGGAGCGTTTGCGGCAAGTTTGGATTTGCTTTCGTTCAGCTTCCATGTTCCGGTCAGCGTGCTCTGCGCTGAGCACGCCAGTGCCGCGCAAGCCGCAAGTATAACGACTGCTGCTGTCTTTCTCATGCTGTCCTCCTGGTGGAACGGGACTCCTGGGAGTCTGGAAATTGTAGGCGTTTGCAAAGCATCGGGCAAACCGGAAGGGGAGTCGGCCTGCCCCGATGCGGCTCCGGTGCTACACTCCCGCCCAGTGAGCCTCTTCCATAATTTCCCGGGCCCCGGGCCGGCAAACCAGAGCGAGGCAGGCGCGCGCCCGCTGGCTGACCGCATGCGCCCGCGCACCGTCGATGAATTTGTGGGCCAGGAGCACCTGCTCGGGCCAGGCAAGCCTCTGCGCGTGCAAATGGAACGTGATGACCCGGCGAGCATGATCTTCTGGGGACCGCCGGGCGTAGGAAAAACTACGCTTGCCCACATCTTTGCCCGGGTGACTCGCGCGGAGTTCATTGAATTTTCGGCGGTGCTGGTCGGAATCAAGGAAATCAAGCAGGTGATGGCCGATGCCGAGAAGGCACGGCAGTATGGCACGCGCACCATCGTCTTCATCGATGAGATCCATCGCTTCAACAAGGCCCAGCAGGATGCATTCCTGCCGCACGTGGAAAAAGGGAACATTCGGCTGATTGGTGCGACTACCGAAAATCCTTCGTTCGAAATCATCTCCGCGCTGCTCTCGCGCTGCCGCGTGTACGTCCTCAAGCAGCTCGAAGAGGGCCAGATCGCGGGATTGCTGCAGCGGGCGCTGCTGGATTCCGAGCGCGGCCTCGGCAGCCTTCAATTGACCGCCGGAGAAGATGCGCTGGCCCTTATGGCCGCCTACGCCAGCGGCGATGCCCGCTCCGCATACAATGCGCTCGAAGTGGCGGCCGCTCTGGTCGCTCCGGGTGCAACCATCACGGTTGACGTGGCTCGCGAGGCGTTGCAGAAGCGCGTGCTGCTGTACGACAAGGCCGGCGAGGAACACTACAACCTTATCTCCGCGCTGCACAAATCTGTGCGCAACAGTGATGTGGATGCCGCGCTCTACTGGCTGGCCCGCATGCTGCAGGCTGGCGAGGATCCGCTGTACCTTGCCCGCCGCATAGTGCGCATGGCGGTCGAGGACGTAGGCCTCGCTGACCCTGAGGCGCTTCGGATTACGCTGGCAGCGCGCGATGCCTACGACTTTCTGGGCACGCCTGAGGGTGAATTGGCGTTGGCGCAGGCAGTGGCCTACCTGGCGCTGGCGCCCAAGTCAAACGCCATCTACACGGCGTTTGGAGAAGCTCAGGCGGATGTGGAGCAGGCCACTGCACAGACGGTGCCGCTCCATTTGCGAAACGCTCCCACCGGCCTGATGAAGCACATCGGCTATGGCAAGGGTTACCAGTATGCCCACGACATCGAGGGCAAAGTAGCCGGTATGCAGTGCCTGCCCGACAATCTGGCCGGGCGCCGCTACTATCGGCCAACGGACCAGGGAGCGGAATCCGGCCTGCGCAAGCGCATCGAACAGATCCGGCGGTTAAAGAGTGAAAACCCCGATTAGGTTCTTCCAGTTCTCAGTTTCTGAGCGCCCGGTCCGACCCAGAGCGTGCCGAAGGGGAGGGACCTGCATTTCGTCGTCGGGTACAGTCACTGTGAAGAAGCTCTTAAGGGAACGGCCACGGTCGAATCAAGCGCCGTAGGCGCGACCCACATTTAGCCCAGCGCGGAAGCGCCGAAGCCCGGCGCCGGTGCTCTTTCAAGATGCAGCGGTCCATGATGACCAGGATTCCTGCCTTGCGAGCTTTTTCGGCCGCCGCGTGGTGCATCACGCCTTCCTGCATCCAGATTGCTGCCGGCTTGAATGCAATTGCCTCATCCACAATTTCCGGCACGAATTCCGAGCGGCGAAAGATGTTGACGATATCGATGGGTTCGGGCACCTCGCGCAGAAAAGCATATGCTTCTTCGCCCAGGGAGCTTTCGATCTGCGGGTTTACCGGGATAATTCGGTATCCCTGCGTCTGCATGTAAGCGGCAACGCCGTGGCTGGGTCGCAGGGGATTCGACGAAAGCCCAACCACCGCAATGGTGCGGGCTTTTTTCAGCAGCCCGGTTATGGCATCAGCTTCGCGGGCGTCCACGAGTTCATTCTATCCGTGCCGGCTAGCCGCCGCGCTCGGTCTTATTGCGGAACACTTTAGTGGCTACGCGGCGGACCGGGTCACTGACGCTCTTATTGCGGGAAACCTGCTGAAGGTCGGGTGCCGTAAGATGATGAAGCAGCCCGAGACCAACATCGATCGGGGTGCGAGCGTTATGCACCAGTGCGCGCACCACCGCGTAGTTCCTCATGAACAGCCGGTTGCGCGCCATGCCGCGCATCACATCTTCCTGGATGTTCTTCATGGCGGCGAAGCCTTCCATTTCGGTTTCGCTGAGCTTGGGCGAATTGAGCACCGCCATGGCAACCACCCGGCTGCAGTCACGGATGAGCAGCATGCGCTCCTCGCGGGTGCCGAGCATCGCCACCCGGATGCGGGCGCT
>JAFAIN010000030.1 GCA_019236695.1 Acidobacteriota bacterium | reverse complement strand
CACTCGAGCGAAAAGGATTCGGAATTCAGCGAGATTCTGGTTGAATCCCCTGATGCCAAAGACCAGAGCGTGACCGGGCAGGATACGAGCCCGCTTGAGGGCAAGCGCGCCTTCGAGCACATGGCCGAGGAGAACGTGGTCCGCAAGCTCGAGCGCGTTGGGCTGCTCGCGCCTTCAGGCGAAATCGACAAGGTGCTCCAGACCGTTGTCAACAATCTTGAGATCACCAACAAGCTTGATATCCAGCCTGAGATCCGCTGCCGCGTGCTGTTGACGACACCGCTGGAATCGTTCGCGGTAGGGCACACCATCATCATGAGCCGTGGGCTCATTGATGTGCTGCCCGATGAAGCCTCGCTCGCCCTGGTTCTTTCGCGCGAGCTGGCTCACATTGCTCTGGGGCACAATTTTGATACCCGCTATGCCTTCTCTGACCGAATTCAATTTTCGGATGAGAAGACCTACCATAATCTGGCCTTCGGCCACACTCCGCAGGAGGAACAGGAGGCCGACAAGAAAGCCGACGAACTGCTGAAGAACTCGCCCTACGCCGATAAACTCGCGGGCGCGGGCCTGTTCCTGCGCGCGCTCGACAGCCGCGCCCAGGCGCTGGGCGCGCTGAACCAGGCGCGGCTTGGAACTTCGCTGGTCGAGAACAACCACGTTGCCCGCATGGCCGCGGTGATGAACTCGGCGCCGCAACTGGAATTGCAAAAAGTGGATCAGATTGCCGCCCTCCCTCTGGGTGGGCGCGTCAAGCTCAACCCCTGGACCAACACTGCGGCGCTGGTCAAGACCGCTCCGATGCCCATTACTTCGGCGGCCGACAAGATGCCCTTCGAAGTTACGCCCTTCCTGCCGTTCATCCAGCGTGCCGGCTCCGCAACGGACACGTCAGTTGCGTCCACGGGCGCAGCCAAATCGCCGGAAGACAAGTAACGCCACTGGTTTTCTCCTGAACGCTCGGAGACGGGGCTCGCCCCGTCTCTTTTTTTTGGCGGAATCGACCGTGGCGCGCGACGTGTCCTGCGTGCTCCTGAACCGGCCTGCTTCCCTGTTATTATCGAAATCTGATCATGGCAGAATCCACCCAGCGTGAAATCCAGGTTGAGGTGCCGGCCGAGGTCGTAGCCCGCCAGACTGAAAGCGTGCTCGAGAAGTACCAGAAGCTGGCAAGGTTGCCCGGTTTCCGGCGTGGGCGCGTGCCCCAGACCATCCTGCGCCAGCGCTTTGCGGAAGAAATCAAAACCGAGGTGGTGGAAGCGCTGGTGCCGCGCTACTTCCGCCAGGAGGCTGAAAAGCAGGGGCTGCAGCCGGTTTCGCAGCCTCGCGTAACCGATCTCAATGTCACGGAGGGCGAGCCACTCCGCTTTAAGGCACAATTTGAAGTCCTGCCGCAGTTTGAACTGGCTGATTACTCCGGCCTGCGCATCGAACGCCCCGATTTGGCGGTTCCCGATGAAGAAGTGGATGCCGCGCTCGGGCGCCTGCGCGAGCAGCAGGCCACCTACTCGACGGTGGAAGAAGAACGCCTGCTGCAGGATGGCGACTTCGCCCAGGTGACGCTCGATGGCACGCCTGTCAACGCCGACGAGGGGCAGAATCCCGTCCACATGGATGAGGTGATGGTCGAGATTGGCGGAAGCAACACGGTGAATGAGTTTTCCGAGCACTTGCGAGGCGCTCGGCCGGGAGATGAGCGCAGTTTTGACGTGTCCTATCCCGAAGACTTCAGCGACAAGCGGCTTGCCGGAAAGAGACTGCATTATGCGTTGAAGATTCTGGGCATCAAGCGCAGGAACATACCGGAACTTGACGACAACCTTGCGCGCGAAATTTCTTCCGATTTCCAGACCCTTGATGACCTGCGAAAGCGAATCCGCGAGAGCCTGGAGACCGACACGAGGCATGCCGCGGAACATCGCGGCAAGGAGCAGTTGATGGAAAGCCTGCTCCACCGCAACGATTTTGCCGTTCCGGAATCGATGATCGAGCGGCAGGTGGAAAACCGGCTCGAGCGCGGGCTGCGCGCCATGACCCTTCGTGGAATGAAGCCCGAAGACATGCGCAAAATGGATTTCTCGCGGCTGCGCGCCGGACAGCATGAGGCTGCCGTTCGCGACGTAAAGTCGGCGCTGCTTCTGGAACGGATTGCCGAGCGGGAAGGCGTGGTAGTAACGGAAGATGAGGTCAGCCGGGAGATAGACGGCATGGCGCTGCAGGCACGCCAGCCGGCTGAGGCAATTCGCGCCCGCCTGGAGAAAGAGGGCGGCCTGGAACGCCTCCGCAACCGTATGCGCAACGAAAAAGCCCTCGACCTGCTCTATCAGCGCGCGCTGGCATCGGAAGCCTGATTCCCCTCAAGGTTCAAACGCGGTCCCCGATGACGAACGTAGCCCGTGCGAACGCCGCGACGCACGGCGGCCTTGACTGGAACCATATCTCCGGTCCCTCCATCCGTGCCTCTGTGGTGAACACCCCGGCACACGCAGTGCTGAAAAAATGCTTACAATAGATTTTCGCTGAATGGCGCCGCGGCTCTCAAAACCGCCCGCGGCCGCCAGGGAGGAAAGCAAGCAATGGCACTTGTCCCCATGGTTGTGGAGCAAACCAGCCGAGGTGAGCGCGCCTACGACATTTTTTCCCGGCTGCTGAAAGACAACATCATCTTTATTGGAACGCCCATCGATGACACGATTGCGAACCTGGTCATTGCGCAGATGCTGTTCCTGGCTGCCGAGGATCCCGAAAAAGACATTCAGCTCTACATCAACTCGCCCGGCGGCTCCATCACCGCGGGAATGGCCATCTATGACACCATGCAGTTCGTAAAGCCCGACGTGCAAACCATCTGCATCGGGCAGGCAGCCAGCATGGCTGCGCTGCTGCTCGCCGCAGGCGCGGCGAAAAAGCGTTTTGCCCTTCCGAATTCCCGCATCTTAATTCATCAACCTCTGATTATGGGCGGCGGCATCAGCGGCCAGGCAACGGAAATTGATATCCATGCTCGCGAGATTCTTCGCCTGCGCGAGATCATGAACCAGATCATGGCAAAGCACACTGGCCAGCAGCTCACCAAAGTGGAAAAAGACGTGGAGCGCGATTTCATCATGAACGCGCACCAGGCACGCGAGTACGGCCTGGTGGATGAGATCATTACGCAGCCCGGCAAGGCGGCTGCCTGAGGGCAGAGTATTTTCTGCAGCTTCGGTAATTCCTGATGTTTGCACTTGCTCAATGATCTCAGTTTGAGATTTGGGTGGTGACTTTGGTTCCGGCCCCCATCGCCCGCAGCTTGCGAGATGGTGGATAATGTCAGCAGGTAAAGGCCGTCCTCCAGCACGACAATCGAGAGACACGGCGACACGTGAAAGACCTTCAATTGAGTTCTTCCCCCAGGACTTTCAGGAGCAGGTTACGTGAGATCACGGACGGGTTCGGAAGAAGTATTGAAGTGTTCGTTCTGCCATAAATCGCAGGACGCCGTTGCCAAACTCATTTCGTCGCCTAGCGACTACCCTCGGGCCTACATCTGCGACGAGTGCGTCGCGGTCTGCAACTCCATCCTGGAAGACGATCGTTCCGAAACTCATGCGGCCGCGGCTCCCAACCACCTGCCGAAGCCGCAGGAGGTCAAGACCTTCCTCGATGAGTATGTAATCGGCCAGGAGCAGACCAAGAAGAAGCTTTCGGTGGCGGTTTACAACCACTACAAGCGCATCCACATGAACCGGCAGCGCGGCTCAGAGGTTGAGCTGGCCAAGTCGAACATCATGTTGGTCGGTCCCACAGGGACGGGAAAGACGCTGCTGGCGCAAACCCTCGCGCGCATGCTCGATGTGCCGTTCGCCATTGTGGACGCAACCACGCTGACCGAAGCGGGCTACGTGGGCGAGGATGTCGAGAACATCATCCTCAAGCTGCTGCAGGCGGCGGATGGCGATGTAGGGCGCGCGCAGACCGGAATCATCTACATCGACGAAGTGGACAAGATCGGCCGCAAAGACGAGAATCCCTCCATTACACGCGATGTCAGCGGTGAAGGCGTGCAGCAGGCCCTCCTGAAGATCCTGGAGGGAACCATCGCAAACGTTCCGCCACAGGGAGGCCGCAAGCAC
Organism: Acidobacteriota bacterium; assembly: GCA_019236695.1. Lineage (GTDB taxonomy): Bacteria > Acidobacteriota > Terriglobia > Terriglobales > Acidobacteriaceae > JAFAIN01. Next base: position 8,529 of record JAFAIN010000030.1, on the reverse strand, counting down.
CCGCACCAGGAATTTACGCCCGTCGATACCACCAACATCCTGTTCATTTGCGGGGGCGCATTCGTGGGGCTGGAGCGCATCATCGGACGCAGGGTAGGTAAGAAGGCCATGGGATTTCGCGCCGAAGATCAGGCCAAGCCCGGCCAGCCCGGCATCACTTCAGGAGTGCAGCGCGATACCGAGATGTTGAAGCACGTGCAGCCCCAGGATCTGATCAAATTCGGCCTCATCCCCGAATTCGTGGGCCGGCTACCAGTTGTCGGCGTGCTCGACGATCTCGACGAGAGTGCGCTGGTCGAGATTCTCACTCGTCCGCGCAACGCCATTACGAAGCAATACATGCGTCTTTTTGAATTCGAAAATGTGCGGCTCCGCTTTACGGACGATTCCCTGCACGCCATTGCCCGCGAGGCCCTGGCGCGCAAAGTGGGAGCGCGCGGCCTGCGCATGATCCTGGAAGAGATGATGCTCGACCTGATGTATCATCTGCCTTCCCAGAAGCGGGTAAAGGAGTTCGAGGTGACCAAGGATATGGTCGAGAAGCGCGATATCTCCCTCACCTTGGCGCAAATGGAAAAGGCCGGATAACCGGCTCTATCCCCCTTTTTAACGCCCGCCTCCGGCGGGCGTTTTTATTGGCTAATATACTGCTGACGCGCTGTCAGGGTTGCTCGATGATCCACTTCAGCTCCTACTTCCTCGATGGTTCCCTGCTGTTGATGCGACTGGTTTTGTTCGCCGTTTTCTTCACCAGCGGCTGGGGCCACCTGGCCAGTCCCGAAGAGCGCGCCCGGAGCATTGGGATGAGCAAGGCATTCACGATCTTTTTGGGATTGGCCGAGTTGTCGGGTTCCCTGGGTATAGCGCTCGGGGTGCTCACCCATTTTGCCGCGCTTGGACTGGTGCTGATCATGCTTGGCGCAATCCAGAAGAAGGCGTTCGAGTGGCATATCGGGTTCTGGGGTAAGGGCGAGGGCACAAACAATGGCTGGCACTACGACCTGATGTTGATTGCCATGAACCTGGTGATTGCTGCGACTGGCGGCGGAAGGTGGGTGCTGTTCCCCTGACGTGGCTCAGGGCAGAAGAGGAACCAGCAAAAATTGAAAGGGCTGCGACTTTGGTTATGCTCTAGCCGCCAGCTCTTGCGAGAAAGCCAGCAGCGTGGACGCATGCACCATCGCAGCCCTTGATGCGATCACTGCTTTCGCAGTTCCAAACCCCAACCGGGACCTCGCAGCCCTGTCGGTTTTTTCAGGTCTGGTCGTCCTGCGGATTGGCTCCGCTTGACTGATCACTCAGCCTACTTCGGAAAACCTGGCTACGTACGCCACGCTCCCTTTCGGCCGTCGACAATGTGAAGATAACGGCCAGCTCTGGATGCGTCAATTGTGAATATCTTGCAAATTGTGGAAAACCGGGCAAATGCCACATTTCGAAGCACATCGCACCAATAATGATTTTCGCGCTCCGGATCCTTTTCCTGCTCCAGCGTAATCCACAGGTTTCGCGGCGAGGAACCAACTCTGTTGCTTGACGCCGGGGAGGCTTTAGCGCAACGTGAAGAGAATGCTTGATTTGGTGGCGTACGTCGATGGCGGGTCGCACGGCAATCCCGGGCCATCGGCGGTCGGCATCGTGATTGTCGATGCAGCCGACTGCCGGCAAAAAATGACCATCGCGAAGTTTATCGGCCATCAGGACTCCAATGTGGCCGAGTACGTCGCCGTAATGGAGGCGCTGCAGTACGCCATTCGCTGCAAAGCACGCCGGCTCCACGTGTACTCTGACTCGGAAGTGGTGGTCCGCCAAATGACAGGCGAATATGCCTGCCAAAGCCCGCGCCTCTATTCCCTCAACTGGACCTGCCGCAAACTGGCGCGCAGCCTTAAATTCTCCATTGCGCATGTGCCCCGAGAGCACAACCGAGAAGCGCACGGATTGGCGAAATCGGCCGTGCGCTCGCGCCAGCGCCACTAGTCGGCTGAGTTCGTTGCCTCACCCGGGCCGCTTTGCCTGGTTGGCCCCTTCCGCAGTATTTTGTTCAGTATGCCAATGACCACACGTTTGCTTTGTATTTTCGTTGCTGCGGTCTCGGCGACGAAGGCGCAAACCACGGGGCCTGAAACCCGGGCCGTAACTGATCCCATGACGATTCATTCTGCCGCCAGCGCCGCTGCGAGGCCGGTTCCAATTGAGGACCTGTTCGAAATCACAGCAGTCGGCGGGGGCGCCTGGTCGCCTGATGGGCAGAGGATTGTGTATGGCAGCAACGCCAGCGGCCGCGTGAACCTCTGGACCATGCGGGCCGATGGTGCGGGCGCCACTCAGTTGACGAAGTCAGACGATCGCCAAACCTCGGCTGCCTGGTCGCCCGACGGCAAGTGGATTGTCTTCGCCCAGGATCGGGGCGGCAATGAAATCTGGGACCTGTACGCCGTGCCGAGTGCCGGCGGGGAGCCGGCAAACGTGACCAACTCTGCGCAAATTGCTGAAAACAATCCGCACTGGTCGCCTGACGGCAGCCGGATCGCAATTTCGTACAAGCCCAAAGAGTCGCCCGTCACTGATATTGCGATCCTCGACTGGAAAACCAGGCAGGTGCGAAAGCTCACGAACGAGCAGAAGCAGGATTCCAGTTGGTCTGTGGCAGCGTGGAGTCGCGACGGCTCCTCGATCCTCGCGGTGCGGCAGAACAACGCTATTTTTTCAGACTCCGATGTCTATCTCATCGATGTTGCCAGCGGAAAGGCTCGCAATCTGACGGCCCACCAGGGGCAGCAGCAGATCGCGGCGTCAGACCTGTCGGCTGACGGCAAAACCGCTCTGATTGCGTCCGACGCTGAGGGCGGCTATCCCAATGTGGCGCTTCTCGATATCCCGAGCGGCAAGCTGCACTGGGTTACCCACACCCATTGGGACGCGGCTCCCGGCCGGTTTTCTCCTGACGGCAAGCAGTTCACGTACGGAATCAATGAAGATGGCCGCACCCACGCCTATATCGCAGCGCTGAGCGGCGGCGCTGGCCGTGAGCTCAACATGCCGCAGGGGCTCACGAGTTTTTCCGGCAACCCTACTCCGTTTTCGCCCGATGGAAAATTGCTTCTGCTGACTCACCAGAGCTCGAGGCGCCCTTCGGACTTCTGGGCCTACGACCTCAGCACCAACCAGCCCCGCCAGCTTACGCACTCAGTGAAGGGAAACTTCAATCCTGCCGAGCTGCCGCAATCGGAAATCGTTCACTACAAAAGCTTCGATGGGACCATGATTTCGGCCATTCTTTCGGTGCCTTTTAACCTCAAGCGCGACGGCTCGGTTCCGGCGATCGTGCTGCCACACGGCGGCCCAACCGGCCAAACGGTCGATAGCTTCAGCCGCCAAACAGCCGCGCTGAGCTCCCGCGGCTACATCTGCATCGCGCCCAACGTGCGCGGCTCTACGGGCTACGGCAAGAAATTCATGGAAGCAAACATCAAGGATCTGGGGGGCGGCGATCTGCAGGATGAGGTCTATGCCGTTAAGTTCCTGGTCGCCACCGGCTTTGCCGATGCGAGCAAAATAGGCATAACCGGCGGCTCCTACGGGGGCTACATGACGCTGATGGCCATCGGCAAAACCCCCGAAGTGTGGGCCGCAGCCGTCGAACAGTACGGCATCATTAACTGGCTGACCATGCTGCAGCATGAAGACGCGTTCCTGCAGCAGTATGAAAAGTCGCTGCTCGGCGACCCCGAAAAGGAACGCGACATTTACCTGAAGGCTTCGCCCATCACTTTCATCCGCAATGAAAGGGCGCCACTGCTGGTGCTGCAGGGCGAGAACGATCCCCGCGTGCCAAAAGAAGAAGCCGAACAGGTAGTCGAGATATTGAAAAAAGAGGGCCGGACAGTCGATGTCCACTACTACGCGGCGGAAGGCCACGGCTTTTCAAAACGCGAAAACCAGATCGATGCGCTCAAGCGCACCGTGGACTGGTTTGACCGCTGTCTCAAGCAGCACGCGACCGGCCCGGCATCGTGATCCGCAGGTGTTTCGCGTGGCGGAGCGGGCAGCGTATGAAGTCGAAATCGCGGACTACCATTAAGAAAGTGCCGCCGGTGCATCCGGGCGATGTTTTGCGCGAGGATTTTCTAAGGCCGCTCGGCATGAGCATCACCCGCTTGGCTATCGCGTTATGCGTTCCTGCAACACGTATGGCCGAGATCGTGCATCGCGAGCGCGCCATCACCTCGGATACGGCACTGCGGCTGGCGCGCTTTTTCGGCACCACGCCGGAATTCTGGTTGAACATGCAGGCCGCCTTCGAACTGCAAGTAGCCAGCGACAAACTCTCCGCGGACATCGACCGGACAGTACATCCCTACGAGGCACGAGCCTGGTGACCGCCGAGGAGGGGCCGCAACGCGGCCACAGGTGGCCACGATTGAGCCCAGGAATGCTAAGGCCCGGGTAGAGAGATTTCGGAAGAGCTGATGCGGATGCGTCCTTGTCGATTCCACCGGACGCCCAACCTTTTGCGTGAGCCCGAAGCGCTACTGCCGGGCGGCCGGCTGCTCGCCCTGGGTTCCGGGCAGTAGCCCCGCCGGCGCCTCTTCCTTGATCTCGGGAAGCGGTGATTCCAGCGCAATCTTCAGCACCTGATCCATGTTTTCCACCAGGTGCAGCTTCATGGCATTGCGCAGGTTTTCGGGCAGATCAGCCATGTCTTTTTCGTTGTCCTTGGGGATCACCGCCTCGAAGATGCCGGCGCGATGCGCTGCGAGCAATTTTTCCTTCAGGCCGCCGATAGGCAGCACTTTCCCACGAAGGGTGATCTCGCCGGTCATGGCAATGTCGCGCCGCACCGGAATCCGGGTCAGAGCGCTGGCGATGCCGGTGGCCATGGTGATGCCCGCGGACGGGCCGTCCTTCGGTATGGCCCCTTCGGGCACATGGATGTGCACGTCGAGATTGCGGTAAAAATCACGCTGCAGCCCCAGCCGGGTGGCGCGTGAACGCACATACGTCATAGCCGCCTGCGCGGATTCCTGCATCACATCGCCGAGCTTGCCGGTGAGGATCGGCTTCCCTTTCCCTTCGACAACGCTGACTTCGGTGCTCAGGATGGAGCCTCCAATTTCGGTCCAGGCCAGGCCCGTAACCAGCCCAATTTCGCTCTTCTCATGCGCGAGCGAGTCCCGGAACTTGGTTACGCCGAGAAATTCGCCGGCGTTTTCGGCGGTCAGTACGAGGTTGACGTTCTTCTCCTTCACCACGCGTCGCGCGACTTTGCGGCACACATTCCCGATTTCGCGTTCCAGGTTTCGCACTCCGGCTTCCCGGGTGTAATGGCGGATGATCTCAGTAATTCCCTCATCCGTAAACGTCAGGTTCTTCTCCGAAAGCCCGGTAGCCTCGCGCTGTTTCCTCACCAGGAACTGTTTCGCAATCTCCACTTTTTCCGGCTCGGTGTAGCCGTGCAGCCGCAACACCTCCATGCGGTCCTGCAGGGCCGGAGGAATGGTGTGCAGCACATTGGCCGTGGCAATAAAGAAGACCTGGGAAAGGTCGTATTCCACGTCGAGGTAGTGATCCACGAACATAAAGTTCTGCTCGGGATCAAGCACTTCGAGCAGCGCCGCCGAAGGATCGCCGCGGAAATCCATGCTCATCTTATCGACTTCGTCGAGCATCATCACCGGATTCTTCGTGCCGGCCTTTTTCATCATCTGAATCACCTGGCCGGGCAGCGCCCCAATGTAGGTCCTGCGATGTCCGCGGATTTCAGCCTCGTCACGCACTCCGCCCAGCGACATGCGAACGAACTTCCGTCCGGTCGCCTTCGCGATCGACATGCCCAGTGACGTCTTTCCGACTCCCGGCGGCCCGACAAAGCACAGAATCGATCCCTTGGGGTTTTTCACCAGTTGGCGCACGGCGAGGAATTCGAGGATGCGCTCCTTGATTTTCTCCAGCCCATAATGGTCCTCGTTCAGCACCTTTTCCGCGCGGTCAATACTGCGAATCTCCTTGGAGCGCTTCTTCCACGGCACCGCCAACAGCCAGTCGAGGTAATTGCGGGATACGGTGCTCTCGGCCGACATGGGGGGCATGGCCTCGAGCTTCTTCAACTCCTGGATGGCCTTGTCATGTACTTCCTTGGGCATGCCGGCGCCGTCGATTTTCTTTTTCAGGTCGTCCCACTCGCTCTTTTCGCCCCGCCCGAGTTCCTTCTGAATGGCCTTAATCTTTTCATTCAGGTAGTACTCTTTCTGGGCACGCTCCATCTGCCGCTTGACCCGGGACTGGATATTCCGATCCATGTTGAGTTTCTCGATCTCCAGGTCGAGCACATCGCCAATACGCGACAGGCGCTCCACGGGGTCAAAAATCTCCAGCAGTTCCTGTTTTTCTTCAATCGCAAGCTGCAGGTTGGCTCCGATCACATCGGTGAGCTTGGCCGGGTCCTCCATCTTTACGGCGGCAATCATGGTCTCGTAATTCAGCGCCTGGCAGAGCTTCACGTACTGTTCGAACAGCGAGGTCACGCGCTGCATCGCTGCCTCAATCGGCGCGCTTGGTTCCACGTTGTAACGGGCGGTCCGAACAGTGGCTACAAAGAAGCCGTCCTCATCCACCAACTGCAATATCTTGCCCCGCTCTATACCCTCAACCAGAACCTTAATATTTCCGTCGGGCAGCTTAACGCTCTGAACGATATTGGCAATTGTCCCAACCTGGAAAATCTCATTTGGTTTTGGCTCGTCCACGCTGGCGTCATGCTGCGTGGCGAGGAAGATCTTGCGGTCGGCTCCGAGCGCCTCTTCCAGTGCCCGCACGCTCGACTCGCGCCCCACCACAAACGGCGTCATCATGTAGGGGAAGATGACCATTTCGCGAACCGGCATCATGGGGAGCTTTCGCGATTCGAATTTTTCCTTGTTGGTAGCCACAGTTGTCCTTTGAACCCGCTTAGTCATTATATCGGAGCTTCTACAATACGATGGCTGTCAATGCCCATGCGCACGAAGAAGCGCGGTGGGTATTGGAAAACTGGGTTCCGCTTGTGGAGAAGCAATCCTGAAATTGAGAATCATCAAACTGGGGCATCAGTTCGGGGGCGATTTCGCCTTCTCCTGCACGTTCACTTCGAATCGCCGGAAGGGGCCGTAGCTTTGCGCGATCCGTGCCCGCAGTGGAAACCGCAGCACCTGCAACTTGAAGTCCTCTTCGGCGACGAAGGCCTCGACCACAATCCTGCGCGGCACCCGGATTCCGAAAGGGCTGGGCACGTAGTCAAAGCTCATGTGAGCCACCCGGATTTTCGGGCCGATAAACACGTCGCGTTCCTCGCCAATAAGCTCGGCGCTCTCGGCATCGATTGCCAGTTCTCCGCTATGCGTCAAGGGCGAAGTCCGGAATCGGGCCGGCAGCGGGAAGTTATACACAATCCAACCGCAAGGGCGAACCTGGGTGTACGCGAATACGCGGGCGGGGCGCCCGTCCACGGTCTCGCGCCGGACTTCATGAATATCGAAATCTCCGGCGCAGATCGAACTCAGCGGTAACCCGCCCGACAAGGTGAATCCGGTTTCGCTCAAACCGACATCGAATCGCTCGCTGTCGGCCCTCACCAACTGCAGTTCCTCGGCAGCGCTGTGGGCTTTGGCGATCTCCTTCCACATCCTTGCCGAGCGCTCAGTATGGTCACGGATATCGACGCCATCTACCACCAGGACGTCGCGGTACTCGGCAATGTAGACGGGATTCGTGTGCAGCCGGTAAACCACCAGGGCCGACCGGATGGTCTTTTTCTCGAGAGGCTGCCCGCTGGGTGCAAACGCTTCCATATCCCGCGTCTCGTCGGAAGTAAGATCCACGAACGTGCTCAGATAGCGATCGACCTCGTGCGAAGCCCGCTGGATGAACTGCCGTTCGCCGGGTGCCGGCGGCGCGGGCATCGCCGGCTCCTGAGGCGCTTTCGGAGGCGAGGCGGGCGGCTGTTCCGGCAGCGCGGGGACGGCTGGTTGCGGCTGTAAAGCGGCTGATCCGGAAGCTCCCGCCGGCTGAGCAGCCCCGGGTGACGGCAGCGTTGCGGGCGGCTCGGGGTGCGCCGTTTCTGCGACTGCGGGAGCCGACGGCGGTTCCTTCTCGGCGGCAAGCGAGGGCTCTCTTTGCGAAGGAGCAAAATAACCGTTGCGAGCCTGTACCGTCATCCGTCCCGCGCTCCTGACCTTCACCGTTAATTTGTGGAACTTGCCGTCATGTTTCAGGTGATCGGGGGCAAAGGTCAGGATGTATGCGAGGCCCGAATCCGCCAGGTCTTTGAATCCGCCGGATAGATCGTTGCTGTTGCGAAAAAATCGCCCGCCGGTGCTCTCCGCTAACTCGATCATCGCAGTGTTCTCGGCAGCCAGCCGGCTCGAGAGCTCTGCCTGGCCGTACTGCGGATACCGCACCGTCGCGCTGCCCTCATTAAAACTGCGCTGCTCGGCCAGGTTGCCTTCGGGCGACTTTGCGTACAGCCCGGTCGCGCTCAGCGTATTGATG
>JAFAIN010000026.1 GCA_019236695.1 Acidobacteriota bacterium | reverse complement strand
GTTGCGCCCGCGGTGAGGCCCGTGGCCATTCCGTTCGAGGCGATGGTGGCGACCGCCTGCGTGGCCGAACTCCAGGCCACACTCGAACTGATGTCATGCGAACTGGCGTCGCTGTACGTCCCGGTTGCCGAGAACTGGATGGTGTTGCCCAGCGTAATCGTGGGATTCGCGGGCGTTATCCCGATGGATTGAAGGGTCACGGCAGCGGCGGTGACGGTAAGCGTGGTTGCAGGGCTGCTGATGTTCCCGATGGTCGCGGTAATCTGCGTAGTGCCCGCGTTGGCCCCACTGGCAAGGCCGGTGGCAGCGCCGATTACGGCCACCGAAGGATTCGACGAGCTCCAACTCACGCTGGCGGTCAGGTCCTGGGTTCCACCGTCGCTGAAGCTGCCCGTCGCCTGGAATTGCTGCGTCTGCGAAGTCATTATGGAGGGATTGGCGGGCGTGATGGTCAGCGCCTGAAGCACCGCCCCCCCGGCGGACGTGCCGGTGCCGCTCAGCGGGATGATTTGCGCGCCCGCCGAATTCGTTGCCTCGGCAGTTCCGGTAAGCGGCCCCACCCGGGATGGAGCAAATGCCAGGGCCAACTGGCAAATGCCTCCGGCTGGAAGCACCGTGCTCGAACTGCAATCGGCTTGTCCTGAGGCGACCTGTTTGAAGTTGCTGGTGACGGTCAGGCCGCTGAACGAAATGCTCTGTCCGCTGACATTCGAGAAGGTGTAGACCTGGGGTGCACTTGTGGTATTTACCGGCGTGTCGGGGAAGTTGTAGCCGGCGGGCGTGGCCGAAACCTGGCGAAACACGTCATTGTAGATATCGCCAAAATAGAGGTTGCCGAGCGAATCCACCGACATATCGAACGGGTAGTACAACTCTGCGGAAGTGGCAATGCCGCCGTCGCCCGTGTAGCCGCCCGTAAAGCTCCCGGCGATTGGCTTTCCGTTTACGAGCTGGATTGCGCCATAGCCGGTTCCCGCCACGGTGCGGATCATGCCGGTAGAAGCAAATATGACGCGAATGCGGTTGTTCACGGAATCCGCGAAGTACAGGTTCCCGGCAGGGTCGAGCTTCATGCCATAGATGATGGTGAAGGATGCGGCCGTAGCCGGCCCAAAATCTCCCGAGTAACCCGGTGTCCCGGTTCCGGCAACGGTCTGGATTGTACCCGCCGGAATCGTGACACCAAAGAAGGTCCCCGGCGTGGATTGCGTGTTGACCACCCGGATCCGCCAGTTGTCTGAGTCGGAAATGTAGATGTTGCCGGCACGATCGAGCGCCAGGCCGGCGGGGAGATTGAATGCTGCGCTCAGCGCGGGTCCGCCATCGCCTGCATACGCATTGTTGCATTTGGCAGTGTTGTTCAGCGTTCCAGCGATGATCTGAATCTGCCCTGGCTGGATCACCACCCCGGCAATGGTGGCGGGTGCGGCGCCCATGTTGACCGCGCGCACCACGGAATGGCAACTGTCAACCAGGTAGAGGTTCCCTGCGGAATCGAAAGCGACCTCGCGGGGGCTTTTCAGTTGCGCCTGCGTTGCCGGGCAACCATCTCCCGCAGCATCCGCAGCCTGGGCACAAACGACCGATCCAGGGGCGAGGCCAACCACAGTCTGAATGGCGCCCGGCGGCACCGCGACCCCGTTAACCGTCACGCCGGAGGGCTGGGTATTCACGAACCGAACCACGTCATTGCCGAAATCGCTGAAATAGATGTTCCCGGAAGCGTCGAGAACTCCGTAAGCGGGCGTCTTCAGCCTGGCGGCAATCGCAGGCCCTCCGTCACCGGAGTAACCGCCATTGCCGGAACCGGCGCTGGCTGCTCCGGCGATCGTCTGGATGGTTCCGGGCTGCACCGTGACGCCCGTGACCGTGACGGGAGCACTCTGCATATTGACGAAGCGGATTACGTTATTGAAGGTGTCGAAGACGAACAGATTGCCGGCCAAGTCTTCGGCCAGCGCTCCGGCTCCGTAGATACGTGCGCCAACCGCCGGGCCGCCATCGCCGGCATAACCCCCGGCGCTGACTCCTCCCGCACCGAAGCCATCGCCGACTACGGTCGAGATGGTTCCCGGGATAACCTGCAGGACCGGCGCCGGGCCCGCGACGCCACCTGCCGCCGGAATGCCGGTTCCGGCGAGCGGAACCAGCAGCGGAGTGTTGCGCGCATTGCCTTCCACGGCGAGAAAGGCGCTGGCCTGTACGGCCGATTGCGGCGCAAACGTCACTGCAACCGTGCAACTGGCGCCCGCCGCCAATGTAGTCCCGCAGTCATCAGTTTCGCTGAAGTCTCCCGCATACGCGCCAACGATATTGATGAAAGAAGCGTCAGCCCCGGAAGGCGTGAGCGCGCCCGCGCCCGTGTTGCTGAGCGTGAGGTTTTGGGCCGCGCTGGCGGTGCCCACGGCCTGGTTGCCGAAGCTCAACTGCGCCGGCGCGATGCCCACCTGTGCAACCGTAGTCGAAGAGCCTGTGCCGTTCAGGGTGATGGATTGAGTGGCCGACGGCGAACTCTCGGTGATGGTGAAGCTGGCGGCAAGCGCGCCTGAAACCTGCGGAGCAAACGTGAACGTGTAAGTGCAGCTTGCGCCGGGCGCCAGCGCGGGTTCGCAGGTTGTCCCTTCGGCGAAATCGGCCGCGTTGGCTCCGCCCACCACCCCGCTGCCGATGGTGAGCGTGCCGGTCCCAATGTTTTGCAGCGTGACACTCTGGTCGGGGCTCAAGGAACCTGGATACGTTTGAGGAAACGTAACTGACGCGGCGCTCACGTTCACTTCGCGGATCACCTGATCGCCCGAATCGGAGAACCACAGATTGCCGGCAGCATCGAGAAGAACGTAGTTGGGGCCGCGCAGCGCAGCAGCGGTTGCCGGCCCGCCATCGCCGGTATAACCGCCAGGACGGCTAGTGGTATAAAAACCCGCGATTGTGGTGATGATGCCCGATTGCGCATCAACTTTGCGAAGCAGTCCATTGCCCGTATCGGCAATGTAGAGATTGTTTGCGGCGTCGAGCCACAGGCTGTTGGGCTCGAACATGTGGGCCAGCGTCGCAGGACCTCCGTCACCGGAGTGACCCGACGAAGTGCCCCCGGGCTGGAATGGGACTGCCGTGCCGCTGCCGGCCACGGTTTGAATGGTTCCCGGCTGGATGGTTACGCCATAAAGCGTGATGGGCGTGCTCTGGGTGTTCACCACGCGGACGCGATCGCTGCCGATTTCGGCAATGTAGATGTTGCCTTTTGGATCAATCTGCACCGCGTTGGGGTCGAACAGGTCGGCTTTCAGGGCGCTGCCGCCGTCACCGGAGTAGCCGATATTTCCTGTGCCGGCTACGGTCGTCACGATGCCGGTGGCGGCATCGATCCGGCGGACCCGGAAGTCACCGTACTGCGCGATATAGAGGTTCCCGACGGCATCAAACGCGAGGCCGGTGGGGCTCAGCACATCCGCCTGGGTACCGGGGCAGCCGTCGCCGCGGTTGTTGGTTGCGGCCGGGCACACGCTGTAAGTTCCATTGGCGGCGCTGTCGCCCGCAATGCTCTGGATTGCCCCGGCCGGCACGGTGACACCGAAAACCGTGATTGCCGTACTCTGCATGTTGACCACGCGGACGCGATCATTGTTTTCGTCAGCGATGTAGAGGTTTCCCTGATGATCGAAGGCCAGTCCCGTCGGCGAACCGAGGCCTGCCTGCCCGGCCGGCCCGCCGTCGCCGCTGAAGCTGAAATTTCCCCCGCCGGTGTAAGCGCCCACTACCGTCTGGATGTTGCCGGGCAGGATGGCCTGGCCGAGGATGGTGATGCTGGTTGCCTGCCGATTCACCACCCGGATGACTTCGTTATATGTATCGGCAATGAAGAGATTCCCGGCTGCGTCGAAGGCAATTCCCTCAGGATTCGCCATCTCGGCATTGACCGCCGGGCCGCCATCTCCGGCGAAGTTGCCGCCCCCTGACGTCGAATAGTACTTCCCTGCCTGAGTCGAAATGATTCCCGGCGTGAGTTGGGGTATGGCGGTTCCCTGGGCGAGGAGAGCGAGTTTACCGGCCGCACTGGTCAACCATGCAACCAGCACCAGGCGGCAGCATCGCCGAAGCATAGGGCTTGCCTCCAAGGCCAGACATTCTGCACCAATGTGGCGGCCTTGGGAAGTCTCAACAGGCGCGGCCAGGTCCTCCCCAGCCTCAGCCCACGCCTGGAAGGTTAAACTTTACAGCTTACGTGCAGCATAATTTGGCCGCCCTCCCACGTCGCGTGAATGCCGGCGACACTGCCTGTAATGGCATCGGCTTCCTGAATCTGCTCCAGCCTGTAAGCGCCGAGTACGCCGATGGCCTTCATGCCGGCCCGGTGCGCTGCGGTTATGCCGTAAGGAGCATCTTCGATCACGACGCAGAGCTCTGGCGGGACACCCAGCCCGGCCGCGGCCTTCAAGTATGGTTCCGGGTGGGGCTTGCCGCGCGTAACGTCGTCGGCCGACACCAGAACGGCCGGAACCGGCAGGCCCACATGGCGCAGCCGCTCGGTTGCAAGCATCTTTCCTCCGGAGGTTGCGATAGCCCAGCGGCTGGAGGGCAGTGAGGTGACGAGTTCCCGGGCGCCCGGAATGGCGGCCAGCCCGTCTTTGTCTTCCGTCTCACGGCGCTCTATCTCCGCCGCCTCAGCTTCCACGTCGAGCTGAGGAGCGAACTGCCTTATGGTCTCAATGGTGCGATGGCCGTGCGCCACCTTGAGCAATTCGCCCGGGTCAAGGGCATGCTCGGCGGCCCAGCGCCGCCATTGGCGCTCAACCGGAATGCGCGAATTCACCAGCACGCCATCAAGGTCGAAAAGCACGGCAGCGGCGGCGAGCAGGGAATGCGCAGGCATTTAGCACTCAACTCCCAGCCGGAGCGCTTCGGTGTTTTGGCTGAGAGGTGAAACCACGGAAGCACAACGGGAAATCCAATCCACAGTGCGGCAATCGACAGTCGGGCGCGTGCAGAGGCGCGCCGGCCCTGGCATTCAAATCTTGCGGCTCGAGCGCCGGCCGAGCAGGAGCATGACGACTCCGAACACCAGCAGCGGAATGCCCCACCCCAGGTTAATGTTGATGCCGAGCGATCGCTGGTAAATCGCGCGGTCGCTCACCGCACCGAAGATGGCAAGAATGAGCCCGATGGCGGTGAACAGCATTCCGATAGGGATGCGAACGTCAATCATCGGTTACCTTCAGTGGCCGGCCGCTCTGGCTTTATGCGCGCGCGGCATTTGAGCCCGCGAACAGGTCGGGATCCGTCTGCCGCAGGCGTTGCAGAAAATCGTTCCATAGCGGCTGCAGGAACGGAATTCGCCCGAGCTCGCGGCGGGCGTTGAGCGCATCGTCGGGTTTTATGGCCTGCGGCGTGAAGCCCGTGGCACGCGCCGCGGAATAGACGGCGATGTTGCGGGCGCACATGCCATCGAGCAGCACCATGCGCGTCATGGCCAGTTGCACGCTGGCGCCGGTGGTGATGGCGCCGTGGTTGGGCAGCAGCACCGCTGCCGATTTCCCCAGAGCCTCGGCAAACGGGCGGTTGCGCTCCTCGCTCGAGGCAAGGCCGGTGTAATCCTCAGCGATGACCGCAACATCCCCTGCCAGAATGCAGCTCTCCTGATCGAATACTTCCGGAACCCTGCGAAACGCGCTCCACGTAATCGCCGCCGGTGGATGCGTGTGCACCACGGCCACAATCTGCGGGTTGTAACGATGGATGATGCCGTGCAGCTCAACGGTTTCGTTCACATACGGGTCAACGCCGGCATCGTGCTCGAGAACCTTGCCATGAAAATCCACGGTCAATATGTCGGCCGGGCGCAGAGTGGCAAACGATGGCCCGAAGCGGTTTACCAGCATCTGGTTCTCGCCGGTGGTTACGCTGATGTGCCCGGCGTTGGCGGCGCTCAACCCTGCGCGGTAGAGCATGCGGGCTGCACAGCACATGTCAAACCGAAGCGAATCGGAACTGGAAGCCACAGCCACCTCGCGCCCTATAGAGTACCGCAACCCGGATTGCCAAATTACAGATTTCAGTCCCGCCCCTTGGTTCCCTGCAAATTACAAATTACAAAATTCCAGATTACAAAATTACAATGGTTCCGCAATGTACCCCAGGGCGTTCGCTTACTATCGAGCCGCATCGCTGAAGGAAGCAGCGGGAATGCTGGCGGAACTTGGGCCGGAGGCAAGGCCTCTGGCCGGCGGCCAGAGCCTCATTCCACTGATGAAGCTGCGGCTCTCCTCGCCGGCTGCGCTGGTGGATTTAGGGCATATTCCGGGCCTGGACTACATCGCCGTGGGCAATGAGTTTCTGCAGCTCGGGCCGCTGGTGCGCCACGCGGATATCGAGCATTCGCCGGCTTTAAATCAAGTACCCCTGCTTCATGATTGCGCCGCAGGGATTGCCGATGTTCAGGTGCGCAATTGGGGAACCGTGGTTGGGTCCATCGCCGAAGCCGATCCCGCGGGCGACTGGGCGGCTGTGCTGCTGGCGCTGGGCGCCGATGTTCACTGCATGAGCAAGGCGGGAGAGCGCAGCCTGCCGCTCACTGGGTTCATCACGGACGCATTTGCCACCGCACTGCAGCCCGGCGAGCTGATTTCTTCGCTGCGCGTTCGCGTGCCCGGCCCGGGCAGCGGCGGCTGCTATGTGGCATACAAGCGCTGTGCCCCGGTGTATGCTTCCGCCAGCGTGGCGGTGCAACTGCGGGTTGAAGATGGCATTTGCCGCGAGGCCGCCGTCACACTCGGCGCCGTCGGACTTATGCCCGTCATCGCAGCCGAAGCCGCGGGCGCGCTGCGCGGCAACCAGCTCACCCCGAAAACGGCTGAGCGCGCAGCCGAAGCCGCGGGGGCAGCAGCCGATCCGGCATCGGATAATCGCGGTTCGGGCGAATACAAGAAGGCTCTAATCCGCAAGCTGCTGGTTGAAGCTGTGGAGGTGGCCGCTCGCCGCGCGCGCGGCGAAACCGTCGAGGTGTCGCATCACTATGCCTGAGGCAAAAGTCGCCATCGAGCTGACCGTCAATGGCCGCCGGGTTCGCGCTGAGGTTGAGGCCCGCATGCTGCTGGTTGAGTTTATTCGCGAAGCGATCGATTTGCCCGGCACACACATCGGCTGCGATACCAGTTTCTGCGGCGCCTGCACAGTCCTGCTCAACGGCCGGAGCGCCAAATCGTGCACGCTGTTCGCCGTTCAGGCCGATGGCGGCGAGTTGCTCACCGTGGAAGGCCTTGCAAGTGAGGGCGGGCTGCATCCCCTCCAGCAGGCGTTTGCCGCCCACCACGGCCTGCAGTGCGGCTTTTGCACGCCGGGCATGCTGCTTTCCAGCCTGCAGCTTCTTCAGAAGCATTCCGACCCTGATGAACAGCAGATTCGGAAGGCGATTGCCGGAAACTGCTGCCGCTGCACTGGGTATCAGAACATTTTTCGCGCCATCGCCGCCGCCGCCAAAATGATGAAGCCCAACGAGTCAGAGGTCTAGAACCATGGCCAGCGACATCACGCCCGCCAAAAAATGGGTTGGCCGCCCGCTCGAGCGCAAGGAAGAGCAGCGACTGGTGCGCGGGCGCGGCAAATTTGTCGATGACTTCGTCCTCCCCGGCATGCTGTACATGCAGCTTGTCCGTTCGCCCTATGGCCATGCGCGGATTACCAGCGTGAATGCCGCCGCGGCGGAGCAGCATCCGGGCGTGGTTTGCACATTGACCGGGGCAGAAGTGGCAAAGCTCACCACCCCCTACATCGAAATTGGACCGGATCCCAGCTCCCGCATTCAGGACTACAGCATGGCAGTCGACAGGGTGCGCTACCAGGGCGAACCGGTTGCCGCCGTCATCGCTACCAGCCGCCATGCGGCCGCCGATGCGGCGGAGCTGGTGGACGTGGATTACGAACGCCTGCCCACAGTCATGTCGGCCGAGCAGGCGCTGGCCGATGGAACCCTGCTGCACGCCACTGCGGGCACCAACAAGGTGTGGGAGGGGACATTCGAATATGGCGAGGTGGAGCGGGCATTCCGCGATGCCGCCGCCGTAGTTTCGATTGACCGCATGCACTTCCACCGCTTTTCCAGCACGACGCTGGAAAACAACGCCGTCATCGGGCAGTGGGACGCGCGCGACGACAACATCTACTTCTGGTGCAACAACTCGTTTCCAACGATCGGTCTGCAGCTCGTGGCGCCGGCGCTCGGGGTGCAGATTGACCGCATTCGCGTTCAAACTCACGATATCGGCGGCAGCTTCGGCATCAAGATTACGAACTACCCTTACATGACGCTGTGCGCGCTGGCTTCGCGCAAAGCGAGCGGAAAGCCGGTGAAGTGGACGGAAACCCGAACCGAGCACATGCAAGCCAGCGCGCACGGCAATGAACGCACATTCCTCCAAACCCGCGTCGCTCTGGATGCCGAAGGCGTCATCACCGCGATTGAATCGCGGCACCTGGATGATTGCGGCGCCTACCCGCGATACGAGCCTTTGGGGTGCGTCATCTGGGCGCAGGTGTTCCCCGGTGTTTATCGCTTCCGGAACGCGCGAATCCGCTTTGCCCAGGCAGTCACGAACAAGTGCCCGGTAGGACCAAACCGCGGGTATTCGCGCATGCAGCACCTGTGGTTTCTCGAGCGCTGCCTCGATATCTGCGGGCATGAGCTTGGCATTGCTCCCGACGAGATGCGGCGCCGCAACTACATCCAGCCGGGCCAGTTTCCTTACACCACTCCCAACGGCTGCATCTATGATTCCGGCAACTATCCCGGAATGCTGGAGCTGGCAAAAGAGCGTATCGGCTGGGAGCGCTGGAAAAATGAGCAGCATAAGGGCCGCGCGAATGGCCGCTGGATCGGCATCGGCATCGGCACCACGCTCGATTCCGGCACCAATAACTTCGGGCAGTCGCGCATCGTGAACCCGCACGCGCCGTTTTCCGGCAACTCGCAGGCCGCCAACGTCAAGCTCGATATCTACGGCGAGATCGTGGTAAGCGTGGGTTCGGTGCCGCAGGGCCAGGGGCACGAAACCACTGCCGCCCAGGTGGTGGCTGACGTGCTCGGCGTAACGCCCGAAATGGTAACCGTGCGGGCCGGCTTTGACACGGAGCGGAACGTCCACACCGGGCATACCGGCACCTACGCCAGCCAGTTTGCCGTCTCCGGGCTCTCAGCCGTTCACGGGGCGGCGCAGAAGCTGCGCAAGGAGCTCTTGCGCCTTGCCGCCTACGCCCTGCAATCCTCAGAAGATCAGCTCGAAATGGGGGTTGGCAGCCAGGGCGCTGAAATTCGCGCGCGCGAAACCGAGAAGGCCATCAATTACTGGGCGCTCTCCAACATTATTAATGTCAACAATGCCGGCCTGCCGGACGAGCTGCAGGACGTTACGCTGAACTGCCGCTACACCTGGCGCGCCCCGTTCAAGGTTCCCGATGTGCAGCGTAAGTACGGCAATCTCACCCTGACCTATTCATCGCAGCTCCACATTGCGGTGGTCGAAGTGGACCCCGCCACCGGCAACCCGAAAATTCTGGATTACTGTGCGGTGGATGACTGCGGCACCATGATTAACCCGCGAATCGTGGAAGGCCAGGTGCACGGCGCCACCGCGCATGGCATTGGCGCGGCGCTGATGGAAAACTGCGCCTATGACGAAGACGGCAACATGATGGCCGGCACTTTCAGCGAGTACACGCCCATCACCGCGATCAATATGCCCACAATAAAATTCGCCGGAATCGAAACGCCCTCGCCCCACAGCTACAGCGGCGCAAAGGGAATGGGAGAAGGCGGCGCGGCGCCGGTGCACGCCATTTCCGCGGCGTTACAAGATGCCCTGTATCCCCAGGGCATCTACATAACGGAGTCTTTCAACAACGGCGATTCCATTTTCCGGGCGCTGGCCGGCCGTAGAAGCGGGGCGGGCAGCGGAATAAATACCGAGCGGCGGATTCCGAGTTGATCACGCGGGTGTGCATTGTCGGGTGCGGCGCCATCGGCAGCTTGTATGCCGCGCACCTTTCGCGCGTCGCTGAGGTGTATGTGCTGGCCCGCCGGCCCGAGCATGCGCGCGCCCTGGAACGCGAGGGGCTTTGGGTTACCGGAATCCATGATTTTCATGCCAGCGTCCGGGCCACCACGCAGCCGGCCGAGCTGCCGGCGTGCGACTTTGGCATCGTCGCGACCAAGGCCACACAAACCGAAGCCGCGCTCGCCGGCTGCGCCGGTCTTTTCGATGGAGGCGTGGTGTTCTCAGCCCAGAATGGCCTGGGCGGCGAAGAACTCATTGCGCGCGCCACTCGCGCCCGCGTCATTCGCGGCACCACCTTCATGAGCGGCACGCGGCACAGTGATACGCAGGTACAGTATGAGCTCGACACCGCCACCTGGATGGGTCCCTACGAGCCCACCGAAACGCCGTTCTACCAGGTAATGGAAGCCGCCGAACTCATTGAACGAAGCGGGCTGAAGGCTGAGGCGCTGCCCGATGCGCGGCCCGCACAGTGGGCAAAGGTAATTTTCAACGCTTCGGTGAATGCCGTTGCGGCTTTGACCGATTTGCCGCATTGCCCGGCATTTGCCGATCGCAGTGAATTCTCTTCGCTGGGCTGCTTGCTGCATTCGCTCATCGAAGAGGGCAGGCGCGTGGCCTCCGCTGCCGGAATCGAGCTGCACGAGGACCCCTGGAAAATGAACTGCATTGGCGCAAGAACCAATCATCCGCCCTCCATGCTCTCTGACGTGCGAAGCCACTCGGCCACCGAAGTCGATTTTCTGGGCGGCGCCATCGCACGCGAAGCCGATCGCCTCGGTGTGGCTGCGCCTCTGCACACCGCGCTGTACCGGCTCATCAAGGGCAGGGAAGCGAGCTGGAATTTTCATCAGGAGAACCAGGCCGTCACCACGGTCTGAACAATAGCGCATGGCGTGGCCTCTCGATTCCGGCAAACTTGACCGCGTAAGGGCGCTGATGCGCGAACGCGACCTCGATGCGCTGGTCGTGCGTGCTCCCGATAACGTTCTTTACCTCACCAATTACTGGTGCATGAAGGGCTACGATCTGGCGGTGTTTCCGCAGGAGGGGGAGCCCACGCTGGTGGTGATTGAACCCCAGGCGGAAGACGCCCGCCGCATGGCCTGGACGGGTGACATCCGGCTGTTCAGGTTCTACGACGAGCGCGATCCACGGCCGCCCACCATGCGCTCGCTCGAAACCGCGCTTGCCGTGATCCGCCAGCGCGACCTCGGCCGCAAGGTGGCCATCGAGCTGGAAAACGGTTCGCAGGCGGCGGACCGCATGGTGGGAGAACCCACCGTGTTCACCAGTTCCTACTTCGAAGCCTTTCGCCGCGCCTGCGGAGCCGTGGAGGACGCCACCGCATTGCTCTCGGAAGCGCGGTGTATCAAGACTGCGCAGGAGCTCGAGCGCATGCGCCTGGCCAATGAACTGGCCGCGCTCGCCATGGAGCACACTGCCGAGCGCATGCGCCCCGGCATGAAGGAGAGCGAGGTTGGCGCAATGTTCGAAAGCTTTGTCCACGGCGCCGGCGTCGGTTTCCGCGGCAAGGTAGAGATGGCCCGCGCCTTCACCCTGGTGTGGTCGGGAGAAGGCATTCGAACCTTCACCGCAACCGGCGAGAGGCCCATCCAGCCGAACGAGCCCACATTGTTCGAAATCTGGGTGGTAGTCGATGGCTACTGGACTGACCTCACCAAGAATGCCTGCCCGGGCGAGCTCACGCCGCGCTACCACAAACTGCTCGATCAACTGCTCGCGATTTTTCACGAAGCGGTGGCTCACGTGCGCGATGGGGCCAGCCTTCCCGAGCTCGATCGCCTAATGCGCGCGCGCATCGCCGAAGCCGGCTATCCCGGCCAGCCTTCGCATCCCATTGCGCATGGGGTGGGTGCGCGGGCGCACGAGCCGCCGTACTCGCACCAGGCGGGCGGCGGCGCTATCCGCCAGGGAATGGTGCTTGCCATCGAGCCAGGAATTTACTGGCCGGAGGGCGGTGGCCTTCGCCTGGAAGATAATTTCCACGTTACGGGCGATGGCTGCACAAAGCTGTGCTGCTGGCCCGATGACTTCCGGCAGGCGAAAGGTAGGGCTATATGAGCATGGGCGCCGCGGGAATACCGCAAGAGCTGGCGCTCGATCGCCGCCTGGCCGAGGCCATCCTGGCTCGCGTCAGCGAAAGTGAGCTCATCAGCGATTGCTGCGCCGCCATCGACATCCCCAGCCCCACTGGGAATGAGCTGCAAATGGCCGGCTTCATGCGCGGCCTGTTCCAGCGGCTCGCACTGGAAGTCACGTGGCAAGAAGTGGAAGAGGGCCGCGCCAACGTCATTGGCCGCTGGCCGGGGCTCGGCGCCGGCCCCAACCTGATGTTCAACGGCCACATGGATACTTCGAACACCGGGGATGAGGCTTTTCTCACCGGCATCGGCTACAAGCCGAAGGCACTGGTTCGCGACGGCGTGATCTTCGGCCTGGGCATTTACAACATGAAGGGCGCGCTGATCTGTTATGCCCACGCCGTACAGGCACTGCAGGCCGCGGGCATTCGCCTTAAGGGCGATGTCATCCTTGGCGCCGTGTGCGGTGAAATTGAGAAAGCGCAATGGGGAGAATTCAGCGGCAGGGAGTATCGCGGCTATGGCGCCGGCTCGCATTATCTGGTGAGCCATGGAGTGCTGCCCGATATGTGCATCCTGGGCGAGCCCACCGACATGCATATCGTGCTTGAGCACTTCGGCTCGTTATGGGTGCGCTTTTCGACTTCCGGAAAATACGTGCATACGGCATTCGCAGCCGGCAGCGAGAGCGAAAATGCGATCCGCAGAATGCACTGCGTCATCACCGAACTGCTCCCCGAAATAACCAAATGGAATCTGGATGCCGGCTGCGGTGACCGACGGGCCACCGTGAACATGGGCGCCATCCGCGCCGGCCATCCCTGGCGAGCCAGCCGCACTCCCGAACGCGCAGACCTGTTTCTGGATGTGCGCGTGCCGCCGGCCATACCGATGGCGGAAGCGCGGCGCCACTGGAAAAGAATCTTTCTCGAAATCCGTGACCGCCATCCTGAGTTTGGGCTTCAATTTGAGACTTACGTTTCGGTCCCGGGTGCGGAGATCGGCGCGGAGCACGAAATGGTGCGTGCCATCGCCGCCAACCATCTCTTCGTGGCCGGCGCGCCGGTGGTGCGTGATACGGTCCTGTGGTGCTCCGATGCGTCGGTTCTCAGCCGTTATGGAATCCCGACCGTAAACTATGGACCGTCCAGCGGCCCGCGCGACGCTGAAGGAGAGAAGGTCAGGATTCAAACCCTGGTCGATGTCACCAGGGTGTATGCGCTGACCGCGGCCCAGATCTGCGGGGTTGTTTGACTCTCACAGCGGAGACGCGGAGGCACGGAGGCATGTCAAATGTGGAATGTTGAATGTGAAAAGTAAGGGCAATGCTCCTTCCGACTTTGCCGATTTCACATTTCCAGATTCAACATTCCTCCGTGCCTCTGCGTCTCCGCTGTGAATAAGGTGTTCTAATGCCCAGTTCGCACGAAATCGAGCGCCGGTACCGCGAGTTGCGCGCCGCCATGCAGCGCGACCGGCTGGATGCGGTTGTAGTGTGCGGCAATCAGTATGCCGGCTTTGAAGGCGCGGTGCGCTACGTTTCCGGCTTTGAAATTGTTCATCGTTACGCGTATGTTCTGCTGCCGCTTGAGGAAGCCCCGACGCTGATTTTCCCCCGCGAGGCCCGCTGGATTGGCGACAAGACCAAGCCCTGGGTGCGTGACCAGGTATGGCCTGAGGTTCCGGGCCGGTGGTTGCGCCAGCGCGTAGAGGAGCGCCGCTGGAAGCGGGTGGGCATTCAGGGTCTCGATTTCGTCATGGCGGTGCGCGACTATCGCGAGCTGGAAAACGCCGGCTTCGAACTGGTGCCCTGGGACATGGCTTTCGATATGGTTCGTGCCGTAAAGAGCGAAGAAGAACTCGCCGCAGTGCGTGACAGCATGGATATTGTGGTGGATGGTTTTCGCGCGATGGTTCGAGGCTATGAGCCGGGAAAGACTGAAGCGGAAATCATGGCACCGGCGGTGGAGCGCTTTTTTGCCCGTGGCGCCGGTCCGCGCATGATGAACATCATCCTTTCGGGAACCAACGGCGAGGCCGAAGCGCATTTCAAGGTGCCGGGCAGCCGCGCGGTCGCACCCGATGACCTGTTGCTGTATTCGCTCGAGCTTACCGGGGTGGATGGCTACTGGGTTGAGTTCTCGCGGCCCCTGATTCAGGGCAAGCTCTCTCCCCGCACCGCCGCCATGGCCGAAGCGTATCCCGCCGCTATGGAAGCCGGCCGCCGCTTGCTGCGCGAAGGGGAGTTAGCGTCCAGCGTGCACCGCGCTGTGGTCGAGGAACTGGCGCGCCACGGTTTTGGCCTGGGCCATCTCTCCGGCCACTCCATTGGCCTCACCATGCTCGAGTTGCCGAATATCGGCGCCGGCTGGGATATCGAATTACGCGAGAACATGATTTTTTCTCTGCATCCCCAGGTCGTTGATCGCGACGGCCAGGTTTGCCTCTATACCCAGGACACCTATCGCGTGGGTAAAGATGAAGGCAAGCAGCTCGTAAACGTGCCCTGGCGCTTCTATCACGGCGGAGAGGACCAGGCGTAATGAAGGTATGCATTGTTGGCTGCGGCGCGGTGGGCAGCATCTTTGCCGCGCACCTCGCTCGCTCAGGCGAAGCCGAAGTTTGGGCGTATGACGTGAACCGCGATCACGTGCGCGCCATGAATGAAGCAGGGTTGAAACTATCGGGGGCCGAGGATTTCACCGCGAGCCTGCATGCCACCACCGACCCTGCCGAGCTTCCACCGTGCGATTTTGGACTGGTCGCCACCAAGGCCATGCACACGGCCGCAGCTATGCAGCAGGTGGGCGGAATTTTTTGCGAAGGCAGCGCCGTTTGTTCCGTGCAGAACGGCCTGGGCAGCGAAGAGATCATTGCCGCGCATGTGCGGCATGTAATTCGCGGAACCACGTTCCCGGCGGGGCATGTGGCCGGCCCCGGCCATGTAGTGTTCGATATCAAGGGCGACACCTGGATTGGCCCATTTGAGCCGAGCGGAACGCCTTTCCCCATGGTTCAGAGGCTTGCCGGGCTGCTGACACGCGCCGGCATGAACACCATCGCGCTGCAGGATGCGAGAGGCGCCCAGTGGACCAAGCTGATCTTCAATGCTGCCACCAATCCCGTGGGTGCTCTCACAGGCCTGCATCATGCCGCTGCTACCTTCTTCCCGCCTACCGCAGTGTTATTCGAGCAGTTGATCGCTGAAGGCGAAGCAGTGGCGCACGCCATGGGAATCGTGCTCGATGCCGATCCCCGCAAGTTGGTTCAAAAAGGCGCGCGTGCGCCGGGCAGGCACAGGGCAAGCATGCTGCAGGATGTGCTGGCCGGCCGGCCCACGGAAGTGGATTTCATGAGCGGCGCCATCGTGAAATGTGCGGAGCAGGCCGGCGTGCCGGTTCCGCTGAACCGCGCCATGTGGGCTCTGGTCAAAGGCCTGGAACAATCATGGAGCGAAGAGTGAGCCTTCCGCTGAAGATCGGTGTCCTCCAGCTCAGCATGGAGCCTCTGGACGAAGCTGTGCGCATGGCAAAAGCCTGCGACCGGGCAGGTTTCGACATCTTCTGGCTCGCCGAAGCCTACCCCTGGTGGCGCAAACACGGCTTTGAAGCACGCTCTTCCACCGCGCTCACCGCCATTCTGGCGCGTGAAACCAGCCGCATTGCGATCGGCTGGGGCATCATTTCGCCGTACACGCGCCACCCGGTGCAGATTGCCATGGAAGCACGCGTGCTGCAGGAGGCCGCAGGCGAAGGCCGGTTTCTGCTGGGCCTCGGCGCCTCAAAAATCTTCATGAAGGAAATTGGCGAAGGCCAAGGCGGTCCCGGCCCTGCCGTTGTGATGCGTGAAAGCATCGAGATCATCGAACAGGTGCTGGCCGGTGGCGAGGTTAAGTATGAAGGCAAGGCATTCTCTGCGTTTGCTCCCGCTCTGAAAGCTGAAGCGCACATTGCGCGCTGGCGCCCGCCCCTCTATATCGCCGGCACCGGTCCGGTGCTGCAGCGGCTCGCCGGTTCCCACAGCAGCGGACTGCTCACCGCCAGCATTACGACTCCCGGCTTCGTGCGCTATGCGCGCCGCAACATGGATGAGGGCGCGCGGCGCGCCGGGCGCGATCCCGCCGCGCTCGAGCTCGGCTCCGTAATCGTCGGCAGCATCCATGCCGAAGCCGCTCGCGGCCGCGAAGGCGCGCGCGAAATGGCCGCCATGTACCTGGCCAATAAAGTTCAGAACATTCAGGGTTCGGCTGACGTGTTGCTGCAGCAGGCCGGGCTCACGTTTCCGGAAATTCAACCCATCGCTGATGCGATGGAAGAAGGCGGCCGGAAAGCCGCGGCAAGAAGAGTTAGCGATGAAATCCTCGAGAAAGTCTGCCCCATCGCCGGCGCCCCCGAGGATTGCATTCGCAGGATTGAGGAATATCGCGCCGCGGGGTGCACCAGCATCATGCTCGAGCTCTGGGGCGACGACCGCGAAGAGCAGGCGCGGCTGTTCGGCGAGGCAGTGCTGCCGCACTTCCGGGGAAACTGACGAGCATACTCAGTGTTCTGAGCAGCGTGCCCGCAGGTGCGGGTTTCAGAACCAATTCCGCAGTTTCGCACTTCTACTTTCTGGCGTCATTCCCACTCCGTTTGACTGCGCCATATAATGTCTCATTCGTCCGATGGCCTTTCTTCGCCGCTTCTGGCCCATTGCGCTGCCGTTTATCTGTGTCGTTTTCTGTGCCGCCCAGGACAACTACGAAATCCAGGTTTATGGCGCTGAAACCGTCGCTCCCGGCGCGACCATGGTCGAGCTCCACAGCAACTACACCGCCATTGGGCGCTCCATGCCGCTGAACGGCGTCGCACCCACGAACCATGCGGTGCACGAAACCATTGAGATTACCCAGGGCTGGAATGAATGGTTCGAAACCGGGTTCTACATCTTTACCTCAGCCCGTTCGGGCCAGGGCTGGGACTGGGTGGGCGACCACATTCGGCCTCGCGTCCGCGCGCCGGAGAAATGGAAGTGGCCGGTCGGCGTGAGCCTTTCAACCGAGATCGGCTACCAGCGCCCGCTGTATTCGGAAGACACCTGGACCATCGAAATCCGGCCCATCATCGATAAGCAGCTTGGCCCGTGGTACCTGTCATTCAATCCCACCGTAGATCGCGCGCTGGTTGGCCTGAACACCGGCAAAGGATTCGAGTTCTCGCCGAATTTCAAGTTCAGTTACAACCTCACCAGGCAGATTGCCGGCGGCCTGGAGTATTACGGCGCTGTGGGACCGGTGCCCGGGTTCGATCCTTTCGCGGAGCAGGAACAGCAGTTCTTCCCCACTATTGATCTCGACGTTTCGCCGAAATGGGAAATCAACTTCGGCGTCGGTCTTGGCGTAACCCACGCCACTGACCACCTCATTGTGAAAGGCATTGTGGGATACCGCTTTGACCACCTCAACATCAGGCATTGGCTGCATGGGTCGCGGTAAAAGAAGATGATGACCAGTCAAAAAAAGGGTTCCTCCGTGCGTCCGCGCCTCCGCTGGGAAAAACTCCTGGCCACGCTTGCCCTGGCGCTGCTGCTTCCTGCGCCCGCCGCAGCCCAGAAGAAGCCGGCGGCCCTTGATCGCGAAGGCCACCCCTGGTGGCGGCATGCGGTGTTTTACGAAATTTATCCGCGCAGCTTCGCCGATTCCAACAATGACGGAATCGGCGATCTTAAAGGGATCACGAGCCACCTGAACTACCTCAAGTCGCTCGGTGTGGATGCCATCTGGATTACGCCGTGCTTCCCTTCACCGCAGGTGGATTTTGGCTACGACGTTTCCAACTACACCGATATCGAGCCCATGTATGGCACGCTGGCCGATTTCGATGGCATGGTGGCGCGCGGCCGCAAGGACCACATTCGGGTGGTGCTCGATTTTGTGATGAACCACACCTCCGACAGGCACCCCTGGTTCCTGCAATCGAAATCATCGCGCAGCAGCGAATACCGGGACTGGTACATCTGGCGCGATGGCAAGCCGCCTGACGTTTCCCAACCGCCCATGCCGCCGCTCGATCCCAATGCGCCTGGCGGCGAGCAACCGCCGAACAATTGGACTTCCATCTTCGGCGGCACCGCGTGGAAGTACGACCCCACCACGCAGCAGTGGTATTACCACTTTTTTGATCCGGCACAGCCTGACCTGAATTGGCGCAATCCCAAAGTGCACGATGCCATGTTCAGAGCCGCGCGCTTCTGGTTCGAGCGCGGCGTGGCCGGCTTCCGCCTCGATGCGGTCGATACGCTCTTTGAGGATCCCGATCTGCGCGATAACCCGCCGTTGCCCAACGTTATCCTGCGTGATGCCGCCGGCAATCCCCTGCCCAACGCCGTGCCCGGCAAGGATGCCTACGGAATGCCGCTGCAGCGCCGCATTTACAACGACAACCTTCCGGAGAACCATGTAGTGCTGCAGCAATTGCGCCAGCTCGCCGACCAGTATGGCGCCGTCCTCATCGGCGAAACCTGGACCGAAAACATCGCGCAACTCCGCGAGTATTACGGCGAGAGCAAGGCAGAGATCCAGTTACCCATGGATTTCCTTTTCGCCAACGTCAATCGCCTTTCCGCGCCGGAATTCCGCCGCCAGGTTGCGCTGGTGGAGAGTGCAGGCGGCTGGCCGGTGTACCTGTTCAGCAATCACGACATCACGCGCGCCTACAACCGCTACGGCGGCCCGCATCCCACAGACCAGGTGGCAAAGCTGCTGGCCGGGCTGCTGCTCACGCTGCGCGGTACACCCATCCTTTATTACGGCGAAGAACTCGGCATGGAGAACCGTGATCCGGTAAGCCGCGAAGAAGTGCAGGACCCCATTGGCGTGCGCGGCTGGCCGCTGGAAAAGGGCCGCGACGGCGAGCGCACGCCCATGCAGTGGACTTCCGGCCCTAACGCCGGCTTTACGAGCGGCAAGCCATGGCTCCCCATAGCGGCGAATTACCAGACCCACAATGTTGAAAGCGAGAGCCGTGACCCGAACTCGGTATTGAATTTTTACCGCGCGGCGATCCGCCTTCGCCATCGCAACATGGCGCTGGTGGAAGGCAATTACGTCGCGCTGAACGAGCGCGATCCCAACGTCATGGCCTATCTGCGGCAATATCGCGGTCATGCCCTGCTGGTGGCGCTCAACATGTCGCCCCAGGCGCAGACCGTGAGCCTCGATCTCTCCGGCCAGGGCTACGGGGTGAAAGCCAGGCTGCACGCCCTGCTCACCTCGAACGCCGCGCGCGATCAAAAGCCCGCCAGCATGAAACTTGAGCCTTACGGCGTCTTTATCGGCGAACTGAAAAAGTAGGAATGACGTGGGTCCGGCCGCCCTCGGTCGAGAGTGTGACGTGGGTCCGGCCGCCCTCGGCCGGACAGGGGGCCGAAGGCCGCTGCTGTCGCTGCACGCAGGTTGTAGCGACCAAGCAGGCTGCCCCACGACAAAAGCTCGCGAAGCGAGCGAAAGAGCGTAGCTCATGGCGTAAGCCATGGGTGACAAGGCGGATATGGTTCGAGCCCGCAACGCGGGCGAAAGAAAGTCGCTTCCAAATAGACTGGATTCTCCAAGTGCGTTAATTCTTTCGCCCTCTTCGAGGGCTGATATCGGAACCGCTCCCCTCTTCCCAGGGCTTACGCCGCTGGGCTACGCCCTTCCGCCCGCTTCGCGGGCTGTGCCTCCGGTGTCTCACGGATAGTCGTACGATCGGGGGGTGTCGATGTTCGAACAGTTCAAACAAAACCTCAGGCTTTCGAAAGACACCTTCGAGGATGCACGCGCCTCGTTGAGATCATTCCGGACATCGTTTGCACAGGCCCCGCGGATACAGAAGGAGCTTTGGCTGGTTCCAATCACTGCCGTCGTGGTGAATGGGGTAGCCCAGCATTTCTCAGTGTCGTGGCTGGGACGGTTGGGGCTCGTAGCGTTCGCCTGCCTCCTCTTGCACGTGTCATTATCACGAGGACGATGATTGGGAGCATTCGCGGGCAGCGTCCATTTCTGAACACTCGAGTACCGCCACCGGACGCTTACCGGTTCCTAAGCATTTGAATTACAAGGTTCTCCGCTGGCATGTGACTTGCGTCAGCAGGAACTTGTGGACGCTCTCTTCAACGACCTTCGCTACGCCGCCCGCAACCTGCGGAATGCCCGCGGATTCACCACTGTTGCGCTGGTCACGCTTGCCCTCGGCATCGGCGCCACCACCGCCATGTTCAGCGTGGTCAATGGCGTCCTGCTGCGGCCGCTGCCCTACGCAGAGCCCGACCGACTGGTGGCGATCAATGAATTCAACAGTGACCACCCGGCGCCAGAAGTCCCGCAGGGCCAACTTTCCTTTCCTGACTATCAGGATGTAGCCAGCCGCAGCCATTCCTTCGCATCCGTCGCTGCCTACACGTTCACCGAGTTCACCGTCACCGGCATCGGCAAGGCTGCACACCTGAAAGGCGAACTGGTCACCAGCGGAATTTTTCGCGTGCTCGGGGTGCAACCGGCGATGGGGCGCGCCTTCCTTCCCTCCGAAGATGGCCCGGGATACCATGTCGCCATCATCAGCGACCGCCTGTGGCGCGAGTATTTTCATGCCGATCGCGGTGTCCTGGGGCGGCCGCTGGCGCTCGATGGGCGAAGCTTCACCATCGTGGGAGTGATGCCCGCGGGCTTTCAGTTCGCGCCGCGATCCGCGCCGGGTGATCTTTGGACCACCTTCTCGCGGTGGGCCGAGATGAACGGCGGCAATGGGCCCACTGCGCAGCGCGGCAATCATTCGCTGTTCGGCATCGCGCGGCTCAGGCCGGGTATTACGCTCGAGCAGGCCAACGCCGATCTAAGTTCCATCTATCGGGCTCTGGCTTCCGAGTACCCCGATAAGAACCGCCACAGCGGAATCGCCGCCACTCCCGAACTGCGCTATGCTGTCGGTCAAACGCGCGAGCCGCTGCTGGTTTTAATGAGCGCTGTCGGCCTCGTGCTGCTGATTGCCTGCGTCAATGTGGCGAACCTGCTGTTGGCGCGTGGCGCCGGGCGCACTCAGGAGATCGCGGTGCGCGCCGCGCTGGGCGCCACCCGGGGACGCCTCATCCGCCAACTCATCACCGAATCCATTGTGCTCGCGCTGCTGGGGACTGCGCTGGGAACGGGACTGGCCACGTGGGCAGTTGCGGCGGTGCTGAAACTCTATCCGGAGAATCTGCCGCGCGCCTCGGAAATCGCCATCGATGGACGCGTACTGCTGTTTACCGCGAGCCTGGCGCTCGCGGCCGGTATCCTGTTCGGGCTGGTTCCAGCGTGGCGCATTTCCGTCCCGAACCTCGCCGAAACCATGCGCTCCAGGGGCCGCACATTTACCGCGGGGCCCGCTCACCAGCGAGTGCGGTCGGCACTGGTTGTGGCGGAGACGGCGCTTGGCGTTATGCTGCTGGTCGGCGCCGGCCTGCTCATCCGCTCATTCGAGCGGTTGTCACATGTCGACCTGGGCTTCAACCCCGAGCATCTCGTGACTGCCAGTTTTGACATTTCATCTTCGCGCTACCAGCCGGAGCAGATGGATCGCTTCATCCGCGAGTTCGTCGCTCGCGCCGGCGCGGTCCCCGGCGTTATGAGCGCGGCCGGCAGCCTGCCCCTGCCGCTGGGCGGGAATGACCTCTGGAGTGTCGGCATCAACCTGCTCGACCATCCCGTGCCGGAATCGGACTATCCCAGCGCCGGCTTCTACCTGGTGACAAACGGCTTTTTTCAGACCATGCAGATGCCGCTGCTTCGCGGCCGATTCTTTGACGATCGCGATCAGCGTGATTCGGCGCCGGTGATGATCGTGACTCAGGAATTTGCGCGCCGGTTCTACCCCAGCCAGGACCCGATCGGGCACAAGGTGTACATGGGAGCGGGCGAGGGTGGCGACCGAAAAAAGTACGAGACTCGGGAAATCGTCGGTGTGGTGCGCGACATTCGCACTACCAATCTCGCCAAACCCCCGGCGCCGGCATTTTGCGTCCCGATATCGCAAATGCTGTGGGGAACGCCGACCCTGGTCATCCGAACGCAAACCGCGGCGGCAACGCTTGGGCCCGAACTCGCAAAATTGCTGGCTACACTAGATCCCGAGGCGCCGCTTTATGATGTTCGCAGCATGGATGACTGGCTCGCCTTTGACCTGGGGCGGGCCCGTTTCCAGGCAACGCTGCTTGGAATTTTCGCCGGCCTGGCGATGCTCATGACCGCAGTTGGACTCTACGGAGTGATTTCCAGCACGGTGGCGCAACGCACACATGAAATCGGAATTCGAGTGGCGCTGGGCGCCTCGCGCCTCGCCGTGATTCGCATGTTGCTGAAGCAGGGCGCGGAACTCACTCTGCTTGGCACAGCCGCCGGGGTTGCCGCCGCATTGGCGTTTGCCCGGCTACTCGGTTCGCTGCTCTATGGCGTGCACCCTCACGACCCGGGCACCTACATTGCAGTGTGCATCGCGCTTGGAGCCGTAGCAGTGCTGGCCAGCTACATTCCGGCGCGGCGCGGCACGCGCGTGGATCCGGTGGTGGCACTGCGGGCCGAATAGCTATTCGGCAGCCGGCCGGAGCAGCGCAATCACAAACATGGCCGCCGCGGCGAGCACGATGAGCGGGCCGGTTTCGCGGTGCAGGCGTGCTGCTGCCCAGGAGCCGGCCAGAGTAGCCGCAACCGCGATTGCAACGGCCGTGAGCAGCATGGTATCGAGCCGTCGAGCCAGCCGCTTCGCCGTTGCCGCCGGAATGATGATCAGCGCGCCCATGAGCAGCACGCCGAGATAGCGCAGTCCCAGCGCAATGGTGAGCGCGAACATTTCGAGATACAGAAGGTTCAACCGCCTGACGTTAATGCCGGTGGTGCGCGCGAGATCGGGCGAGACCAGCATCACCACAAGGCTGTTGCGCTCCGCCAGCATGAAGGCCACGATGGCGGCCGCCGCCACAAAACCGAATACCACTTCCGCGGGTTTCAGGGTGCCGGCGCCCCCAAACAGCGCTTCCAACAATTGCTCTCCTGAGGTCGTAAGGCTGCCAATGGCCAGCGCCGCCGAAAAAACCACGCCGATCAGAGTCTCGGTGGCGGCGTTCACGCGGTTATCGAGCGCCCACACGATCAGCGCGCCGAAAAACAGCATGGCCACCGCGCCAAACAGGGGATTCAGGTGCAGGGCGAGCGCCACCCCGATCCCCGGCAGCGCCACATGCGAAAGCGCGTCACTAGCGAGCGCCATGCGCCGCATCACCGCAAAACAGCCCACCAGCCCGGCCGCAACCGCCATCGCAATGCCTAGGAGCAGCGTTTCAGTGCTCATGCGCGTAGAAGTTGATGGAGGCGCCGTAGATTTCCTGCAGGCGTTCGGGCGTCAGCACCTGCTGTGGTGGCCCAAAACAGGTGACCCGGCGATTGAGGCAGAGCACGTTCGTGGCGTAGCGGTTCACGATGCTGAGCTCGTGCGAAATGAACATTACGGTAAGCCCCTGCTCCCGTTGCAGCCGCTGCACCAGTTCATTCAGGCGTTCCTGCCCCGGCTCATCCACTCCCGCGGTGGGCTCATCGAGCATCAGCACGTTGGGATTGCCCACCAGCGCAAAGGCCAGCAGAATGCGCTGGAACTGGCCAATGGAGAGCGTGCCCACCGGCTGCCGCGCCACTTCGGAGGGAATGCCCACCAGTTGCATGGCGTCTCCGATGCCGGTGCTCGGAAGGTGTGCCAGTTGGGCGCGCGCGCGAAGAAAATCCAAGGCGGTGATGGGCACATCGCGATCCAGGTCGAGTTTTTGCGGCACGTATCCGATGCGCGTGCCTTCGCCCCACCGGACTTCACCCTCGCACGGAACAGCACCGATCAGCGCGCGAAAAAGCACAGTCTTCCCGGCGCCGTTCGGGCCGATGATGGCAAGCGCAGCGCCTCGTGGCACCGTGAAGCTCAGCCCGGATAAGACAGTAACCGAGCCAAACTTTACCGAGAGATTGCTGACCGCAAGAACATTTTCCACGGCTGCCCGATTGTAACCGTTAGCTGCCAATTCAACCTGGAGACACGGGGAATTAAGCCATTGAGTTATTGAGCTATTCAGTATGACGTGGGTCCGGGCGCCCCCCGGCCGGGACAAGGCGGCCGCAGGCCGCTGGACCCCACCCGAAAACCGTTCGCCAGCGAACCAGGATTCCCAGTTGCGAACGGTCCGAAGGAGTGCCGCCGTGCAGATTCAGCAGATTACGCGTTCTGCAATGGCGGCTTGGGTGCAGTGAAGGTATGCGTTCGCGGACGCATTCAACCGCGCTGGCCGGCGCGCGCTGCGGTAACGCCCTCCCAAGCTCCGCAGCGTGCGCCCGGCTCAGCGAAACCCTGCAGGCTTTTTGCGCAATTCGGCAATTCCGCAATTCGGCAATCCTAATCCACCCAATCCGCAATGAAGATGTTGGTTTCATGCGGCGCGGTGCCGTTGCGGTTCGACGCCCAAACCAGCTTCCGGCCGTCTGAACTGAACATGGGAAAGGAGTCGAAATCGGGGTAGAACGTGATCCGTTCCAGCCCGGTGCCGTCCTCATGGATCACGTACAGGTCGAAGTCGCGCCCGTTCCTGGGGTCGGCCATGTTCGATGCGAAGATGATTCGTTTGCCATCCGGCAGGAAATACGGCGCGAAATTGGCGGCGCCGTTGTGGGTTACCTGGTGCTTGTGGCTGCCATCCGCATGCATTACCCAAATTTCCAGGTTCCCCGGGCGGATGAGCCCTTTCGACAGCAGGTCCTTGTAATCGGCAATCTCCGCGGGCGTTTTCGGATGCTCTGCGCGGTACACAATCTTCTTACCGTCATAGGACCAGAACGGGCCGCCGTCGTAGCCGAGCTCATGCGTAAGCCTGCGGACATCGCTGCCATCGGCGTTCATGGTGTAGATATCCAGATCGCCGTCGCGCGTGGAGGTAAAGACAATCTTGCTGCCGTCGCGTGTGATGGTGGCTTCTGCGTTGTAGCCGGCCGCATGCGTGAGCTGGCGCAAGTCGCTGCCGTCGGGCCTGCCCGTGTAAATCTGATAGGTGTCGTAGATCGGCCAAACGTACCCGCGCGAATAGTCGGGCTTGGGCGGGCATTCCGGGCTGGAACCGTGGGTCGAGGAAAACAGAATGCGGTCTCCCGCGGGAAAAAAATATCCGCAGGTGGTCCGGCCTTTGCCGGTGCTCAGCAGTCGCGGTTGCGCCGGCCTGCCATCGGGAGTTTCCACCGCAATGCTGTACATCTGGTCGCAGGGAACGCCCTCGCCCTGGTGCTGGAAAATCAGGTAGCGATCGTCGCTTGAGAAATACGCCTCGGCATTCTGCCCGCCAAACGTCAACTGCCGGACATTGCGAAGGTGCTTTTCGCCCGGATACAGCAATGGCGCTGCCGGCCTGGCCTCCTGGGCGAACGCCAAAGCAACAAACATCAAGGCCCAGGCCGCAAACATCACAGTTTCGTACTTCCGCAGCTTCGTACTCCGCATCAATTCGAATCCTCCCGGCAACTGCGTCTCTGTTGTGAACGGTCCATCACCGCCGCTGTTCCAGTTTCACGCTCACCGTAATGGTCTCCGATCCGCGCAGCACCTTCACCTCCACCACGTCGCCCACCTTGCTGCGGCGCAACGCATCGGTAAAGTCATACAGATTTCGGATGGGCTTATCTCCGAACCGCACCAGCACGTCGCCCGGCTTTAAGCCGGCCTTGGCCGCCGGCGACCCGGGCCGAACGTCAGAAAAACGCACTCCGTTCTCCACCTGCCCGAAATCGGGTATCGAGCCGAAATACGGCCCGTATCCGCCTCCTCCGCCCGTGGATGAGGCACCTGGCCGGTCCTCCATAACCGCGATAAACGCCGGGCGCTCCGGGTTCGAGGCAATCTGCAGAGCGGTATCCTGAACCACATCCAGCAGGCGCAGCGCGCCATCGGCATTGATCTTCTCCCAGGTGTCCGACGGTTTGTGATAATCGGAATGCAATCCAGAAAAGAAAAACAGCGCGGGAATCCTGGCCGTAACGAATGACATGTGGTCGCTCGAGGAATAGCCGCCCGGCGAGGATTCGATCTTTAATCCCTTCCCAACCTGGGCACGCTCCAGCACATTCGCAAAGCCTGACCCGGTGCCGGTGCCACCGATGAAGACTTTGCCCTCCTGGATGCGGCCGATCATGTCCATGTTCAGCATGGCCACGGCTTTCTCCAAAGGCCGAGTGGGTTTGTTCACCCAGGCGGCCGAGCCCAGCAGCCCCAGTTCCTCGCCGGCAAAGCTTGCGAACAGGATGCTGCGCCGCAATCGCCCTCTCATGGGCGCCATGCGCCGGGCCAGTTCCAGAAGCCCCGCGGTTCCGGAAGCATTGTCGTCCGCTCCGGGATGGATCTGCCCGATCTGTGACGGAGCGAGCGAATCGAAATTCCCGCGGCCCAGGTGATCGTAATGCGCCCCTACGATGACGTACTCATCCGTCTGCCCCGGCAGCCAGGCAAGCACGTTGTTCACTGTGGCGTAGGTAGTCTCGATCGCGATGCTCAGCCGAAGCCGAAAATCATCCGCAAGAGCAAACGATGCCGGCTTGCCGGCTTCATCGATCGCCCCCTGCGCTTTCGCAATCGTTCTGCCGGAGCCGGCAAGCCATTTTTCCGCTTCTGAGTTTTTCACCTGCAGCAGCAGAATGCCGCTGTCCAAGGGGCCGCTCACCGTGCCAAACCGCGTGAGCAAATCCTCTTCGCCGTCGCCCAGCTTGCCGTTGACGAGCACCAGCGCGCTTGCGCCGTGGTTTCTTGCATTAATGGCTTTGCTGATGAGCTGCGAGTGCTGCGTAACCCCCTGGTGTCCTTTCGCCTGGAAAGCGGGAGGCTCGTTGCGCAGCACCAGCACAATGCGGCCCTTTACCGGAACGCCCTCGTAATCGTCATAGCCGAACTCCGGCGCCGTGATGCCATACCCGGCAAACACTACCGGGCCGGCGGCCGCTCCGCTGCCCGAAAAACTGAACGGCACAAAATCCTGCTCCAGCTTCAGCGAATCCCCACCCGCCTGCAGCAGGTTTTTTCCTTTCAGGCGCGCTCCCGTGACCACAGAAAACGGTTGAAAATAGGAGTTGGTCCCGGCCGGATCGAGCCCGAGATCCTTGAATCTCTGCTCGATCAAATGAGCTGCACGCTCCAGGCCGCGGGTTCCATTTCCGCGGCCCTCCATCGCCGGCGCGGTCAGCGCCTTAACGTCGTCCAAGTACCGCTGGCCATCGCCGGCGGCTGCCCCCGCGAGGTTCAGCGAAACCGCTACGGCAAGCAGGGCAAGCCACACCGGCCTTTTCTGGGTCCTGTGAGAAAAAGTCATTCGGGTGTTAACGCAAGGCTATGGAAGCGCACCCGCACTGTCAACAAATCGGAGAGGCCCGCCCGAACTCGCGGCGTAAGCTAGTGATTTCGACACGGAGGGCGCCGTCCAGGCTCGTCCCCAGCAAAGGCGAGAAGGACGCGTGGCCCCATTGAGCCCGTTATTTTGCCCTTTGTCTTTTCTACCTCACCCGTCTACCTCACCCGGATGTCGCCGGAGCTGGTGTGCAGGTCGAGCATATGTCCGCCGCCGCGCACGGTGGCGCGCAGTTCGCGGCCGCGATTGGCGAAGCTCTGGCTGGTCATCGGCGCATCCACCGAGATGCGGCCGGAGCTGGTGCGGGCATAGACTTCGTATCCGGCCTGCTGCGGCAGGTTCACGGTAACGGTGCCGGAGCCGGTATCGATGCGCCAATCGGCCGCCGGCTTGCCGTTCGCGCGAATGTCTCCGGAACCGGTGCTGACCGCCAGGCTGCCATCCACTCCCTCAAGTTCGACCGTGCCCGAGCCGGTGCGAACATGCACGCTGCCGGCGGCGGACTGCCGCAGGCGGATGTCGCCTGAGCCGGTGCTGGCTTCAATGGAGCCAGCGATGCCGTTCCCGCGGATTTCGCCGCTGCCGGTGCTTGCGCGCATTCCGCCTTTCGCATCGTTGACCGTGATTTCGCCCGAGCCCGAGCTTGCATGCACTTCGCCGCCGATACTGCCGACCGTTAGATTTCCTGAGCCCGTTCGCGTGTCCACTGGCCCCTCGATGCCGCGAATGTCCTGATCGCCGGAGCCGCTCGACGTGGAGAGCCGCGTCGCCGGCGGCACGGTGACATCGTAGTCGATGCTGACGTTATTTCTGAGGTCCTGGTCTTCAATCCGCCCGATTCGGATGTTGTTGCCGGTCTGCTCGATGGGTGGATTCTGCTGCAGGCGCTGCACTTTCTCCTGGGGTGAAAGCCTGCCGCCGCCTCCAAACCAGTTCGCGACGCCTTCATTGGCGTGAATAGTGGCGTGCACCTGAACCTGGTTGGCGGAGCCCGGGGCCACATGGATGTGCCCTGAGCCGGTAGAAACCTGGAGGTCTACCGGACCGCTGACCTGCAGGGTACGATCAAAGCTGCCCTGGGCGGCGAAAGCGACGCCGCTCAACAACAGGGCCGCAAACGCTGGTACGCATTTCATTTCAATTCTCTCCTGAAGTACAGACGAGCAACGAGCCAAGTCGTCATCAAAAAGCTTTATGCCTTAAGCCGTAAGCTCCAAGCCGGATCGCAGCTTAGGCTCAAATCCAGGCTCCCGGATTGTAATCCGACAATTCACAGGCGCTTTTCTTCACAAACTGCTCTCCGACGACTTTACCAGCGACACCGAGCCGCGGCTGGTGCGAATGCGGACTTCGGGTCCGCCTCCATTCACGGCGCCCGTAATATGCCGCGAAGCTCCGGCCTCGACGCGGGCGGGAAAGTCGCTGCGCAAGTCGGCGTGGCGGTCACCCGAGATGTTTAGATTGAAATGCGTGTCGGCAGGAAGCTGCAGGCGGACCGCGCCGCGGCTGCTGTCAATATCGGCGCCATCCGCAAGCTCGCGGGCACGAATCTCGGTATCGGCACGGTAGTCGTGAATACGCAGGCGCCCCCGCAGGCTCACATTGTCGAGTGTGATGCGATCCTTATAGGTGTCAACTTCGATGGCGCCCACCGTATTGCGGATATCAATGGGCGATTTGTAGCTGTGGATGCGAATGTCGCCTTTGACGCCTTCGATCTTGAGCTCGGGCTTGTAGCCGTCAATATCGAGGTTCGAGGCGCGCGGAACCCGCATGACCAGCTCGACACGACCTCCCCAGTCATCCATGCAACCGAAGACGCAGATATGGCTGGGGTACTCCACGCGCACGTCAAGCCGGCTGGGGCTCGAGTCGAAGCTGACCTCCACGCCGCGCAACCAATCGTCGCGATGAACGTCACTGTGGCCCTCCCAGATTTTCTTTACGTCAACGCTGGCTTCGGAGGAATCCGCGGCCTCAATACGGATGAGGCCCTTGTAATTTTTTACCTTTACGGTGGCGCCGGGCTGGAGTTTGAAGCTGCGCTGGAAGTGATTTTCCGGCGCGGTGTTTTGGGCGGATGCCGCGGCAACCAGGGAACCGGCGGCCAGCAAGCCGAGCAGATATTTCATGGCGTCTCCTTCAGCGCGTCTCAGCCCTGGGCTGGAAGCTTATAGCTTACGGCTTGGAGCTTGGAGCTGTTTCACTGCAGCACGATTTTCTGGTCCTGTTTCAATCCCCCGAGGACCTCGGTCTTTGCGCCGTTCGATATCCCGACGGTGACCGGAACCTTCTTCTTGCCGTCATGCGCGTTCGGGTCAGGCAGCTCGACGAACGCATTCTTGTCCTTGTCGTAAATCAGCGCGGCCTCGGGAACAACCAGCACATTGTGGTGCAGTTCCAGCAGGATCTCCGCATTTGCCGTCATTTCGGCCTTGAGCTCGCCGCCGGGGTTGCTGATCGAGACGCGGACCTCGAAGGTGGTGACGTTATCCTTCTCCAGTCCCATGGGTGAAATTTTGGTGACCCGGCCGGCAAAGCTCCTGTCTTTGAACGATTCCACTTTGATGGAGGCGGGCTGGCCGAGGTAAACCTTGCTGATATCGCTCTCATCCACTTTGCCCTTCACATACACCTCGTGGGTGTCGCCGAGAGTCATGATCTGGGTGGCGGTTGAGCCCAGCACCAGGATGGAGCTGACCGCATCGCCAACCTCGACATCGCGCGAGAGCACCGTGCCTTCAATGGGCGACGTGATGTAGGTGTAGCCGAGCTGTTGTTCGAGCTGGTCGAGCGTGGCGCGCATCTGGGCGACCTGCGCTTCACCCTGCCTGATCTTCGCCTGCGAGCTGGTGACCTGTGCCCGGGCGGAATCGGTCTTGTTGACCGCCAGCAGGTAGTTGCGCTGCGCATCATCGAGGGCCTGGGGCGCCACCACGCCTTCTTTCGCCATCTGCTGGGCCCGCTCGTAGGCGCGCTTTAGCGTGGGGACATCCACACCCTCAGCGTCAACGCGGGCACGCTCCAGATCAGCGCGGGCTGCTGCAACATTGGCCTCGGCCGCCTGCAATTGAGCGCGTGCCTGGTTCACCTGGGCCTGGATCTCGTCGCGATCGAGTTCGGCAAGCAGTTGTCCCTGGGTGACATGCTCACCGGCATCAACCAGCAGCTTCTTCACAATCCCGCTGGCTTTGGACTTCACCGCAATCTTTGTGATGGGCTCGATCTTGCCCGTGGCCACTACGCTCTTGGCCAGGTCGGTGCGCTCGACGGTTGCCACCTTCGAGGGATCCACATGGGTGCCGCCCCGAGCCGCCGCGGTCACTCCAATGACCACTGCCGCAACCAGCGCCAGCGAAACAGTGATGTACAGGAAGGGATGCTTTCTTTTTTTGCTATTAGCCACAAAACCTCACTACCAACTGGACGGGTCAGGTGCGGAATTGTTACAGCAGTATCTACGGCGGCCGTTGCCTGCCGGTTCCCTGCCGGGGATGAAAATTGTTAAGGCAAAAGCTCTAAGCTCTCAGCCTTAAGCTTTAAGCCGGAGCGGGGCTGCCAATGTCCAACTTTCCGTGCCGCAGCGTGGCGCCCGACGGCGTGGCGCCAGCGGTGCGGAGCCCGGCCAGCCGCTGCGGCGGAGGAGATCTGGCTTAGAGCTGAAGGCTGAGAGCTTAGAGCTTTCGGCTCCGTGGTGAACAAACGCCGCCGCTTGAGCTAGAATCGGCCCGATGGTCAGCCTGGCGCTGCTCCGGGTGATCGGCATCCTGGCGCTGGTTGCCGCGAATGCGTTCTTTGTGGCGGCGGAATTTGCGCT
This sequence comes from Acidobacteriota bacterium, assembly GCA_019236695.1. Taxonomy (GTDB): domain Bacteria; phylum Acidobacteriota; class Terriglobia; order Terriglobales; family Acidobacteriaceae; genus JAFAIN01. The sequence goes on along the minus strand of JAFAIN010000026.1, from coordinate 3,878 downwards.
CGTCAGCATTCGCGAAACCCGGCTGCAGCAGCTCCTTGAAGCTCGCCGGGCCGCGGCGGCCTCTATCCGGCGCCTGCAACAGAACCTTGAACAGTTCCTCAGCGCGGTTCAGTTCGGCGTTACGCTAACCAGCCTGGGGCTGGGCTGGGCGGGCGAGGCCACACTGGCCGGGATGCTGAGGCCGGCCTTCGCGCAGCTCCCGCGTGGCGGCCTGTTTGCCCATGCCATGGCCTCGGCCATCGCCTTTGCGCTGATCAGCTATTTTCACGTCACGCTGGGCGAAGTTGTGCCCAAAGCGCTTGCCTTGCAGCGGGCAGAGCGGGTTGGGCTGGCAGTGGCCGCGCCGATGGAGATCTTTATTGCCCTTTCACGGCCGGCGCTCTGGGTGCTGAGCCGCACGGCGCGCCTGGTGCTGCGCGTGCTGGGCACGCGGCCCGTGCTGGAAGGCGGCGTCCATTCTCCCGAAGAGCTTAAGCTGGTGGCTACGGCCAGCCGCCGGCTGGGGTTGCTGCAGCCGCTGGAAGAATCCATGATCCATTCTGCATTGGAGCTGGGCGATGTGGCGGTGCGGGAAATCATGGTGCCGCGGCCCGACATTTTTTCACTGCCGGCCGACATGCCGCTCGATGAGGCGGCCGGAAAAGTGGTGGAAGAGCAGCATTCGCGGATTCCTGTATACGATCCCGCCCGCGGTCCGGAGCACATTATCGGCGTGCTCTATGCCAAGGAGTTGATGCGCTGGCTGCACGTCCGCGGCCGCGAATCAGAAAGCTGGTCGCGCGCGGTAGCCGGGCTCAGGGTGCGCAGTATCATGCGTGACGTGCTGGTCGTTCCCGAGAGCAAGAACATTTCAGACCTGCTGGCGGAATTCAAGCAGCGGCGGCGCCATCTCGCCGTGGTGGTCGATGAGTTCGGCTCCACGGTAGGAGTGGTGACGGTAGAGGACGTTCTGGAACAGCTGGTGGGCGAGATTGAAGACGAATTCGATATTGCGCCGGCGCCGGTACCACCGGCAGGAGGGACGGCAGTCCTCGATGGCTCAATGACGCTTCGCGATCTCGAATCCCACTACGGCATTGACCTGCCCCGCGATCACGGATTCGAGACCCTCGCGGGGTTTCTGCTCTCCGAGTTCCAGCACCTGCCCAGTGCGGGAGAACGCGTGGAGCACGAAGGCCGCCGCTTTACCGTACTCGAAATGGAAGGTTTGCGAATTGCGAAAGTGAAGGTGGAAACCGTGGTCACGGTTGAGACCGCCGGATAGCAGAACAGTGCGAAATTGCGAAAGTGCGAAACTGCGAAAAGTAAAGCACGGCTGGAGCCCCGTTTAGGAATGGCTCGCTACATCACAGCCCGGCTGCTTTATGCCATCCCGGTCGTGTGGCTGGTGGTTTCGGTCGTCTTCCTGCTCATTCACCTGGTGCCGGGCGACCCCATTGCCCAGATGCTGGGCGAGGGAGCCGCTTCGGCTGACCTGGAAGCGGCACGGCATGCCTACGGCCTTGACCGGCCGCTGGGAGAACAATATGCGCACTACTGGCGAGGCGTGCTGCACGGTGACCTCGGCCAATCGTTGCGCTACAACCAGCCGGTCACAACCCTGCTCATGCAGCGTTATCCGTTCACCATGAAACTCACGCTTGCTTCGATGGCGGTGGCGCTTCTGCTCTCGATTCCCGCCGGCGTTCGCTCGGCTCGGCGGCGAAACCGCTGGGACGATCGCCTCATCGGCTTCGTCAGCCTGCTGGGCCTGTCATTTCCCAATTTTGCTCTCGGGCCCATCCTGATCCTGTTCTTTGCAATTTTTCTCGGCATCCTGCCGGTTTCCGGATCGGGCACGTGGATGCACCTGGTGCTGCCCGCGCTGACCCTCGGCACAGGGCTGGCGGCAATCCTGACGCGCATGGTGCGCACGTCCATGCTGGAGGAACTGGGCCAGGATTACGTTCGCACGGCGCGGGCCAAAGGCCTGCGAGAGGGCGCGGTCATTTACCGGCATGCACTGCGGAACGCGGCGGTGCCGGTGCTGACGGTTGTGGGGTTGCAGTTTGGAGCCTTGCTGGCGGGCGCCATTGTTACCGAGACAATTTTTGCCTGGCCGGGCATCGGGCGCCTGACGGTGCAGGCTATCTCAAATCGCGATTACGCGGTGGTGCAGGGCTGCATTCTCGCCATTGGGCTGACCTATGTGGCGGTGAACTTCATTACCGATTTCCTTTATTCGCTGGCCGACCCGAGAATCCGAGCGTGAATAAAGACCCGAGCTTGAATAACGGTCCGGCCGTGAGCCGTAGCATTGTCGAGGGCGGCTGCGTTCAACCTGGATTTCCCGATCCGCCTGCGGGGAGCATTTTGGGCCGGCTGAAAACGCGATGGGCCCGGCTCCGCTCCGCCGCGCGCCGCAATCCTCTCGCGACGGCCGGCCTTTTCCTGGTGGCGCTGTTCAGCGTTTTTGCAACCTTTGCGCCCTGGATTGCGCCGTTTGATCCTGCACAAATCGATCTGCCCGCCCGGCTCGGCTCTCCTTCGCTGCTGCATTGGTTTGGAACAGATGAACTGGGGCGCGACATTCTGTCCCGGGTGATTTTCGGCGCGCGTATTTCGATGCTGGTCGGGGTGAGTGTAGTGGCGGCGTCGCTCGCAATCGGCCTGCTGGTGGGCGCTCTCGCCGGCTACTACGGCGGGCGCATCGATCGCATGGTCAATGTAGTGTTCATGAACGCGTTTCTCTCCTTTCCGGGAATTTTGCTGGCCATTGCGTTTGTGGCGTTCCTAGGCCCGGGCATCCTCAACCTTGTATTCGCGCTGGCCATTGGGGGTTGGGTAGGGTACGCGCGCCTGGTGCGGGCGCAGGTCATGGCGGTGAGGGAGCGTGAATTCGTGGAAGCGGCACGCGCAATGGGGGGCGGCGACCTTCGCATTGTCGTGAGGCACATTTTCCCGAATATCATTCAGCCGATACTGGTGCAGGCGGCGATCGGGATGGCGGGGGCAGTGCTGGCGGAAGCGACCATGAGTTTTTTGGGCCTCGGCGTCCCACCGCCGGCCGCGAGCTGGGGCTCCATGCTGAACGACGCGCGCTCCCACTTCTTCGATGCGCCCCACCTGGTCCTGTTCCCGGCGGCCGCGGTGATGCTGGCGGTGTTGAGCTTCAATTTCATTGGCGATGCGCTCGGCGATTTTCTCGATCCCCGATCGAGGATGGAAGCGGGAATATGAAGGGAAGCTCCAAGCTCTCAGCCCTAAGCTCTAAGCCAGCACGCTCCGGCTCAGGGTTTATGGAGCTTCTTAAGAATATTCCCGCAGCGGCTTGCGCCGGGCAATGCGGTCCATGCGCGCGGCCCATCGCAGGAAGCGAAGCAGTTCACCACGTTCGTGCCACACGAATTGCCAGAATGCCGGGAAATCGACGTCGGCCATCTTCCGGCCGCTGTAGGTCTCGATGCGCCAGCACAAATAAGGGCTGCGCCATGGTTGGAGCCGGTAACCGCGAGTGGCGTTCCACAGGAAGCGGAAGATGGCAATCATTTAAGTGCGAAATTGCGAAAGTGCGGAACTGCGAAATTTAATCAGATGACCGCCCATATCGGCACCCATTTTGAACCGTTTATTTCGCCGCAAGCCCCCGGCCAATTTTCGCACTTTCGCACTTCCGCAGTTTCGCACTTAAGAGATGATTCCCAGCTTCTTTCCTACCCGGCCGAGGACCTCGAGCGCCTGCTCGAGGTCCGCGCGCGTGTGGGTTGCGGTCATGATGGTGCGGAGGCGGGCCTTGCCCTCCGGAACCGTGGGGAAAGCGATGCCGGTTGCCAGCACGCCTTCATTAAACAGCGCCCGCGAAAATTCCATGGCCAGCCGGCCATCGCCTACGATGACGG
>JAFAIN010000309.1 GCA_019236695.1 Acidobacteriota bacterium | reverse complement strand
CGCCCTGAGAGGATGCCGCTGCGGCCCAGGTAGCCTTCGAGTTTCAGGGGATTCTGGCGGCTCACTACCGGAAGGCGGCCAACATCGAACCGCAACATGGTTTCGCAGGCCTCCATGAGCGACTGGTCGGGATACGCCACCGCAAGGCGGGCCGTTCCGGCCTGCAGCACGGTATCAGAGCCTCTGGGATCGCGCTCCAGCGCGCGCAGCACGTCACCGCGGGTGATGATTCCGGCCAGGTTGCCCTCCGCGTTGACCAGCGGAATTCCCTGATGCTGCGTCACCTGCGGATCGCGCCGCGTAATCCGGTCAGCCAGTTCCGAAACCGTCATATCGGCAGGGATCGTATGCACCTGCCGGGCCATGGCTTCGGCTACGCTGACCTGCTGCAGCACGTCAGGCTCGTAATCGGTTTCAATCCGCAAGCCGCGGCGCGCCAGTTTCTCCGTCATGATTGAGGTTTTCATGAACAGGAGCCCGATTCCGTCGGCGATTACGCTGACCAGCATGAGCGGCAGCACCGAGTTGTAGTTCTGCGTGATCTCGAAAGCAAAAATGATGAACGTGAAGGTGGCTCGCGAGGCAGCTCCGAACACAGCCCCCATCGCCACCAGCGCGAAGGCCCCCGGCATGAAGTTTGCTCCGGGGAAAAGATGGTTCAGGCCAATGGCGTACGCCCCGCCCATAGCCGCGCTGGCCATAAACATGGGCGCCAGCAGGCCGCCTGAGGTTCCCGACCCCAGCGATACCACCAATGCCAGCGACTTGAACACCATCACCAGCAGGAGCACTTTCAAAGCCAGGCTGGAATTCAGGATGTCGCTGATCGTGTCATAGCCGACACCCAGCACGCGAGGGACGAAGTAGCCGATGATTCCCAGGCCCAGAGCTCCAATTGCCGGCCACCACATGGAATCAAAAGGAAGCTTTTCGAACTGGTCTTCAACCCAGTAAAGCAGCCGTGTAAAACCCACCGCCGAGAACCCGCAGATGACGCCCAGCACGATGTAGGCCGGCAGGGCACGGGGAATGGCGAAATCGAGCGCCGCAACCGAGAACATAGGCCCGTTGCCCATCAGCGCCCGGTGAACTTCAGTGGCCAGCGTGCTGGCAATGACCAGCGGAATGAACGACCGCGACTTAAATTCGAACAGCAGGAGTTCAATGGCCAGGATGACGGCGGCAATCGGCGTGCTGAACGTGGCGGCCATTCCGGCGGCGGCGCCGCACGCCAGCAGGACCTTGCGTTCTGCCGCAGTGGTGTGCACAAACTGGCCGATGAGGGAGCCTAGAGCGCCGCCCGTCTGGATGATGGGCCCTTCGGCGCCGAACGGCCCGCCTGTGCCGATTGCGATGGCTGCCGAAATCGGCTTCAGAATCGCAACCCGGGGCTCGATGCGGCTGCGGCTCACCAGAACCGCTTCCATGGCTTCCGGGATGCCGTGGCCCCGAATCTTAGGAGTGCCGAACTTCGCCATTAGCCCGACCACGAGCCCGCCGAGTACGGGCATGAAAATGACCCACAGGCCCAGGTGATTGTGCCGGGCGCTCTGAAATGCCCACGAGGCGCGATGGTAAAACGTGAGATTCGTGAACAGGGCAATGAGGTTATAGAGCAGGTAGGCAACCACCCCGGCCAGCATGCCGATGCCGGCGGCAAGCAGAGACACCATAAGCATGCGGAACCTGGCCGGAGCCGCCGGGCTGGTTGCCAGCCCTTCCACGTTGGTGCCCTGGGGGAATAAGGATGAAGGCGGCGCCGTGACCAGGCCCTCTACCGGCAAAAGCGGGTGGGAGCGTGGAACGGAGGAGATGGGCAAATCGGCATTTCGTTCGTTCATTCGGCCCGTGCTGTTCTGGACTGATGCGATTTCCTGCGCGCGCGCCGCTTCACTTTCTTTGATATCTGTTCCAGCGCCTGCAGCATCATGGGCGCCATGGTGCTGAGCGCCGCCCGGTGGTGCCGCGCCAGCTTCTTCAGCAGGCGCTCGCCTTCGGGCGTAAGGTCCAGGTAAACCTTGCGGCGGTCAAAATCGCTGGGCGTGCGTTTCACCAGGCCGTTTTGCTCGCAGCGGTTCACCAGTTCGACGCCGCTGTGGTGCTGGATCTGCATGCGCTCGGCGATTTCACCCACGGTGGGCGGGGCCGGCTCCGCCTTGATGGCCAGCATGAGCTGGTACTGCTGGGTTTCCAGCCCCGATTCGCGCGCCGCCTTCTCGCTGAAGCGCAGGAACCTGCGGATGTGATACCGGAATTGCGCCAGCGCACGATACTCGGCAGTGGACAACGCCCTTTCCCGACCATCATTATATCGCGTCACGATGTTATTCTCCCATGCGGCCGCCGCACGTTCATGCACACCAGGCTACCGGCTTTGGTAATCCCGCCGGAAGCTTCGGGGCGGGCTCCGTTGCAGCGAGTGGCGAAATGATACAGGAGCCGCGCCGGGTCCTAGTACTGGTTTCGGCTTTGTTCCGCCTGGCCTGTACAATGAACGGTCTTCCTGAACTTGCTTGATCGCCCGCTACACACGCCCGGAGATGGGCCGCATCTGGAGCGACGAAAACCGCTTCCGCATGTGGCTGGAAGTGGAACTGGCGGCGACCGCTACCCTGGCCGAGGCCGGCCTGGTGCCCGCGGACGCCGCTCACGCGATTCGCCAGAGAGCCCGCTTCGACGTCGCCCGCATCCACCAGATCGAGGCCGAGGTCCGGCACGACGTGATTGCCTTCACCACCTCGATTGCCGAAAACGTTGGGCCGGCGTCGCGCTGGTTTCATTACGGCCTTACTTCCAATGACGTGGTCGATACCGCGCAGGCCCTGCAGATCAGGGCCGCATCGGCCATCATTGCCGCGGACCTGGCGCAACTGGCGGCAATCCTGAAACAGCGCGCCCTGCAGTTTCGCGGCACTCCCATGATCGGCCGCACGCACGGCATACATGCCGAGCCGATCACCTTCGGGCTCAAGCTGGCGAACTGGTACAGCGAAGTGCAGCGCAACATCGCGCGGTTTGCGCGAGCCGCCGAGGAGATGAGGGTAGGGAAATTTTCCGGCGCGGTGGGCAACTCCGCGCACCTGGGGCCGGAACTGGAAGCCCGGATCTGCGCCCGGCTTGGCCTGCAGCCCGCCCCGGTGAGCTCGCAGGTAATCCAGCGCGACCGCCACGCCAGCTACGTGGCAACGCTCGCCGTGGTGGCGTCTACCCTCGATAAAATCGCCACCGAAGTGCGGCACCTGCAGCGAAGCGAGGTGCGCGAGGCGGAGGAATTCTTCAGCGAAAGGCAGAAAGGCTCATCCGCCATGCCGCACAAGCGCAATCCCGTTACGGCAGAGCAGATTTCCGGCCTGGCGCGGGTGATTCGCGGCAATACACAGGCTGCTCTGGAAAACGTGGCGTTGTGGCATGAGCGCGACATCTCGCACTCATCGGTGGAGCGCATCATCCTGCCCGATTCCACAATCCTTGCCGATTACCTGCTGAGCAAGACCGCCGAGCTGGTGGAAAAACTGATGGTTTATCCGGAGCGGATGCTGCGCAACCTGAATTCAACCGGCGGCCTGGTTTTCAGCGGGCAGTTGCTGCTTGACCTGGTGGAGCATGGGGTTTCCCGCGAGGAAGCCTACCGCATAGTGCAGCGCAACGCCATGCGCGCATGGAAGGAAGATCTGAATTTCCGCGATTTGATCGCGGGCGATCCCGATATTTCAGAGCGTATACCGCCCGAAGTCGTCGACCGCGCATTCGACCTGAATCGCCAGTTGAAAAATGTTGATGGAATCATTGACCGGGCGCTCCAAAACGCCTGACTGAAATCACAGAACTGATTCACCGCGGCCTGAAAGGCCGCTCGCCGTTCCTTGCGAGCGAGCCCTGATTGAAGGTCAACCCAGGCGAGCTTCGCTCGCCCTGTCCGGCCGAGGGCGGCCGGACCCACGTCGTTTCCTCGCCGAACAATTCTTATTTTCTACGGCCGGCGTCGTCCCGCGCGCCCGGCGTGTGCACCCGCACCGGGATGTTCCGCCTGACCGGGACCAGCGCTCCGTGCGAGGCTTCGGCAGCATGGCTGCGGGCGATCATCTCCTGCTGTAAGGAAGCAACGAATTCCTGGATCTGCCGCTGCATTTCCTCCATGCGCTCGCGCATCTGCAGGATGATGGCAATGCCCGAGATGTTGACGCCAAGGTCGCGGGCAAGCGAAAGAATGAATTCCAGGCGCTGCAGATCCTCCTCGGTATAAAGGCGGGTATTGCCTTCGGTGCGCGAGGGTTTAAGCAGCCCTTCGCGTTCGTACAGCCGCAAGGTCTGCGGATGGATGCCATACATTTCGGCCACCGCCGAGATCATATATGCGCCCCTGGATTTGCGTTTTGCCATTTGCCCTTCTATTCGCTGCAAGCGCTCAAATCAAGGCGCATAAATTCATCACGAGTGATCAGCCACACGTCATGCAACACTCCGGCGCGTAAGGTCTGGCGTTCTGCCCGCAACCCATTCTTTTGCGCCACTCGCCGCGATTGCACGTTTTCCGGCCGAATGAGCGAGATGATGGCATCGAGGCCCAGAACGCTAAAGCCATAGCCGAAGCAAGCCCGGGCGGCTTCAGTGGCATACCCGCAGCCCCAGCAGTCGCGCCGTACGTGGTAGCCTACTTCGGGCATTAGCTCGCCATCCACAGCCTGCATCGTAATGCCGCAATCGCCAATCAGTTCACCGGTGGCCTTCCGCACCATTGCCCACAACCCAAAACCGTCGCTGGCGTAGCGCCGGCGGCTGCCCGCGATCCACTGCGCTACCTGGTCCTCGGTCAACGGAGCCGGATACCAGAGCATGGTTGCGGCATCCGAGAGCACCTGTGCCAGGACATGCGCGTCCGAGTCAGCGAATTCGCGGAGCAGGAGCCGCGGCGTTTCGAGCACAACCCGGGTTGTGACAGTGGCGTTCACAACGGTCTAAACCTTGGCAAACAATTCCTGGCGCGGGTCCTCTCCAGCGCTCAGCTTCTGCAGTTCCTGCCACAGTTCCCGCGCGCGCAGGTCGTGGGGCTGCGGCACCACGATCTGCACTTCGACGATCTGGTCGCCGCGAGTGCCCTCACTTGTGGCCGAGGGCACGCCCTTTTCGCGCAGGCGAAGTTTCTGGCTCGATCGGGTTCCGGGCGGAATCCTGAGCTGCGCGCGGCCATCAATGGTGGGTACTTCGATGCGCGCGCCCAGAGCCGCTTCCATCGCCGTAATCGGCACGGCTACATGTATGTCATCGCCTTCGCGGCGGAATACGGGGTGAGGCGCAATCTGCACCACGATGTAGAGGTCGCCGGCGGCGCCGCCGTGCAGGCCGGCGTTGCCCCGGCCCGCCAGCCGGATGCGCTGCGCATCGCGGGTGCCGGCCTTGATGCGGACCTCGAGCGGTTCGGAACGCTGTACAACCCCCGAGCCCCCGCACTGCTGGCAGACGATGCGCTGCTTGCCCGTTCCTCCGCATCGCGGGCAACTGACATTGAACTTCATGGAGCCGGCTTTCTGCGTCACATGGCCCTTGCCGCTGCATTCCGGGCAGGTTGCCGTGGTTTCGATGAAGCCGATGCCGCGGCAATTCGAGCAGGCGTCCTGGTGGGTTATGTTGAGGCGCAGCACGCCACCGCGGATAGCCGTCCAGAACGGTACATCCACGCGGTATTCCAGGTCGTTGCCGGGTTCGGGAGCGGTGGAGGCGGCCGCGCCGCGGCCGCCAAACATATTCGAAAAGATGTCGCGAAAGCCGCCCGGTTCGGCACGGCCGCGGCGCCCGCCCGATTGCTGCTGCTGCTGCTGCTGCTGCTCAAACAGGTCGGAAAAATCAAATCCGCCAAAATCAAAATGTACGTTTTGCCCGCCGCGGCCAGCTCCCGAAGCTCGGCCCTCCGCGCCTCCGCCGCCTCGCGCATATGCTTCCGCGGCTGCGGGATCGATATTGTCGGAATAGAACCCCAGTTGGTCGTAGATCTTGCGTTTTTTGGGATCGCTGAGGACGTCGTTCGCTTCCGAAATCTGCTTGAACTTCTCCTCGGCGCCCTTGTCGCCCGGATTCACGTCAGGGTGATACTTCCGTGCCAGCTTGCGGAAGGCCTTGCGGATGTCATCCTGCGAGGCAGATTTTTTTACGCCGAGAGTACCGTAATAATCTTTGGTTGCGGTCGGCATGCGATGTTTCGCGAATCCTCGCTCCGGTTGCGCCTACCTGGCGGCAGCGCCGGCTGCATCGGCCGGTGTTTTCGTGCTTTGCCAGGCGATGGCCTGCCACTTTCCATCCCGTTTGAGGAATGTGCCGGTATTGCGATAATACGCCGGCGCCCCGCCCGAAACCGGCAGCGCAATCAGGCGAAAAGCCACCACTGCGACGTCTCCGTGCTGGTGGATGGTGATGTTATCCGCATCGTAGGTTTGCGATGCCCGCTCGGCTGGGCGCTGCGATTCGCTGCCCTGGCCGCGCAGTCCGCGCATGATATCGGCCTTGGTAATGGTCGCGCCCGATGACCGCGTGTAGATGACGTCGTCGGCGAAAAAGCTGTCGAAGACGGCAGCATCATTCATGGAAGCCGCCTTCAGGAACTGGTGCAGCAATCGCGTCAGCTCTGCCGAGCCGGGCGCATCCTGGCTCTGCATTGTGGGCGAGCCCATTGCCAGAACAAGCAGAAATGGAATGAGCCGGTAAGAAACTCGCATTCTGTTCCTTTCGCGGCTGAATGGCTGCATAGCTGCGCGCAATTCCAGCCATTCAGCTTTCAGCCATCCAGCAGTCTTGATTACTTCTTGTCTTCCACGTCCACGTATTCTGCGTCGATTACGCCTTCATTGGGTTTCTGGCCGGCGCCGGAGGCGCCGTTCGAATCCGGTGCAGCGTCCGCGCCAGGCTGGGCGCCGGGCGCGCCAGGAGTCGGACCCGCCTGCCGGTACATCTGCTCGGCGAGCTTATGCGACGCCTGGGTCAGGCGGTTGCGCGCCGATTCCATCTGCGCTTTGTCGCCCGATTGCAGCGCCGATTTTGCGTCGGCGAGCGCCGCCTCCACATCCCCGCGCTCGGCCTGCGAGATCTTGTCACCCTGCTCGCGCAGCATCTTCTCAATGTTGTAAACCATTCCGTCGAGCTGGTTGCGGGTCTCGATCTCTTCGCGCCTGCTTTTATCCTCGGCCGCGTGCGACTCCGCTTCTTTCGCCATCTTCTCCACCTCTTCCTTGCTGAGGCCGGAAGAAGATGTAATCGTGATCTTCTGGTCCTTGCCAGTGGCGCGGTCCTTGGCCGTGACGTTCAGAATGCCGTTGGCATCAATGTCGAAGGTTACTTCAATCTGCGGCACGCCGCGCGGCGCCGGCGGAATGCCATCCAGGTGGAAGCGCCCCAACGTGCGGTTCTGTCCCGCCATGGGCCGCTCGCCCTGCAGGATGTGCACTTCCACGGAAGGCTGACTGTCGGCTGCGGTCGAGAAAACCTCGGTCTTCCGGGTAGGAATAGTGGTATTACGCGGGATCATGGTGGTTGCCACGCCGCCCAGCGTCTCGATCGAAAGCGTGAGCGGCGTCACGTCGAGCAGCAGCAGATCCTTCACCTCGCCGGCCAGCACGCCACCCTGAATAGCCGCGCCGATCGCCACGACTTCATCCGGATTCACCCCTTTGTGCGGCTCCTTGCCGAACAACTCCTTTACCAGCCCCTGGATTCGCGGCATTCGCGTCTGGCCACCCACCAGCACCACCTCATCAATCTTGCTGGCTTCAACGCCGGCATCCTTCATGGCCTGGCGGCACGGGCCTACCGAGCGCTGGATGATGTCTTCCACCATGCTCTCCAGCTTCGAGCGGGTCAGCGTCTCGACCAGGTGCTTGGGGCCGGAGGCGTCCGCCGTAATGAATGGCAGGTTGATCTCGGTCTGCATCGTGGTCGAGAGCTCGATCTTGGCGCGCTCGGCGGCGTCGCGCAGCCGCTGCAGCGCCATCTCGTTGCCCCGGGCCCTGAGATCGAGGCCTTCCTTGCGCTTGAATTCGTCAATCAGCCAGTCCACGATCTTCTGGTCAATGTTGTCGCCGCCCAGGTGGGTGTCGCCGTTGGTTGACTTCACCTCGATGACGCCTTCGCCGCCTTCGAGGATCGAAATGTCGAACGTTCCTCCGCCGAAGTCATACACCGCGATGGTTTCATCTTTCTTCTTGTCAAGGCCGTACGCCAAAGCCGCCGCCGTAGGCTCGTTGATGATGCGCTTTACGTCGAGACCGGCAATCCGGCCCGCATCCTTGGTGGCCTGCCGCTGAGCGTCATTGAAATAAGCCGGAACCGTGATCACCGCTTCCGTGACTTTTTCCCCCAGGTAATCTTCCGCTGCCTTCTTCAGCTTCATCAGAATGAATGCGGAAACCTCGGGCGGGGTATAGCGCTTGCCGTTTGCCTCAACATCCACGTGGTCGCCTTCCGCCATCACCTTGTAGGGAACCATCTTCATTTCTTCGGAAACTTCGTTGTAGCGCCGTCCCATGAAGCGCTTAATCGAATAAATCGTGTTCTCCGGATTTGTGATTGCCTGCCGCTTGGCCACCTGGCCAACCAGTCGCTCACCGGTTTTGGTGAATGCCACCACGGAAGGCGTGGTCCGCCCTCCCTCTTCGTTCGGGATCACCTTCGGCTCGCCGCCCTCCATAATGGCGACCACTGAGTTGGTGGTGCCGAGGTCAATACCGATAATCTTTGCCATGAGAAACCGCCCTCCACGTTCGTAAGCTACTGAAATTTAACACTATGCAGGCAAGCACTGCCTGATGCTATGGCCTTGAGCAGGTCATTGTCAAGTTTTTGATGTCGTGGAATGTCAAATAGTTGCAGTTTTTGATGCAAATCGTACAAGTGCAACAACTTGGGCCATTACGAGCGTAATTTGCTGAATACCCGGTAAAGGCGCAGAGTCTTGGCAACGGGGTAGCTCGCATTTGGGCAGCAGACGTGCAATCCGGGTTGGTTGGGTTCTCGGCATAGGGTTCATGGTTTTGGCGGTGCTTCTTCTGGTCGTGGTGGCGAGCGAGTACATGAGGACCCGCGGGCTGGATTACGTTACGGAGCACGTGGTCGGCGTATCGGCCATTTGTGAACTGTTTGGGGTGCTCACCATGCTGAGAGTGATATCCCGGCTGCACAAGGCGAAAGGCGAGCCCGTGCCCAACCAGGCCAGCAAGTTGCTGGTCATTTTCCTTGGCCTGGGAGGGATCTGGTGGACGGTTCAGGAAGCCATCAGCCAATACGATCCGGGCGCCTTCGTAATGCTTTCGATTTCAACCGTGGTGCTGGCCTGCGGAAACGGAATCCTTGGGTTCCGCCGCGACCTCCTGGCTCAGGCCAGCGAACCATAACGACAAAAAACGAGGCTGGAACAGCGCCTACTCTGTTCCTCTGCGACCTGCACCTGCAGGTCAGTTCTTGGAGCTTCAACCACCCTTGAAATCGGGGACCGATTCTCCTCGATGAATCACCGGCGCCTGTGTGGCGCCCGTGAGGAACGCGATCTCGCGCGAAATCCGTTCCATATCGGCGCGCGACCAGCCCACACAGGAAACCTCAACCGTACCGGAAGGAGCCAGAAAGAACAGAGTAGGAACATTCGTCAGCCCATACTGATTGGAAACCGGATAAGCAGTGACATCGTCAAGCGCCAGCGGCAGCGTCAGCCCATACTGTTTGGCAAATTGTGCCGTGCCTGCGGCATCGTCCTGCGAAACGCCGGCAATAGTCACGTTCTCGTGCCCATAGCTGCGGAAAATACGTTCCACATACGGCAGGGTGAACTGGCACACCGGGCATGAAATTTTGAAAAACGCCAGCAGCGCCGGTCCTCTCTGCAGCGCACTTTCGAGTGAGAAGCTGCCGCCGCCCAGCAGCGGAAGCGAGAAGCGGGGTGCGTTGGTCCCCTCGGCAAGGGCAGCCATGGACGTTCTCCTTGCACATTCTAAATGGACGAGTGCGGAATTGAGCAGCTTTCAGCGCTCAGCTATCGGCTTTCAGGGGGAGCGCACCCAGGGGTGGCGGGTTGTTCAATCGGCAACCCTTGACGCAGAGGACGCGGTGGACGCAGAGTTTCCTCAATTGCTCTTTTCGTTCTCTGCGCCCCCTACATCCTCTGCGTCACGAATTTCGTCTTCGAACAGTGGCAACGAATAATCAATGACTTGAAGGCCAACACTGGCTGTAAGTTGCTGATTCTTGAAGAAGATCGATTTCCGACAGGCTCCTCGGTCATTTCTCATTCCCTCATTCCCATAGGTATCCGGGATTGAGGGATTGAGAAACGGAAGGCTCCCCGGGGGAGCGATTGGGGAGGACGCCGAATCATGGCCATTTCTCAATCCCTCATTCCCATAGGTATCCGGGATTGAGGGATTGAGAAACAGAAGGCTTCGATTGTGCCGGAGCAAGGCGTGCCGCTGATGGAAGCTTAAGGCTCGGCAAGAGCTGTGTGCGCTGCAGGATCTTGCGAGCCAGCCCGGTGAGCGGCAGTTCCGGCAGCCGTGAGATGCTGATCCAACGCGCACCGGGGGCGAGAGTGGCAGCATGCCGGTCCTTCATGGCGTACACCGAAACGCGGTAATCGGTGTTCAAAATTGAGTGGCGCAGCCGCAGAACCGCGCTGGCCGCATCGCGGCCATTCGTGCCGGGAACCGCGGCAGGCAGTTCCCACATTCCGGCCAGCCGGCTCTCGTGGTCGCTGCGCCTTATCAGCAGCAGACGATTGCGACGCACGGCCAGGACGCAGGCAACGGCGCGGCGCGAGCGGGGCCGGCGCGGCCGCGGCTTGTGTTCTCCCACAGTCCGGCAAAAGCTCCGAACCGGGCAGGCGGCGCATTGCGGCGCGCGGGGAGTGCAGATGGCGGCGCCGAGATCCATCATGGCCTGGTTGAAATCACCCGGGCGGCTGGGGCTCACCAGTCGTTGAGCCGCCCGCCCTGCCTGCTTGCGCGATATTGAGCGCCCGGCCAGGCGTGCCACCACCCGCTCCACATTACCATCCACCGCGGCGCAGGGTTCGCCGAAAGCAATGCTGGCAATGGCGGCGGCCGTATAAGCGCCGATGCCCGGCAATTGTTCGAGTTCAACGCTGCTGCGGGGAAACTGCGGAAGGCGGGTGAGTTGTTTAGCCGCGGCATGCAGCATGCGCGCGCGGCGGTAGTACCCGAGGCCGCTCCACGCTGCCAGCACCGCTCTGAGGGGCGCGCGCGCCAGCGCCGAAACCGTGGGGAAGCGGCGCAGGAATTCTTCGTAGAAAGGCCTGGCAGCGGCAACCCGGGTCTGCTGCAGCATGATCTCCGATACCCAGATGCGGTAGGGATCACCGGTTTCGCGCCAGGGGAGCGAGCGCCGGTTGCCTTCATACCACCCGAGCAGAGCGCGACTGAAAGCTGCTTCGTTACTGAGTGCTGCCGCTCGTGACGCAGGCCTGGCCGTTTCCGGAATGGTCAACTTTGGTGGGACCCGATTCATCACTGCAGAACGCGTTGTTGCCGGTACCTCCAACCACAGCCGGCACGGCAATGATCTGATACGAAATTACGGTCTGCGTGTTGGGCTGGGTGACGCAGTCCTGTACGGAGAAGTTGTAGCCGTCCTTGGCGCCGGCCGCAACTGTAGAATCCACCAGCCCGGCGGCTGTATCGGTCGTCGGCTGTCCCGGCGGCGGCGGGCCAAGTGCGCTCATGCTGCAGGCGAATCCTTTGGTGGGGAAGCGCGACTGATAGAGGATCTCTTCCTTCCTCACCGTATCGATGGTTGCCATGGCGGAAGCTTCGTGAACGTGAATCGTATGCTGCTTGAACTGCGGCACCGCAAAAAGAATGATGATCATGATGATCGAAATCACGATCAGGAGTTCGATGAGCGAAAACCCTCGTGTTCTGCGGCGGCGGGAAGGGCAGCAATGCGGCAGCGCAACCATATTGGTGGTCACTGGAACGAGTCTAACATTTCTCTAAGACAGGGAAAGCGGCGGCGGCGTTCCCGCCAGCTGGTAGGTACGGCCGCGGTTCAGGCGATAGTTCAGGTCCGAAGCCAGGTTATCCACGTCCGTGGGAGCAATGTTGCAGTACACCTGGTCGCCCAGGAAGCGGTTATGCGGCGCCGGCGGGCCCACCCTGGCTGTGGGAGCTGCCGCACCGAAGAGGCCTTGCGTTCCGGGCTGCCTGGAACGGTCAACCGCATACCGCCTCACCTGGATGAGCAGGGCCTGCACGGCGGCCGCGTCATACTTGTCGGGAGAAAGGCGAACGATCTCGCCGAGCGCGTGCCCCAGGTCATAGGCGGGCCGCCACGGCCGTTCCGAGATCATTGCATCGAACGTATCGGCTACCGCCATGATCCGCGCAGCGAGGGGAACTTCATCCTGCCGCAGGCGGTCGGGATAACCGGAACCGTCAGCCCGCTCGTGATGCCATCGGACTACATCGGGCAGTTCCGGCCACGGGAACTCCACGCCTGCCACAATACGGTGCCCGACAAGCGTATGCTCCGCGACTTCGCGGAACTCGTTATCGTCAAGCCGTTCCGGCTTTGAGAACAGCCGCTTATCGATCGCTACCTTCCCAATGTCATGCAGGTAACCGGCGGAGCGAAGCGCGGCCACTTCCGAGGGCTCAAGCCCCATGGCCTCGCCGATTCCCGCTGCGTAGTGGCCCACGCGAACCGAATGGCCGTGGATGTGAACATGTTTCACGTCAATGGCGGCGGCGAACGCTTCCAGGGTGTGGTCGCAAAAATCGTTCAGGGAGGCGAGCAGGCGAAGATTTTCGCTTACCCGGCGATCAAGCTTCTCGGCCAGCGACTGGTTCTGAACGGCCAGCGCAATGTAATGCGCGAGCAGTTGCACGATTTCGAGCGACTCGGCGTCATACTGCCCGCCCTCGGTGGGGCGCCCGAGCGCCAGCAGGCCAACCAGGCGGTGGTTGACGCGCAGCGGGGCGAGGCAGTGGAACAGTTGCGGCGCCACGTTGCCGTTGCTGGTGAGCAGGTCGCGCCAGGTTCCGTCGGGCGAGGGTAGCTGCGGCCCGGAAGCATGGGTGAGCGCATACACCTGGCGCGGCAAGAGAGGTATGAGGGAAGGATCGGGCAGTGCGGCCAGCCCGCACACGGCAGCGGACCGCAGGAGCGCGGGCCGTTCGCTGAAGGTAAACAGAATGCCTTCCCGGGCGCCCGCCGCCTCGAGAGTGGCGCGCAGCATGACTTCAGCATTGGCCAGGAAATCAGTCGCGCCGGTCAGCGTGGGAGCGAGGTCGGCAAGCGCGCCGAAGGTTACGAGCAGCCGGCGGAAATTATTGCGTCCGAGAGCCAATTTCAGGGCGCGGAGAACCAGAGCACTGCAAGGCTAACACGCTTCAACCATGGACCTGGTTGGTTAGTTTGGTGCGGACTGATAGGGGAATCCGACTGACGCCGAGGACTCCTGGCGAGTCAGCCGCGCGTCAGAAGTGGTCGCGCAAGCGGGAAAACGATTCCACGACGATTAATTCACACGGCGGCTCTGCCGTCCCTACTTCTTCGTGCTCCAGAATCCACGTGTCCGAGTGCGGAACAAACACGGCATTCAGCCCGGCTGCAAGGGCTGGATTTACGTCGGACCTGGGGCTGTTGCCGACCATCCAGGTGTGGCGCTCGTTCAGCGCATATTTGCCCGCAACTCCGCGGTAAGTGCGCGGATTTTTTTCAGCCACGATCTCAACCGCCTGGAAGAAGGGCCGCAGGCCGGAACGCTGCATTTTGCCGGTCTGCTCGGCGGCATTGCCTTTCGTCAACAGGATGAGCCGGTGCCGTGAAGCGAGATAATCCAAAGTTTCACGAACCCCGGCAATTACTTCCACCGGGTGCTCGGCAATTTCGCGGGCAAACCCGTGGATGGTTTCGTGGAGCGCCGGCGTCAGCGGTTCGACCGACAACTGCTCGAAGGTGGCCACCAGCGCGCACGCAAAGCTGTGCGTTCCGTAGCCGTGCGTCATGATGTGCCGGCGCTCAACTTCGTTCAGGATTTCCCTTACCTCCGCGGGAGTGTGCTGCTGGTGATTCAGGAATGAGATGAACGCTGCGATAGCTCGCTCGAAATAGATGTTGTTCTCCCACAGGGTGTCGTCGGCATCGATCAGGAGAGATTCGCGGCAGCGGGGCACGACTTCATCCTAAAGCCTAGCCGGCTGGCTCGCTAGCTGGCTGTTGCAGCCTGACTGCCTCGCTGCGCTCGGGATGACAGACCCTTTGCAGCGGCCAGAGCGTCTCGCGCCGAGGACGGAAGCTAAGTGACGTGGAGGCGACCGCCCTCGGTCGGCCATGTGGCCTGAAAGGCCGCTCGCCGTTCCTTAGCGAGCGAGCCCGGATTGAAGGTCAGCCCAGGCGAGCTTCGCTCGCCCTGTCCGTTCCACCACCCCAGCACGCGCGGGAAACGAAGCGCGCGCTGGGGACCCCGGGGCTGAGGGCGGCCGGACCCACGTCGTTTCCTCGCCGAACCGCCAGGATGACAGCCGCTCAGCGCTTCGAATATAGTTCGGGTTCATGGAACTGACGTCGCCCGGAGATTTCGCGAAAGAAAGAGTGCAGGCCATACAGGATTGGTCGGTCATGGCCTGGCGCTCGATCACCAACCTGTTCCGCCGGCCGCGTTATTTCGGCGACATCGTGCAGCAGGCCGACACCATCGGCGTGGGGTCGGTGCCCATCATCGCGCTCACCGGTGTTTCGATTGGCGGTTCACTAGCCTTGAACACGGCCAGCAGCCTGCAGCAGTTTGGCGTGACTTCCATGACCGGCCAACTGGTTGCCATCTCGATGGTGACAGAGATTGGGCCGATCCTGACCGCCCTTCTGGTGGCCGGCCGCAACGGGTCCGGCATCGCCAGCGAACTCGGATCCATGAAGGTGACTGAGCAGATTGATGCTATGCGCGCGCTGGGCACCGATCCCTTCAAGAAGCTGGTAACGCCGCGCGTGATTTCCTCCGTGGTGATGGTGTTTTTCCTGACCATCATCTCCGACCTGTGCGGACTGGTGGGTGGCTGGATGATTTCCAGGACCATGCTTGGCCTCAACACCAACCAGTATTGGACGAGCACGTACCAGAACCTGACGTTTGGCGAGGTGGTGCGCGGCCTGGTAAAGCCGGTGGTGTTCGGATTCGTAATCGGAACCGTCGGCTGCTACTACGGTCTCAACACCAAAGGAGGCACGCGCGGAGTCGGGCTGGCGACCACGCAGGCCGTGGTGACCTCATCGATCTTGATTCTGGTCATCGATTTCTTCCTCACCCGGCTGCTGCTGGTCTTCTGGCCAACATAAGAACCCGAATGGCTTCGCTTTCCCATCCTGCGGTGACGGCCGAGCCGCCCGGCCATGGCGAAAGCGCAATCCGCTTTGAAGATGTGACCATCACGTTTGAAGACCGCCCGGTGCTTGACGGCGTGTCATTCAACCTGGCGGGCGGCGAAACCAAAATCATCCTGGGAGTGGCGGGCGCCGGCAAGACCACCGCCCTCAAGCTCGCCCTCGGGCTCCTGAAGCCCGATTCCGGCCGCATCTATGTTCTGGGCCAGGAGATCACTGGAATACCCGAGGAGCAACTGTTCAGTTTGCGCCGCAAAATGGGGATGGTGTTCCAGGAGAGCGCGCTCTTCGATTCCCTGACCGTGCGCGAAAACGTGGCCTACCGGCTGCATGAAGATCACGACCTCGATGAGGACGCCATCGAGCAGCGCGTGCGCGAGGCGCTGCGTTTTGTGGAGCTCGAGCACACGCTCGATATGTTTCCCGACGAGCTTTCCGGCGGAATGCGGCGGCGCGTGGCGATTGCCCGCGCCATCGTTACCCAGCCGGCCATCGTGCTGTATGACTCGCCCACCGCCGGCCTCGATCCGGTGACTTCCACCACCATCATCGAACTGCTCGTAAAAGAGCGCGACGCGTTCCACACCAGCTCGCTGATGGTCACCCACCGGCTGCAAGACGCCTGGGTGATGGCCACCCACGTGTTTGACGCATCGCAGAATCGGATGCTGGAAGCCCCGCCTGAAGCCCGGGGCAGCATCCGCGTCAGTTTTCTTGTGCTGCGCGAGGGCAGCGTAATATTCGACGGCAGCGCCCTGGAGCTCGCCGAAAGCGCCGATCCGTATATTCGCGAGTTCATCGCGTGAGTGGGATTCACTCGAAGATTACCGGGTGGCGGGTATCGGGTGGCCGGGGGCCCGGAGAAATAGTGACTCCTCCGCACCCAGCACCAGGGACGACCAACTCCCGAAACCCGGATACCCGAAACCCGGATACCCGATACCCGGATACCCGATACTCGACAGGAAAGCTCCCACGAAGGCCAGGACCATGGGATTGTTGTCCCTGGGGTGACCTTCGTGGGCTTCGCGTGAGCGCAAGCCGCAGCGGCCGGAACCTTACGCCGCGGCTTCGTGGGCCGCTTTGGTGCGGAGTTGCGCGATGATCTTGAACCGCTCTTCCATGCGCTGCAGCCGCTCCAGGCCCTCAGGCGTTCCGGTCGCGATCTTCTCTACATTCCTGAGCGCTTCCGGCGCAATCATCTTCTCCCGGAACTGCGCCAGGAAGGGCCTGAGCCTGGCGAAGACGAACCACATTTCGCCCTGGGTATCGAAGAAAAGCTTCTCGTTCAGTGCGCCGTTCACTACCAGGGACGCGGCCGTTTCCCAGTACGTCGTCACCTGGCGGAAGTAAGCGTTCTCGTTTGATCCAAAGTTGAAGACGGTGGCGACGAAGTCGTCAAAAGACTTAGGGTCAAAGGTGACAAACCAGTTGCGGGCGTCGCGCATTCTGGCTTCGCGGCGCAGGTCGTAAAGCTTCAGAATGACTTCGGCATCGGCGGGTGTGGCGTTTGGCATTTTTTATTTTCCCCTTGAGTCAGCCAGTTTACATCACGCAACGGCTTCGCCCCCGGCCCGCTGGTAGTCGCATTCGGATTTCGGGCAGGCGATGACCTCTCCTGATTTCAGGGCCTTCTGGACCAGGTATTCCGACCCGCATTTCGGGCATTTCTCGGCAACCGGCTTGTAAGCCGACGTGAATTTGCATTTGGGATAATTCGAGCATCCGAAAAACACATTGCCGCGCCGCCTTGCCTTCTTCTCCACCAGATCACCAGTTTTGCAGTCGGGGCATTTCACGCCGATGAAGTTCTGCTTGATGTATTTGCACTCGGGATAGCCCGAGCAGGAAACGAACTCCCCGTAGCGGCCGTGGCGCAGCACCATATTGCGGTTGCACTGCGGGCAGGTTTCCTCCAGCGGAATGTCAGGCACCTTCTTGCCCTGGTCGAGCCGGCGCGTGGTCTTGCAGTCGGGGTATCCGGTGCAGGCCATGAACTGCCCGAAGCGGCCACGCTTCAGCACCATTGGCCGGCCGCAGTTTTCGCAGTATTCCTCCTGCACGGTTTCCTGCACATCGGCGCTGTCGAGTTCCGGCAGGTCAATGGGGTTCTCCTTCGTAAACGTGCAGCTATTGGGGTCGCTTTTGTCGTAGGAGCTGCAGGCAAAAAATGAGCCGTGCTTGCCCCATTTGATCACCAGCGGAGAGCCGCACCGCTCGCACTTTTCCTCGGTCGGCTTTTCCATCCGCTTGATGTTTTCCATGTGCTTCTGGGCGTAGGCCAGGTCCTTTTGAAACTTCTTGTAGAAGTCGGCCAGCGCCTGGGTCCATTTCTCCCTGCCGTCTTCGATTTCGTCGAGCTCCTCTTCCAGCCGCGCGGTGTATTGCGGGTCGAAGATGTCGGGGAAATTGGCAACCAGCAGATCCGTGACCACCAGCCCGATTTCGGTGGGAACAAACTTCCCGCCGGTCTTCTGCGCGTATTGCCGCTCCTGAATCGTGGTGAGGATGGTGGCGTAGGTGGAGGGCCGGCCGATGCCGCGCTCTTCGAGCTCCTTCACCAGAGAAGCTTCGTTGTAGCGCGGCGGCGGTTCGGTGAAGTGCTGCTCGGGATTCAGCTCCTTGAGCGTAAGCGCCTGGCCCTGCTCGAGCGCCGGCAGCTTGTGCTTCAGCGCCTCGTCTTCTTCGTCCTTGTTCTCCTTCGATTCCTCGTACACCTTGAGAAAGCCGTCGAACTTGAGCACCGAACCGGTAACGCGGAAGGGGTAGGCCTCGCCGTTCGATTTCGCGTCAATATCAACCGTGGTCTGGTCGAACACCGCGGGATTCATCTGCGAGGCGACAAAGCGCTGCCAGATGAGCTTGTAAACTTTGTATTCGTCTTCCGGCAGGTACTGCTTGATGGAATCCGGGTGGCGCAGCGCCGAACTCGGGCGGATGGCTTCATGCGCTTCCTGCGCGGCTTTCTTCGACTTAAACGTGTTGGGCTGCTCGGGCAGGTAAGGCTCGCCGTAATTGGAAAGCACCATCTCGCGAACCTCTGCCAGCGCCTCGGGCGCCACGCGCGTGGAATCGGTTCGCATATAAGTAATGAGGCCGACCTGGCCCTCCGCTCCGAGTTCCACGCCTTCATAAAGCCGCTGCGCCAGCATCATGGTGCGCTTCACGCTGAAGCGAAGTTTGCGGGCGGAATCCTGCTGCAGCTTGCTGGTGGTGAAAGGAGGGGCGGGGCTGCGCCGGCGCTCCTTTTTTTCCACGCTGGTTACCGCCCAGGCGGCGCGTTTCAGCAGTTCTTCCAGGCGGCGTGCAGTGGGCTCATCGGGAACAACGTTCTTATCGGGGTTGGCGCCTGCCAGGTGCGCGTCAAAAGCCGGGCCTTTTCCGGCCGTCAGAGTGGCGTCAAGCGTCCAGTACTCCTTTTTTTCGAAGGCCTTGATCTCGCGTTCGCGCTCCACGATGAGGCGCAGCGCCACCGTCTGCACGCGCCCGGCGGAGAGGCCGCGGCGCACCTTGTCCCACAGCAGCGGTGAAACCTGGTAGCCCACCAGGCGGTCAAGCACGCGGCGGGTCTGCTGCGCGTCAACCAGGTTGCGATCGATGTCGCGCGCGTGCTCGAAGGCTTCGCGCACCGCTCGCTGTGTAATCTCGTTGAACGTGACGCGGCGGATGGGCGGGCCGCCGTTCTTCTTCGATTTGCCGTCGCTCTCGCCCAGTTCGTCGGCCAGGTGCGCGGCAATCGCTTCGCCCTCGCGATCCGGGTCGGCCGCAAGATAAATGGCGTCAGCCGCCTTGGCCAGCTTCTTCAGCTTTCCAAGGACCTTCTCCTTCCCCGGGATCACGATGTATTCGGTTTCAAAATCCGAATCGGGGTCCACGCCCAGCTTGTTCTTGGGAAGATCCTTCACATGCCCAAGCGAGGCCTCGACCTGAAAACCGCGGCCAAGATATTTCTCGATGGTCTTCGCCTTGGTGGGCGATTCGACGATGACTAAGCCTTTTGGCAATGGGGCTCCTCTTCTGACGTTATCACGCCAGAGCTTTCGGCTCTCAGCTTTCAGCTCTCAGCCAGATGGACCTCTGCCGCTTGTTTCAGCATGCCAGCGGCGACACGATCCATCAGGCCATTCAACATCCGCTTGACTTCCTCCACAGATTTGGTGCAGCGCTCGAATTCGTCAGAAGACAGCATCCCAAGGTCCCGTGCTATCAGCAGGTGGCACTCGCTTTCAGCGGCGGATCCCATGGCGATATGCAGAAACCTCAGGAATTCCCGTTCGGATCGCCGGCCACAACCTTCGGCAAGATTGGCTTCGATGGAAACGCAAGATCGCCGAAGCTGCGATGTCAGGCCATACATTTCGTTTCCGGGAAACTGCTGGGAGATCCGGTAAACATCTACCGTAAGAGCGTGCGCTCGTTCCCACACATGCAAATCCTGAAATCGCCTCATCAGAGCCCCCTTTCGTCCCGTGTCAATAGGGCGGTCGCGGCGAAGAATTCGGCTTAGAGCTTAAAGCTGAAAGCTGAAAGCTGAGAGCTCCGCCTACATCGCCCTCACGTAATTCTTTCCCGGCAACTGGCGAATCCTGCCGGAGAATTCCAGCTCGAAGAGCGCTGAAAAAATTTCCGAGGGCGAGAGCTTGCCATCCAGTTCTTCCACGAGTTTGTCGATGTGGCGCGGTTCGTCGGCCCGCAACAGCCGGAAAACCTGCTTTTCGTGCTCGCCCAGCGTTTCAGCCTGTTCGAACAATGATGCCGATGTGGCACCCTGCGATTCAGGGGCGGGAGCCAGTTGAGCGCGCAAGCCGGCGGGCAGCTCCTCAAAAACGTCTTCCCAGGTTGCCACCAGCTTGGCGCCCTGCTTAATCAGGGTGTTCGGCCCCCAGGCGTTCCGGTTGGTGACGTTGCCGGGCACGGCAAATAGTTCGCGATTTTGCTCGAGCGCGTTGCGGGCCGTGATGCGGGTGCCGCTATATTCGCCGGCCTCAACCACGAGCACGCCCAGGGACATGCCGCTGATGATGCGGTTGCGGATAGGGAAGTTCTGCGGCGCGGCGAAGGTGCCCAGCGGAAACTCGCTCACAATTGCGCCGCCGATTTCGAGGATGTTCTCGGCCAGCCGCGTGTTTTCTCGCGGATAAATTACGTCAACCCCGGTGCCCAGCACGGCAACCGTGCGCCCTTTGGCATGCAC
This sequence comes from Acidobacteriota bacterium, assembly GCA_019236695.1. Lineage (GTDB taxonomy): Bacteria > Acidobacteriota > Terriglobia > Terriglobales > Acidobacteriaceae > JAFAIN01. The sequence continues at coordinate 8,678 of JAFAIN010000309.1, read as the reverse complement.
GGCGCCGCGGTGCGCCGCCGCATCAATGCCGCGCGCCAGCCCGCTGCAGATTACCAGGCCATGCGCTGCCAGATCGCGGCCCAGCCGCTCGGCCATGCCCAGGCCGTATGCCGTAGGGTGGCGCGTGCCGACTACTGCTATGGCCGCCTGCGCCAGCGCATCGAGCGCGCCGCGGACGAAGAGCGCAACCGGGGGATCGTAGATCTGGCGCAGGAGGCTGGGGTAGGCAGAATCGTCAATCGTAAGGATGAACGCGCCGGCCGCAGAAGCGCGAACCAGTTCCTCTTCCGCTCGCCCCATCGCATCGCCGCGGTAAATGGCCTGCGCGCTCGCCGCCGCGATGCCGGCGGCTTCCAGCTCCGTCAATGACGCGCGAAACACATGGTCGAGGGAGCCGAAGTGCTCAACCAGCCGCCGCGACCGCGTAGCGCCAAGCTGCGGCGCCAGCCCAAGCGCCACCCACATGGCCTGCCGGGAATACCCCGCCCGCGATGCCCCCTGCACGTCAGTCATTGCGCGGAAAATACACGCGAGGGAAAAGGTATGTCAAATCGGGCGAAACGGTGTGGGCTGCGAATTGCGGAGGAGGGGAAGAGCGCACGATATCAGGGGAGCGCGCAGTCTTGCGCGATTGTGGACGAGACTGGCAGCCTGAAGGACCCAACCCTTTTCGACTGTTCCAAGCCGCGCGGCGGTTTGGGGAGCGTCATAATGCGCCGCGGGTTAGACCCGCCCTTTGGCCTGTGACCGCCATCACAGCCGGGGGTGTTTCGCGCGGGTTGTAATCTACGCGTGAGAATCGCAACCAGTACTGCAGGCTTCGAGCACATCGCCGATCTGCCCTTTGGAGAGCGGCGCTTTTCCCCGAATGAAGCCATCTTCCGGCAGGGGCAGCCCTGCGACGCCGTTTACCTTGTGCACTCCGGCGCGGTGGAACTCGCATTTCGCGATGACCTGGGAACGAGGCATTCCCTGCGCACAGCCGTTGCCGGCGACCTGCTCGGCCTCCCGGCGGCCATCAGTTCGCACCCTTACAGCAAAGAGGCAGTTGCGCTCGAGCCCGCTGTGCTTTACAGAATCGAGGTAAGCAGCTTTCTGGCATTCATGGAAACTCATCCGGAATCGCGGATGCGGGCGCTTTCGTGTTTGACGGAGGATACTGTTGCCATGCAGGCTTTGCGGCGGCGCCTTCTCGAATCACCTGCCATCAATGCCTGAGCGGCCGAAAGGGAATCGCTCCGCTTATCTCCGCCCCGGCAGGCCGCTCCAATGCCGGTAAATTACTGCTCCCATGGATTCCAGCGCCGCTGCCGATTGCGGGTCAGGCGTGCCGTAAACCTCAAAGCGCTCAATCCTGCCGAATGTGAGCAGACGGGGAACCAGTTGCTGCACTACCGGGCCTGACATATGCGCCTGCATGGCCGCAGCGTTTGTGTACGTCTCCAGCAGCCGGCAGCGACTCTGGTCAGAGCTTAAGAACCACTCGTATTGCAGAGCCCCGGGCTCAGAGGCAGTCCCAGCGACCATGGAGTCCACCGTGGCCGCAAATCCAGGGAATTTGCCGTCATGGATGGCGAGATCAATCAGGAAATGCACACGCTCGGAATTCATGCGACCTCTTCATAAGTGCGAAATTGCGGAAGTGCGAAAGTGCGGAATTTTCCGGAAACTTCTTCTCCGCCCGCCACATAATATGTCTGGGGTCTCCCAATCGCCGCATAATACAGTGGGACGGCAAAAATTACACACCAGGCATACTCAGTGCGGCGGTAGCCTGCTTTGGGCTGCCCAGATCGGCAGCCAGTTCTTCGTTCAGTTCCCCGTTTGGCAGCGTCAGCATGGTCGGCCGAAAGTAGTGCTGGTATCGGGGTTCAATAGGCAAGGCCGGCCGATACACCGGGTCGAGAATCTCCGTAGTGCTTATGAACGTCCGAGTCTCGGCCCAGGGTTTCCGGCCACGTACCCAGGCTGAGGCATTGCTGACGAAGCCGTAGGCGTAAGACATGCCTTCGCTCTTTGCCAGCGCCCGAAGCTTTACGGGAGACAGTTTTCTGCCGTACCGCAGCAGCAGCTTTGCCTGATGCTTCAGAACCTGCATGGAGTATCCGGTGAGCTGCTGCGTGTGCGAGAGCAGCGGCCTCAGTTCTTCGATGGAATCGAGAGGCTGAACGCACATCGTCGTGCCCTCAAGATCACGCCACTTGGTATTGGGCAGGAGCTTTCGTTCGCCCAGGCAATCGTAGAACCAGGGTGTGCCGGGAAGGGGCGTGGCGAGCGCATAGTACGAAGGCAGCGTGATCATCGGATTGCTCAACACCCACTCGATTTCAGCCTTCAGGTCGGCGGCGCGCCGCGACGAGACGTCCAGCATCATGCCGTAAACAAACACCAGTCCGCTCTCGAGGCATTGCCGGATAACGTCCGCAGCGGAACTGCGGGTGTTATGGGCCTTGTTCATTCCGTTCAGCCATTCGACATCAAATGACTCGACGCCGCTGAACAGGCCGACGCAGCCCGATTCGGCCACCAGCGGCAGGTTGTCGGGATTCAGGAAAAAGTCGCCCGTGACCAGCGCTCCCCAGCCGAGGAAGCGCTTCTCCAGCCACATGCGGCGGAGTACGCCAACACGATCGAGGAAGCCGGGCCGGTCATTGCCGTAAAAATTGTTGTCGATCAGCAGCGCGATCTGGCGTCTTTCTACCGCCTGCAACTGGCGCTCGAAATAATCGAGCGAGAGCCGGCGGAAGCCTCGCCCTTCGGCTGTGAGCGAGCAAAACCCGCAGCGGAAATTGCAATTCCGGCTGCTCTCGAGGTGCGCCACGGTTCCGATCCAGTAGGCGAGGTCGAAGCGAGGGAAGCATTGCTCGGCCGCGAACTCACTGCCGAAGACCTGGCGCGCAATTTCGCCCAATTCCTCAACGTCACCCAGGCAGCAATAGTCGAAGTACCGGCGCGCGAATTGCGGAATGGCGCGAATCGCCGGCCCTCCGGCTGCGATCACAACCTTGGGATTCAAGGAGCGCGCATACGCGGCCAGGTGAAGCATGCGATCAAAAGCGCACGTGATGCCCGTGAGCACCAGCATGTCGGGCCAGGCCAGCAAGCCTGCGTCATGCAGCGGACCACTCGCCATTTCGCAATAGACTCGGACGTCGCAGCGCTCGCGCGATAGCGCGCCCGCCAGGTACGCGGGGCCCATGGGCAGGGGCAGTTTGCCCGGGCGAGGAAGGCTCTGCCGCGAATCGTCAAAGTAGCAGTTGACGATAAGAACGCGAAGCAGGCGTCCCGTCGAGCGCATTGAAGTACGTGCCTGGTTCAACAGATCTGTCCCGGAAGAAGGATGCCGGTTAGCCGGCTGCAACTGACAACGGTATCGGTGAGGAGAGCTTAATTGCCGCAACGAGGGTTTGGAAAGCGGAATTGTTGCGCAGCACGTCGAACTGCGGATCGAGCTTGAGGTGGATGAGCCAGTTCGAGCGCTCCTTGTAGGCTGCCTCCAGGTGCTCCACTGCCTGGCTCGGATTGGTGTTGACAGTAGCCAGCGCAAAGAAGAACGGCGAGACGTGCCGCTCACGAGCCGTGTTCCGCAGCCGCGCCAGTTGCGCGGCTGCTTTGGCTCGCTCGCCCTTGCATGCGTGAATGTGGGCGAGCACGGCAATTCCCCCGGGGTGCTGATTGGAGAGTTCGGTGGCGCGGGCAACGCTCGCGATGGCGTCATCGTATCGCCCAACCTGCTCATAGGCCATGCCCAGGAAATACAGCGCCAGCGGAAACTGCGAGTCGAGCGCGAGCGTCTTCTCAAGCTCCTGAATGGCGAGTTCATAGCGGCGCGCAAAGTAGTGCGCCCAGCCAATATGCGTCCGAACCACGACGGAAAGCGGGTCGAGCTTCCGCGAAATCTCCATTTCTTGAAGAGCTTCGTCGATGCGGCCAAGCTCGAGCAGCCCCAGGCCATACTGGTCGCGACCAACGGCAAAATTCGGGTTCAGTTCGATGGCGCGCTTGTGCTCACGCTCGGCGCTGGCGGCATCCCAATCGCCGCGCAGAATGGCATAGCCCAGCGCCGAATGGGCTTCCGCCAGTTTTTCGTCGAGGTTGAGCGCGGCCGTGGCTGCCGACTTTGCCAGCCCAAAGCCTTCGCGCGAGGGCAGCCATCCCCAAAAGCCGAACATGTTATAGACGTCGGCCAGCCCGGCGTAGGGAGCTGCGTAGCCAGGATCCTTCTGGATGGCTTTCTGAAAATATGCGAGCGCCTTGCGAAAATCTTCTTCGGTCCTTCTGGCCCAATGATAGCGGCCGTGCAGATACAGCTCGTAAGCTTCCGGATCGCGCGCCGAGGAGCGCGCGATAAGTGCGCGCTGTTCGGGCAACAATTCCACCGCCAGCGAATTGGCAATGCATTCGGCCACCTCGCTCTGGATGGTGAGCGAATCCTTCAGGGGGCGGTCGTAGCTGCTGGCCCAAAGATGAGTCTGGCCAGGGAGCTCGATGAGCTGCGCCGTAATGCGCACGCGGCTGCGCTCACGGCGCACACTGCCTTCGAGCACGTAGTTGATGTCAAGTTCGGCCGCAATCTCATCCAGCGGCTTTGTAGAATCCTTGTACTGCGCCGAAGTGCTGCGCGCAATGACGCGAAGCTTCTGCGGGTTCAGCCGGCTGAGCTGCGCGATCATTTCCTCCGTCATGCCATCGACGAAAAATTCCTGTTTTGCGTCGCTGGTGTAGTTCGCGAACGGCAGGACCAGCACAGTGGGCTTGCGTGCGGTGTGAGTTTCCACCGTTCCGATGAAGCGGTACCCACGCCGCGGCAGCGTCTCGATGAAGCGTGGCACCTCGGCCGAGTCGCATAGCGCTTCGCGCAGCTTGTTGACGGCGCGATTCAGCCCGCGCTCAAAATCCACGAACGTATCGTCACGCCAAAGCTGGCGCCGCAAATCTTCGCGCGCGACAACGCTGCCGTGTTTCTCCAGCAGCAGCGCCAGCACCTGGAAAGACTGGTTGGGCAGGCGCAGGCGAATTCCGCTTTTGCGCAATTCGCCGGTCTTCAGGTCGAGTTCAAAGGTACCGAACCGGGCAACAGCCGTTCTGTGCGCCATGAAATCTGCCCCGATTTGATTGCGCGGAAGTTTATCACCGTAAGCGACATTTACCAATAAGTGTTGTGCTGTTAGGACCTTACGGAGGGACACGCCGGCAACGATCAAATCACCCACCAGGCATTGGCGCGCAGGCAGCGAGAGTGAAGACTGGTGGCGTTTTGGAGGCAGCACGTGACCTCATGGCAGAGATGGAATGCAGTAGCGATCGAGAGCGCCTCATCGATGATTGGGTTTTGGCTGTTCGGAAGCTGCTGCCCGCCGGCCGAATCGTTGCGAGCTTTGATCGCCGGTCCCTGGTCAACTCTTCATGAGTGGCTGCGCACTCTGCGAATCAAGTTTTCTGCTCTCCTCGCAGTGGCGGCAATCCTTACCGCAATCGGAAACCTGGGCTGCTCCCTCCGCAAGGTGGCGATCAACAAGATCGGTGACTCGCTTGCATCGAGCGGCGACACATTTGCGTCCGATGACGATCCCGAACTGATCGGCAGCGCGGTTCCATTCAGCCTGAAGCTGATGGAGAGCGTGCTGGCGGAGTCGCCGCGGCACCGTAGCCTGCTGGTAGCGGCGGCGAGCGGGTTTACCCAGTACGCATTCGTGTACGTGCAGCTTCCGGCAGACGAGATGGAGTCACACGATCTGAATGCGGCGCAGGCCATGCGCGGCCGTGCACGCAGGCTCTACTTGCGAGCGCGCGATTACGGCCTGCGCGGCCTCGAAATCAACACCCCGGGCTTTTCCTCCGCCTTGCGGCGCGACCGCCGCTCAGCGACTGCGGGCGTGCGTTCACGCACTGACGTGCCGTTGCTCTATTGGACGGCTGCGGCCTGGGGACTGGCGATTTCGGTTTCGAAGGACAATCCGGCGCTCATTGCCGACCAGCCATTGGTTGAGGCGCTGATCGATCGAGCCCTGGCGCTCGATCCGGATTTCCTGGAGGGCGCCATTCACGGCTTCCTGATTGCGTATGAGCCGGCGCGGCAGGGCGTGGCCGGTGATTTTGCCGAACGTTGCCGCACCCACTTCGATCGCCAGGTGGCGCTTACCGGAGGCGAGCTTGCCGCTCCTTACGTGTCACTTGCGGAGGCAGTTTCGATTCAGAAGCAGAACCGGCAGGAATTCGAATCGCTGCTCGGAACGGCGCTTGCCATTGATCCCGATAACAAACCGCAGTGGCGGCTGAACAACATCGTCATGCAGAGGCGCGCCCGATGGCTGCTGGGTAGGGAAGAGGAGCTATTCGTCCCCTCCGCGGTGGCAGCGATGCCGAATTCGGCGTATGCCATTGCGCTCACCAGGCCCTGATAAGGAGACATCGCCATGCCAAAATCGAATTGGAGCGTCCGAAAGGTCACTCTTGCAATCGTGCTTACCACCCTCGCGGTTGCGCCAGCCGTGTGCCAGCAGCGGGTGCGACTGGCCACTTGTGCTCCGCAGGGGACCACGTATCACCAGGGGCTGCAGGCCATGGCGGAGCACTGGCGCCAGGCAGGAGTGGAGTTGACTATCTACCCGAACTGCACCATGGGCAGTGAGCCCGACATGATTCGCCGCATCCGCACCGGCCAGATTCAGGCGGCGCTGGTTACGGACATTGGGCTGGCGGAGGTCGACAAATCAGTTACTGCACTGCAGTACATGCCAATGATGTTCCGCGATTTCAGCGAGATGGAATACGTACGGAACCAATTGAGGCCTGAACTCGAGCGCCGCCTGTTGGAGAAAGGCTTCGTGATGCTGTTCTGGGCCGACAGCGGCTGGATGAACTTCTTCAGCCGCAATGCCGCGCTGCGGCCTGATGACTTCCGTCATATGACGACCTTTGTGAGCGCTTCGGACCCGGCGCAGCTGAACATCATGAAGAAGGCCGGGTTTCCGGCGCGACCGCTGGAGTGGCCCGACGCCCTGACCGCGCTGCAGACCGGAATGATCGATGCGATTCCCACTGCGCCAATGATTGCGCTGTCGTTCCAGTTCAACACAGTGGTGAAGCACATGGTGCGGGTGGATTGGGCGCCGCTGGTTGGCGGCGCTGTGATCTCGAAATCGGCCTGGGAGCAAATCCGGGAGCCGCTGCGGCAAAAGCTGCGGCAGGCCGCGGAAGACGCTGGGCGCGAGACGCAGAAGCGCGCGCGTGCCGAAGCGGAACAATCCGTGGCAACCATGAAGAGCCACGGCATGCAGATTCATGACCTTTCGCCGGAACTGGAGCAGGAATGGCGCAAGACCGCCGAGGGCATGTATGGAGAGATTCGCGGAGCTGTTGTTCCGGCCGACGTGTTCGATCGCGTTCAGCAATTGCTGGCCGCCTACCGGGCTGAGAATGGGAGGCTGGCACAATGAGCTCAATTTCCATGGTTGGGGAGGCCTCAGCTCTCACGCCGCTTTCCGATTCCGGAAATCATGCCGCCCGGGGGATCTGGTTGGCCAAATTTCGCCACCGCCTGCACCGAATGGAAGACGGATTGATCGCCGTCGTGCTCATGGCAATGGTTGTGCTGCCCCTGGCGGAGATTCTGTTGCGGAGCACGCTGCGCGTCGGCATCGCGAGCAACGCCATCATCGTGCAGCATCTCACACTCATTGTCGGAATGCTGGGCGGGGCGATCGCGGCTCGCGAAAGCCGACTGCTGGCACTTTTCGGATTTCAGGAGAGCCGGTCTGCAGAGCAGGCACGCGGAGCAGCCAGGGCCTTCACTGGTGTGGCAGCGGCGTCGATCAGCCTGCTTCTGGCGGTGGCCGGATTTCAGTTTGTGAGGGTGGAACGGCTTGCGGGCGGCACGCTGGCCGGCGGAATTCCGCGATGGGTGATCGAAACAGCACTGCCGGCGGGCTTCTGCGCAATCGCAGCGCGGGCGATTGTGCGACTGGAAGGGCGCCCGGCAATGCGGGGGCTGCTTCTGGCCGGAGCTGCCGGGCTCGTTGCGCTTGCGGCGTGGCTGGGGCCCTCTCCAATCGCGCTGGTGTTGGGTGTGGTCCTGCTTGCTGCATCAACCCTACTGGGGCTGCCGGCTTTTGCCGTACTCGGAGGGGTTTCGCTCCTGTCGTTCTGGAGTCTTGGCCAGCCGCTCGCCTCGATTGCGGTCTCTCACTACTCGCTGGCCACCAACCCCATGCTCCCGAGCATCCCGCTGTTCACACTAGCGGGATATTTCCTGGCGGAGAGCCGGGCACCGCATCGGCTGGTCAGGGTGTTCTACGCGATGTTTGGCAGCATGCGCGGAGGCCCGGCGGTCGTAACCGTGCTGGTATGCGCTTTTTTCACTTCGTTTACCGGGGCATCGGGAGTAACGATCCTGGCATTAGGCGGGTTGCTGATGCCAGTGCTGCTGGAGTCCGGCTACTCGGAAAAAGACGCGCTTGGCCTGGTCACAGGCGCGGGCGCCCTGGGCATCCTGCTGCCACCTTGCCTCCCGCTGATTCTCTACGCCATTGTGGCGCGTATTCCGGTGCAGCAGATGTTTCTTGCCGGTCTGCTCCCGGCATGCCTGCTCATGGCAGCTACGGCCGGTTGGGGCATCCTGCGCGGCAGGAAGCTGAACCTGCCGCGCCGTCCGTTCGTTTGGCGGGAGGCGCGCGAGG